>NZ_JBIGLU010000011.1:0-155508 GCF_043658375.1 Pseudomonas sp. PsB | reverse complement strand
ATTTCTAAGGGGAGGGTGGAGCTAGGTTACACCCCTAATCTAGTATACTTAGTATAGTTTTAGGTGATACCAATAATCAGTATTTAGTTAAGTTGGCTGGTGATTTGGGAAGAGCAGCAAAGGTATTTAAGTTGTATTAATTCTGGCTCTGTCCGCGCTCGTTTTGGGGGGTGACTAGTTGGCTGTCCGGAAAGTTAGTTTATGTGAAACAGAGAGTTTTTAACCGCCGCGATAACCTCGCAGCGCCCATTTCCCCCATTACAGGCGCACCTCTCCTGTGGATTCCACGCCATTCGGACATTCAGCCCACGCTGATCCGGACACCTGTTCCACGATCATTCGGACAGGCAGTCGGAGCGCAGCGACGCAGAGTTGGCATTGTTAGTCTGAGGTGCCCAGCGTCATCAATTTCTTCGCCCGCTTGCGCATTGATTCGCCCTTGAGATTGATCCGGTAAGCGTTGTGAACCAGGCGGTCGAGGATGGCATCGGCCAAGGTCGGATCGCCGATCAATTCGTGCCAACTGTCCACCGGCATCTGGCTGGTCACGATGGTTGAGCGCTGGCCGTAGCGGTCGTCCAACAGTTCAAGCATGTCGCGCCGTTGTTCGGCGTTGAACGGGGCCAGGCCCCAGTCATCGAGTAATGTTGAGCTCAACATTACTCGATTTATGTGTAGCGGCCAGTTATGTGGAGTAAATGCAGTTCGACCTCTGATGTGACGCCAGCTTCAGTCTCGGCAACTCCACATAACTTCGTCACAACCGCCGCAGCCATTCGACCACATCGACACCAGCCCGGGTACCGCCTGCGGCCAGCGGTGACAAGGCTTCCGGAAAAACCTGGGCGTGCACCTGGCGCTTCAGGTCCAGATCGGCGCGCGTATCGCCGGCATTGTGCTTGGTCTTGAAGCGCTCGGCTTCCAAGCGCTTGAGCCAGAGGCAGAAACCTTTTCGCTCCCAGTAGAGGATCTTGTCCTGGCTACGGGTGCGATTGAGGAACACGAACAGCAACGGCAGGCCGTTGATGGATTTGCGGAAGTCGACGGGCTTTGGATACAGGCAGACCTTCTGCACCTTGGTGTCGGGACGCATCATGGCGGGGCCCCACTGGGGAAAACAGGGCGCCCAGCGTCCAGAAACGGATAGCTCAGTTGAAGGTGGAGCTTATGGAACGCTTACCGCCAACACAGCAGTGTATTTGAATAAGAGCTCGAACATGATCGGATCTCCCATTTCAGCAAGGGAAATCCCACCATAGCCACCACCGATTTATGTGGCGTAGAAAACGGTCATCACCAAATATGGCAATACTTCCCCGCCCAAGCGCCACATAACAGCCTGGGCCACATTTTACGCGGTAGTTCCGCACGTACGGAGTGCGGGGGGCGGCAGGTAACTGCCGTCCCTATCGCGACCGTTGGTTCGAGTGGCTGAGCATCATTGCTAATCAGGTAATTTTATACTCCCTGCAAGCGCACCTTGACGTTTAGGCAAATTTATTGTCTCAGTTGCAATCAGTCGCTCCTGCTTGTACGCAAGGACTTCTAGTTCAAGAGTTTCGTTATTAATTGCAACAACGAGTTTATCGTAGTCCTTTAGAGCACCAAGTCCTTGCAGCGCCATCCCTTTAAGATCAGACCAGAACCGTGGTGGGGTTGGTGCTGGTGTTGATGTGCCACAGATGCTACTTGCGACAATTTGAGCGTGTGTAACCGCATTATGAATTGTCTCTAAACGTACCATCGTTCCCCAAAAAGGATTTCTAGCCATTGCGCAGTCGCCGATTGCATATATACTTGTATCCGATGTACACATCTGATCATCGACCACAACACCATTACTCACTTCAAGGGCCGCCTCAGTTGCCAGCTCTAGCTCTGGGATAGCACCGATTCCAACTACAATCAGATCCGCCTGAATTTCTTCTCCACTTTCAAGTACGCATTGTTCAACATGGCCATTCCTGCCCTTTATAGACGTTAATTTCGCATTCAGCTTGAACTCAATTCCTTCAGCCTCCAGGCGGGCTCTGACTAAGTTTGCTGCTGCCGGCGTAACCACGCGCGCCATTACACGCGGGGCGGCTTCTATCACTGTGACCCTCTTCCCTAAGCCCACCGCAGCTGAGGCGACTTCAAGCCCGATTACTCCGC
The DNA here is from genome assembly GCF_043658375.1 of Pseudomonas sp. PsB. Classification (NCBI taxonomy): domain Bacteria; kingdom Pseudomonadati; phylum Pseudomonadota; class Gammaproteobacteria; order Pseudomonadales; family Pseudomonadaceae; genus Pseudomonas; species Pseudomonas sp. PsB. The sequence continues at coordinate 153,354 of NZ_JBIGLU010000011.1, read as the reverse complement.
CGCCCAACACAACAACAGACGCACTCTCCACAAGTTTCCTACGTAAATTTTTGGCGTCTTCCATACTGCGTAAATAGCAGACCCCAGACAGTTCAGACCCCTCGCAGGTTAACCTACGTGCGCTAGCACCTGTTGCAAGAATCAATTTTTCATACGCGTATTCTTTTCCATCTTTAGAAGAAACTATCTTACGCCCCACGTCGATTGATACAATCGGTGTATTTAACGAAATGGTAATATTGTTATTCGTATAAAAACCTTCTGGCTTTAATGGCACTGCGGATTCTGCAATCTCACTTGTCAGAAAAGCCTTGGATAGAGGAGGCCGCTGATAAGGCGCCACAGACTCCCTGCTAAAAATCCTAATTTCCCCTTTATAACCATATTGACGAAGCCAGAACGCAGCATTTACTCCAGCTGTACCAGCGCCAACAACAACGATTGCCATAATTCTCTCTCCGGTATACTTTTCACTATATCACTTAATGCCGATTATTTTAGATAATTCCTTGACGCTCAGCTTCAATTGTTGCTTGCGTGCGATTCACTACATTCAAGGTGGCAAATATTTTCCTCATATGCCACTTTATAGCATCTTCGGTGACATGCATATTTGTTGCTATTTGTTTGTTTGAGCACCCCTCTTTTACAAGCCTCAAGACAGCAATCTGCTTCCGTGTCAATAAAGCGTCAGCTTTATTCTCTGCGGACTTTCCAATCTCAACTATTCGCGGAAGACTAAAAGCCCCAATCGCTTGATCTAAATTAACTGCTGTGAAGGCTTCACATGAAGCCGGTATTATTCGCTCAATTAAACATACTTCATCAAGAACTGTTTGAAAGCATTGAAGCTGTTTTGCTATCTCCACTGCATAAACAATGTTAAGCTGAGCCTTTTTTAAATCACCGGCACCTGCCTGCGCTCCGGCCAAACACAATAATCCACGGACTTCCAGCTGGCCCGCGTTAATTTTACGGGCTTGCTGAATAGCCAATAACGCTCTGTGCGCGGCACTATGAAAGTTCCGATCTCGGGAAAGCACTAGTGATTGAACAAGCAGCAGGCGTGCTTTTAGGGGGGCTGAGTGCTGTCCGGAGAAAATCTTATGATCTTCAAGAGTTTTTAAATTATTTATGCCCGTTATGCCTTGACAGACTAAGCGCTGATAGATCTCAATTTGGCTCATAACTTCCAATCTTGGTAGATTTTTTTCAACCGCATGCGCCTTCGCCCACTCCAATATCTCAATGGAGCCATTTAGGTCACTCCTTCCAAGCCGCCAAGCTGACACAGCACGGCATACGGAAAAAAACACGTCTGTCACCCCGTGATTGGAAATGAACTCTAAAATTTTGGAGAGCTTTTCTTCTGAGGTGTCCAAGCAGCGCAATTCATAATGTAACTCAAGCTCTAGAGCGTCAAACATTTTCGAAGTAAACTCGGATTCCATCATCTGCGCGCGACTGTCTGTGCGTGCTTGAGTTATAATCTGCCTCGCCCAGCCCATTTTTCCGCTTGCTAGGGCTTGTTGAAACCTCGCGACATACAGCCAACCAAAAGCAAAATTTTGTTTTGCAAATTTATTCACGGCTTGGGCCTGAGCCAGCACCTTCTCCAACTCTGCAAATCTATACTCACTGGCAAAAATAAAAGCCAAACAGGTTAGCGCGGCCCCTTTTCCAACTGCGTTTGAATCCCCAAATAAACTAATCCACTTATTACAGAGCTCCTCACTCGAAAGCATTTCATCTTTCGTTGCTTTACCTATTGCAAGCACAAGCTGCAGCCATTCCTTTTCTTGCCATTTATTTTTTTTATCGGATTGTGAAGATAGGTCTTTAATTAACTTCTCTGCTCGCGCGCCTTGCTGACTGAAATACAATACCCACGCGTAACTAATAAGCACTATGGGTTTTTTGTGCCAGGCCTGCTTCGGCAGCTCTAACAGCCACTGTCTCAGCGCATCTATTTCGCCCTGACGAAATGACAAATCTAAAATTATTCTCTCAGACATGCTGACTGCCCAGCGACAGTCATTCGCCCGTAGGGATATTCGTATTGCATACTGGTATTCACCTCTACGCCAATGCCAGAAAGCTGCACGCTTAAGCAGGTAGGATCTTTTAGCAGGATTTTCAGTCCAAGTAATTTCTCGTAGAAAATTACGCAGTACTGGATGCAGTGTAAACTGCGCTGGCTCACCGCTCACATGGCGAAGCAACATGTAATTAGTGCTTAAATACTTAATACATGAGACCCCATTGACGCATTTGAATACATAATTGTATTGATCAGGCGTCACGAAATCGAGCAATGAAGAATTTGCAAGAAAAACACGATAGCGCTCGGGAATCGCCTCAAATATTTCATCCCTAAAGTAATTGTCTACTTCAACTACTGCTGAAATATGCTTGGCCGGCAACTCACGCTTTAACAAAAAAACTACAAGAGCAGGCCACCCCTCAACTTCTTGCACCAAGGTCTCTATCTGTTCTTCAGGAACTCCAAGAACAGACTCTGCCTCCGCTAACGCCACCGCCTCTTCTGCGCTAAAGGCCAAGTCTTTCTCGGTGTACTCCCGCATAGCGCCTGCAAGTTTAAGCTGCGAGAACCCTTTTATTGTATTGCCTGCAACTGCAAACCTGATATTTTTTGGTGTATTTAACATAAACTCCATAAGTGCGTGCAACAACGGCAAGTCTAAGTCATGATTAATATTATCCAAACAAACTAGCGTTTCTATCTCGTTATTCGAGGTGCTCTGCCAAAGACTAGATGCAAGGTCTCGCAAGAGCGCAGGCTTGCTCACACCCTCTCTCACACGGCTGAATTTTACCATTTCGAAAGTTTCAAGCTGCTCAATAATCTCTGCGCAGATATCAAATTCACTGTAAGAACTGGCTCTTAAAGAAAGCCACACTGCAGGACGTCCGGCTGTTCTGTGGCGTAGCCACTCGAACGCAAGAGCAACGGTTTTCCCATATCCAGGTGGGGCTCTGTAAAGGCATACTCTGGGAGCGGCTCCATCCGCGATACTCAATCTTGGCCGATATATGCAACTATGAACTTTGGCACTTACTAGAGTCGTAATTTGATCCGCTCCGACCTTAGCGACCGGGAAATCATTATTTATTATTATTTTCATTATGCTATTCTCGCGCCAGCTGACTGGAAATTTTCACCATAGGTTACGGTGTTAAATATTAAAACTACACTTAAGTGTAGTCGGCATGATCGGTGGTGCAAAATATTTACTAGGGAAGGTCTGAAGTAGGCCGCTATTTCTGGCCGACTTCGGCCTTCGCCGATTTTGAAGACGGGCACCGGGTCAAAATCGACCAGATAGCTCGCTCATTTCGGTGCTTTCAGCCGTCGCGAGTAGCTCGCGGCAGCCATTTCCTGCATTACAGCCGCACCTCTCCTGCATTCGTCAGCAAATGTCGGCGGGCCATCCACAGGTTGGACAGGGCGATCAGCGTCACCAGTTGTGCGGTGTTCTTCACCAGCCCCCGGAAACGCATCTTGGTGTAGCCAAACTGCCGCTTGATCACGCGGAACGGGTGCTCAACCTTGGCACGCACCTGAGCCTTGGCCTTCTCGATCTTGCGCCTGGCCTTGTACAGGGCGCTGCGCTTGCTCAGCTTCTTGTAGGTGCTACGCCGCGCCGCGATCTGCCAGATGACCGCACGTCCATCATGCTCGGGCCGCTACTCCACTCCGGTATAACCGGCGTCGGCACAGACCACGTTCTCCTCGCCGTGCAGCAGTTGGTCGACGTGGGTGACATCGGCCATGTTGGCCGCCGTACCCACCACGCTATGCACCAAGACGGACTCGGCATCGGCACCGATGTGGACCTTCAGTCGGGTAAAGCAGGGGTGTTACCACTCCTGCCTCCCCTGAGAACCGTACTTGAGAGTCTCCCCTCATACGGCTCGAGCCTTCCAACAGCCTGAATACGACCGGGCTACCAGACGACGCGCTCTTCGGCGCTCAAGGTAAAACGTCCATGCCGGATCAAACGGGTTGCTGCGCCAGACGGAACAGGAGAGCCATGATGCAACTGAACCTAGGAGCCTGTAGGACTTAACTCGGCAAGGACCGCCAGGGCGGGATCAGGGAGTTTTTGGGTGCGAGGCTGTTCCGTTCAGGCATCCGAGTTGGTTGGCACGGCCCTGGGACGGTGTGTCAGCACACCCGAGCGACTGCTTGGGCAACCGCCGGGGCGTACTTTTTGGCCGTGTCACATCGCGCGCAGCACATGCAAGCGCTTGATGTTCTCCGCCGGCACCTCCATGCCATCGGGGATGGCGCTACGGTCGCTGCTCTCGGTCAGCGCCAGCAACTGCTGGACTTCCTGGCGTAACTGCGCCTCGATCTTGTTGGCGTGCGCCCAGGACAAGGCTTTGTGCTTACTGGCGTTGGCCTGGATCTTTGTGCCGTCGAGCGCAATATGACCCAGCTTGAGCAGCTTCATCTCGCGCGCCAGCATCAGCACCTGGACGAACAGCGACTCGACCTCTTTCAGGAAGCGCCGGCGGAACGTGGCCAGGGTGTCGTGATCAGGATGCGTGTTGGCCGCCACATAGCGAAACGCCACCGAGTCATAGGTCGCGCGTTCGATCTTGCGGCTGGAGTGCATGCCGTTGGCGTAGCCGTAGATCAGCAGCCCCAGGAGCACGGCCGAACCCCGGCCGGCGTACTGGCCGGTCAGCTCGCTCAGATCGAGTTGCTCGATGACCTCGACCACGAACCGTGCCAGGTGATCAGCCGGCAGCCATTCGTCCACCGAGGGCGACAGCAGGTACGCAGTGTCTCGGTCAGCGGGGACGAAACGGCTCATCGGCAAGGACTCTCAGTGGCAGGGCCCCGATTGTCACGAATACTTTCAACGCAAGGAAGAGTCAGAAAGTCCGACAGGCTCCTAGGGGCTGTTGACGTTTTGCGGCGGGGGCATTGAGGAAGAAGAGCAAACCCGCAGAATCGAGGTTCCTACACCAGTAACCCTGCGGGTTTGCAATGCCCCGATCGATGCTCAGTGACGAGCTTTGGTCGAAGATGGAAAAAATTCTGCTTCAACAAGCGTTTACCACAAGCCAGATCTACGGATGACGGTTGAGGGCATGCTCTACTTCAGACCATCCCTAGGCTTTATATGGGGTAGAAACTTAACTATCGATTGTCAGCATCGACCTTAGACCGCCACGAGATATCAATAGTCGTCAGCCAGTTCTTCTTGGGTTGCGAGACGTGCAGAGGTTTCAGCCTGAGGCTTAGACATCAACTTTTCGCGAATCATACCTTCCAGCTTGTCCATAGTAGGTTTGTTTTCCAACAGCCATTTCATGGTATTGGCCTTACCTTGGCCGATCTTGTTACCTTCGAAGGAGTACCAAGCGCCTGACTTTTCAACAAAGTTGTTAGCAACAGCGAGGTCAACGATCTCACCCGCCTTGCTAATACCCTGACCGTAAACGATCTGGAACTCTGCTTGCCTGAATGGAGCAGCAACTTTGTTCTTGACCACTTTCACACGGGTTTCGCTGCCCACCACTTCCTCGCCTTCCTTGACCGCGCCGGTACGACGGATGTCCAGGCGCACCGAGGCGTAGAACTTCAGGGCGTTACCGCCGGTGGTGGTTTCCGGGTTGCCAAACATTACACCGATCTTCATACGAATCTGGTTAATGAAGATACACATAGTATTGGAGTTCTTCAGGTTACCAGTGATCTTCCTCATCGCCTGCGACATCATTCGGGCGGCAAGACCTACATGGGAATCCCCGATTTCGCCTTCAATCTCAGCCTTCGGAACAAGAGCAGCAACAGAGTCAACGACAATAAGATTGACTGCCCCAGAACGCGTCAAGATGTCTACGATTTCAAGTGCCTGCTCACCAGTGTCAGGCTGTGAGCACAGGAGTTCGTCAATATTAACGCCGAGCTTGGCTGCGTAGATCGGATCAAGCGCGTGCTCAGCATCGACAAATGCACAAGTCAAACCTTGACGCTGCGCTTCAGCAATCACCGACAGCGTAAGCGTGGTTTTACCAGAAGACTCCGGCCCATAGATTTCAACGATACGGCCGCGCGGCAACCCACCCACCCCCAAGGCGATGTCCAAGCCGAGTGAGCCAGTCGATATAACATCTATATCCATAGTGCGGTCGGAGCCCAGCCGCATGATGGAACCCTTACCAAACTGCTTCTCAATTTGAGAAAGAGCCGCTTCTAACGCTTTGCTTTTTGCCTGATCCATTCTTGATGACCATTTAAATTAATAATTAATCGGGTCTTACTGATTAGCTTAGGGCGTTTCCCTAATGAGAAAGGGATACCTCCTAAGTGAACCTAAACTATGCCGCAGTGGCTAATACTGCATCCTGCAGGCCGACGTGGGCATCGCCCATCTCGCCTTCGATCTCGGCCTTGGGCACCAGCGCCGCCACGGAGTCGACGATGATCACGTCCACCGCGTTGGAGCGCACCAGCATGTCGGTGATTTCCAGCGCCTGCTCGCCAGTGTCCGGCTGCGAGACCAGCAGGTCGTCAACGTTGACGCCCAGCTTGCCGGCGTAATCCGGGTCCAGCGCGTGCTCGGCGTCGACGAAGGCGCAGGTGGCGCCCTGCCGCTGGGCTTCGGCGATGACCGACAGGGTCAGGGTGGTCTTGCCCGAGGATTCTGGGCCGTAGATTTCTACGATCCGACCTTTCGGCAGGCCCCCGATGCCCAAGGCGATATCCAACCCCATGGAGCCGGTTGGGATTGCCGGAATGGTCTGGCGCTCGTGGTCGCCCATGCGCATTACAGCGCCCTTGCCGAATTGTTTTTCGATCTGGCCCAGTGCCGCCTGAAGGGCCTTGTTCCGTTGCTCATTCATGGAATTTCTCCGTTCTGTGGACGCGGGATGCGTGAGATCAATTTCGGCCGGTTTCAGATGTGCCAGAACCCAAGACTTGTCGAATTGCTTTGGCTTGATCACCAAGGCATTTGCCGAGTGATTGATTGAGCAGCTCAAGAGCTCCAGGGTTTGCCCGGTTGATCAGATCGCGCAAAAAGTCCTCCTGCAGATCTTCATCTGCTGGGAAGGACACTGGATCGAAATCAGCACGAATAATCGTTGCCACGCCCAGCTTGGTCGTTACCTGGATGGTCCGTGGGTCGAGGCGTGTTGCGAACTGGCGAAGAAGGGGAGAGGTGGTGATTTGGAAGCTGTCCATAGATTGGTCCTCATGTGGCACTTGAGACCAATCTATGGATATCTGGATGTGGCAGAAGCGCCTCAACCGCAGATTGTTGGGGAGCAAACCCCCATGATCTCTTCGTACTCCTTGCAGCAGACCACAGGAGTCCACCAAACGAAGGCATACAGCTCCTCAAGGGAGACGGGGTATAGCCTCATGGCTGTGTCCAGGAGAGCGCTACCGGCCTTGAAACCGACGGTTGGCCAGGGTTGAGTTTGCTGCAGCTTCCCAACAGAGAGGGCCGCGCTGAAGGGAAAGGTGCCGATTGTGAAGCCGCTGAGGTGGATTGCTCGGTATGCGGCAATTCCGGCAGCGATCGCCGCGTTGTCGTTATGGGAAGCCATTTGCCGGGGATATAGACCACCCCATTGTCCGATGCAGATCTCCATTCCAGGGATGGAGAATGAGCCAGTGAGCGGATTGCAAATTACTCCCGCAATGGCTTCTGCTGCTGCTATGTCCCGACATCCGGTGTTCCAAGTCGGGTCGAACTCGGTGCTGTAGAGCAGCTTCGGGAAGCAGTTCGGCAGGGCTGAATTGAACGCACTGACGCCCTTTGACACGATAGGGTTGGCCACTGCACCGCACATGTCGAATTTAGAGGTCAGGGAAAAGTTAGTGGTGCGAGCAGCATCAACACCACAAAGCTTGCACGACTGATAGCCCATTGCGATGTCGATCGCCCAGTCCGGCAATTGCCAGATACGGACTGCCATCGATGTGTAATCGTTGTTGTCCGTGCCCACACTGAGTGGGCCACCAATGGGTTGGCCGAGTACCGTATCTCCACCCCCTTTGATCACTTCCACCAACGCTACTGGCTGGTAATGAGAGACGATCAGATGGTCTGGGCAGAAATGGCAGCATGGCCCGAAAATTTTGTACTCGAGGGTGATGGGGTCGATGAAAAGAAGAGTGGCGATGCTGGCACTCATCGCGGCTGCTTCCTGAGTTTTCACCCCAAACCCAATGGCGGCTGCAGCGCTGGCTGCAGCCGACATCTTCACGAAGCGTCGACGGGAGACTTCCAATTCACTCACCTACAGAACAAGGGTTTGGTCTAATAGTGGGTTGGGAGTGCCCCTCAGTTGAGGTTCCAGCACATACCCGGGAAGCCCACACTGACCATCGGCATGCTTCCGTCAGCGTCAAACTGGTCATCGCCGTCTGGCGACATCACGTTCACCGTCGGTTCTCCGTCCTGGATGTCGACCATCACCATTACATGCTCTAGGTCGGTACCAGGTTTACGACCCGTGATGTAGACCGCTTCCCGGGATACGTAGGCTGTGAGTCGAGCTCGGAGCCTGTCAGCCCCGAATTGTCCTGCCGCAGGTGCCAGAGCAACCATGGCCCCAGAGACGTTCAAGGCCATGTCATGGCGAACCTCAAATTCAAGGTTCCCTACCCGGGCCTGGCCTCTAGTGCTCCATGCCTCTCCGCGGAATTCATAGGAGCAGTAGCCAGACTCACCAAAAGTCACTGGCTGGTTGAGTCGAGCTTTGAACTGCTCCAGCGCCAGCTTTTCCACTTCCTCTGGGTGGCAGTGACTGGGCACACGCACCTTCACCGTTCCGTTGAGGTTTACCGGTACCTCGATTGTCTGAAACGCATCGTCGTTGTCACGCATAGAACTACTCCTGTGGCTGATGATGCGCATTTTGGAGATGTTCAGGTGTGCCACCAGCGTGACCGAAAAAGAGGCACCCTCGAGACACTATTAGGACAAGGAAAATGAGGATAGAAACGTGGAATCTCAGATTTTGGGCGTCATCGGATCAGTGCTTCTTCTCGGTGCCATAGCCGCCCTATGGATCGGTCGACTGAATAGTGCCGCGGGGAAGGCTTCAGCTGGCGAAGAAGCGCATAGCAGTAACCACCATCTGGACGAAACACTTCCAGCAAAGCCGAAAATCAACATGGTTCCCCATGTATCTGCTACGCCGGTTCAGGCTTCCCCTACAGAGCCTGAACGGGTGATCGAGATGGCGAAAGCGGAAGTACATGTGGAAGAGCCCGTACTCGTCACCAGGCCGGAGGTGGATTGTGACGATGCAGCTATGAACCTCCAGCTAGCAGACCAGCTGCTGGTTGTCGGTGACTTCGAAGGTGTCGCCGAGTACGCCAAGCTCGTCCTTGAGATGGATACCGCTTCGGTAAGGCAACGCGATCGAGCTCAGATCCTATTGAGACGAGAGATGGCTCGTTGAAATTTCATTACTGTTACCGCCGCACGTACATGCCGATCGACGCGAAACGCAATGAATCCCTCATCATCAGTCACATCAAAGCCAGGTGAGCTGCGCCATACGCAGTTCTTCTTCGACACCTGGATCAGACTTGCTCCCACGACTAGGCAGAACTGATCTTCGGCCACCGCGTAACTGTGGGCCAATCGCACATTGGATTCCGGCATTTTCAGAGTGAAGTGGAGATCGCCATCATCCATCAAGTCGGCGCCGATGAAGGTGCCAAGAACTCCAAAAGCCTCGATCTCAGCACCGTACAGAGGCAGGCTCAAATTACTCATTCCAAAATCTCCAGCAGGCATTCTGCGTGCTCACTTTCTCTCAGCTTTTTCAGCGCCTCACATTCGATCTGACGTACCCGCTCCTTCGAAACACCCATGATCTCGGAGAGGGTCGCAAGAGTCTGGGCTTCCGCTCCTCCAATACCATAGCGTGCAACCACTACCTGCAGTTCCCGCTGGTTGAGAACGTCCCCGAGCACCTCAGTTATGTAGCCGGCGGCATCCTCCTCCATCACCTCCTCAACAAAGCTGTTGTTCGAGTCCGCGAGCAGATCGTGCATCCCCTCCGCCTCTGAACTGCCACCCTCCTGGAAGGTGGAGTCAATAGACATGGGCTTTCCTACACCCACGAAGTAGAGGAGATTCTCGACGTCATCCATCGAGAGTCCACAAACCTTGCTCAGGTGCTTTTTGGATGCATTCGGTTGCTCCTTCAGAGCAGCTGTAAGCTTGCTCAAGGCTCCATGTGATCCTTCGGGCAAACGGATCAGCTCCTGTTGGGTGAGGTCACGCAGGATCGTTTGACGAATCCAAGTCATGCCCAGTGTCGAAAATTTGAAGCCCATCTCCGGTGCGTACCGGTAGATGCTTCTCACGAGGCCCAGTTGAGCTGCCGAACGGACTTGCTCGAGGTCTGTGGCAAAGCGATACCCAGAGACGATCTGGTCAACCAGGCGCATATTCGCATTGGCAAAGAACCCTACGGTCTCGTGAACAACCCGCTCGGCAGAGTTGAATCCCTCCAAGGCGGCCAGCAGCTGCTCGGCCGGCATATCTGCAGTCGACGCCGCAGAAAGGATGTCCCGCTGCTTTTCAACGATCTCTTGGCGCAGCCGGCGCAACTCTCTCTGAGGATATAGTTTCAACTCGTAGCCCCCAGAGAGCATCAGACCAGGCATCAGCTTGGGTGACGTCCATTTCCCGTTGATGATTCTTGCGACCTTGGAACGAGGAAGGCGAACCTCCTCTGAGATGTACTTCACCAGGCCTTTGCAGAGGCTGGACAGCTCCTTGCACTTGGTTCGGAATTCTCCGGCCGCGCGGTTGAGGATGAGGTCGTAGGGCAGGATCTCCAGAACCTTCTTCTGGATTTCGTCTCGGACAGCTGCCACGAACAGATTGTCCTCGAAGCCGGGAAGAGCGAACGCTTTCAGTTCCGCAATCAGGGTCTGAATGGTGTTCAGTTTCTTGCGAAGAATGGATGCAAACTCACTGTCAGGAATTGAGCCCGCGCGAACCCATGCTCCGTCCTGGAAGATCAGTGCGGCGGCCTTATCGACGCTATCGTTCTCGCCAATGGAGTTCCAAATGTCGGTCACCAGCCCTTGGAGAATGCTGGTGTCGCTCGAAATTGCTTTCAGCAGGCTGAGTTGGCCAAGAATGATGCGGTAGCCCAGGGACTGTTCCTGGCTCAGAGAAAGCAAAGCCTTGGGGCCTTCCAAAGAAGGCAGGGCCGGGAGTGAGTTAGGCAACAGGAAGCCCTTTCGGGCCTCCTGGTTGACTATGCGGCAATCGAGCTTAGTGTTGGTGCCTTCAGTCAGGTTAGAGCGGTCGGTGTGGCTCATTTCTTGCCCCTTCAGAGGTCCGCCTTACAGGCGAACCGGCATGAGTACGAATTTCTGATGGGGGCAGTCTTTGGCCTTAATGAGCGTGCCAGAAGCAGGGCCGGAATAAAAAAGTTGCAGGTCGGTGCTGGATACAGCTTTAAAAGCTTCCTGTGCGTAGCGACTGTTGAACCCAACATCGAAAGGGGCCGCATCGAAGTCACACGGCAGCAGGTCTTCGGCTTCTGAAAGGGCATCATTCGACACAGAGACGACCTCGACCGTTTGTTGGCAAAACTTGAGGCGGACTGCCTGGGACTTACCATCCGAGAGGAGACTGACACGAGCAACAGCGCTCGTAATCGCATCACGGTTCAAGTTGATCAGTTGACCAGTCTCTGCACGCTCAATGAGAGCGCAGTAGTTAGGGAAGGCCCCGTCGACAAGGCGGGAGGTCATGGTCCCATTGACTGCGGTAAAACTGACCAGATTGCCAGAGTGGGTGATGGTGACGTAGCCGTGGCTGGCAAAACTGGCAACGTCCTCAAGGCATGCAACAGGCAGAATGAACTTCATGGATGAGCTTTTCTCGATCTGGAGTTCTACCATGCCCATTCTGTGTCCGTCGGTGCCCACGAGCGTCAGCTTCCCTTCCGAGACCTCGAACAGCATCCCGTTCAGGTACTGACGCACATCGTTCCGGGCAACGCAAAATGCGATACCACGGATGCCGTCCCTCAAAGCATGCGACTCGATAGTCAGTGCCGTTTGGACCTGGCCATCGGAATGCAAAGCCTTGGGGAAAGAAGACGCAGGTAGGGTGGCGATGCTGAATCGTGAGCGTCCACAGGTGACAGTGGCTTTCTCCTCGCCCACGGATACAGTCACATCACGATCTACGGGAAGAGACGAAACGATTTGTTCGAATTTGGATGCCGAGATGCAGACAGAGCCAGCTTCACGAACGATCAGGCTTGGGTCCTGCAGGTGAAGGCTCATCTGCTGGTGGCCATTGTTCGCCGTTACATTGAGGTGGCCATCCTGAACATCGATCAGGAAATTGCCGTTGATATCCCCGGCCTTCTTAGATGCGACACGACCGCACTGTTTGAGAATGGCAGCTAAAGGTGCAGCCTGGACAGTGAACTTCATGGGAGTCTCCTTCTGAAAGATGCTCCCATTTACGGCGATGCGCGGCTGTGCCAGAACCAGTACAGCATGTCCTTTCTGGCTGAAAAACGCCCATACGTGTAGAGGCCAGCTACGGACTGGAATACAGAGAGTTATCCGCCGAGTTATGCACAATTCCTGGGGAAAAAGGTCTAGTGCGAATCGCGGAGGAAGTCAGCTAACCGGCTTGCGACCTCGGTGCGATTGGCTTTGAAACTTGCCTTTTGGGTGAAGCGAGATGCGTCGACCAGCATAGAAGTGACCATCGCCCGATTCCCGGTGTTTCGGTAGTACCGCGCCACCACCAGATAAGCCCGCAAACGTGCCGAATCAGAGCTGAACTGGTAGAAGTCATCGGGTATGGGGCGGTACCCATCGATGACCTGGCCGACAAGATTGAACAGCTTCAGGTTGTCCGCAGACCTCACCCCTGGAATCCCATCAGCGGCCCTGACCAGGAAATCCCGAGCATCGAGTTTTAACCCCTGCGACAGATAGGTGATTGCCATTTCTGTAGCTGGTTCAACCCCTGTCTCTGGGTCTTTGGCGAAAAATGCAAGAAGGTGGTTCTGGAGAGCCGAGGATCGCTCCAGATCTCCCTGAGCGAGTAACACCTGCAGCCGAAGAAGCAAGGCATCCATGTAAGCTCGCTCATCGTCTTTGCTTAATACATCCAGGGCTTTACCAAGGGCTTTGTCATCCTTGGCCTCGGAAGAGATCTGCACGATCAGCGAAAGGGCATAGGTACGGGCGTCCTTCCCATCGATCTGTTGGGCGGCGGATAGTGCATTCCGAAATCGTCCATGCTGAGCTTCTTGGACTGCTGCGGAGGCTTCTTCCCAGTAGAACCCTTTGGCAGTGCAGGAAAACGCCTCTACTGAGGACTGAAGCGATTTCAGAGTCTCTGGGAACTGAGCTCCTGCAATTCGAACCGCAGCGGCGGCTCTCCACATAGCGTCATCACGAATCGTACCGCCAGGAGCTTTCTGTAGGTGGGCCGAAATCAGGTCAGCAAGACATACCTTGTCAGCAGTTTTGTAACAGTACGCAGCGGGCCTATCCGTTACCCAGCGAGGTTGTTCAACCGCGCACCCTCCCATGAGTATGGGGAACAGTATGACTCCCAGATTCCGGGCCTTCACGCTGGCAGCTCGACCTGGTGGGCAACAAGACCGGTTTCGCATGCTAAATCGTATGCTGCTTGAGCAAAGGAAGCTTGGCCATGGGGGCCCAGAAGAAAGACATGGGTGGCCTGGCTGATCGCGTTCTCTGCAAACTCCGCTGCGCTTTGGGCCCGAGGAAGAAACCGCAGCGGAATGTAGCGTCGTGCTGCATACGCAGCAGATCGCATGGATACCCCACCATCCGCCGAGACGATGACTTCGTCTGGCTGTCGGACGTTGAAGATGTGATCGAGCACCTCGTCGAAAGACGAATTCCTCAGGGCATCAGGCGAATCGTCTCCGGCGAGCAAGACTTTCCGCAATGGATCGCCAGAATGAAGCCGCTCGTATATCTCTTGAATCGCCTCATTGACCAGGCCAACAGGGCACTCACATCCCGGATGTGTTACGAGCGGCACCATTGAATCTTTGTGCTGTACCAGTTGCATCCAGAGCCCTGCGCGGACCATTGGTGCTTTGATCTCATCCCAGTCCGGTCGGCGGACACCTTGGGTGATTCCTGCTGTTTCGAGGATGAAGTCATCGCGGTCCTCGATACTCAGGATGTACCGACGGTAGCCTTCGTCCAAGCCGCGGAATTTCTCTGCCTCAATGAAGTGCATGAGAGAGAGATAGGTCTCCACTTGCTGGCCTTCGCTGCACATATAACCCTGAAACGGTCTGAGCTCGTATGGGTCTAAGACTGGCGGTGTTTCAATATCCATCATTGATCATCCCCTTCAAACGATGAAGTCGTTCCCGAAAGCCCTGGACACCTGCTGCCGTCGGGTACTGCTGACACATATCCTCCGCTCGTTCCATGAGCTGTTCCAGCCGAAACGAACCGCTGAAATCTCCCCGGACTCTCTGATCCACATGCCGCAGCCATACTCCCCGGTCGCTTGGCGATAGAGCGTCAGGCTGGTACCTGCCAAGCATCCGGTTTCCGAGATCCCGAATTCGGCGGTCAGTGCCAGTTAAGAGGAGGTCCTGCCAGGATTTGAACCCCGAAGAATGCAGCTGGCGCATTAGGTCGAGGTCAGTTGAAGGGAAATCACCCGCCCACATTCGGTGGTCAACGTCTGCGGGCTGTGCGTTTAGCTGCAGCACTGGTTCATCCCGCAATCTGCCCACCAGGTGTTTCGCTGATGTCAGGCGCTGGATGTTCGCCTTCACTGCGGAGACATTGATGCCCAGGCGCTTAGCATCATCCGGTCGAATTGCGCTCAGCGGGGCCACGAAGGGAATTCGGGACATACTGATGTGGAAAAGCGGCGCGGAGCGGTCCCCTTTGTTTGCCCTAGACAAATGCTGGAGTGACTCCGTGGAGTCTGAGCATAAGCTTGAAAGGTCAGCCTCTAAGTCCACCATGCAGATCAGGTCGGGATAACTCACGTCAGCTGCCACTGGCATAGCGAGGATTGCTCCACGATTGTCGGGGAGCGAGGGGTGGACCATCACCACAGGCTTCACACTTCGCAGGTCCCAGACTTCACCTCCATCAAGGCCCAAGAGTGCCTTGATCTGGGAAGGAGAGCTGACTGTGACGGCATGGTGGAGAAGCTTCGGACTCGCTTCCGAGATTTTGGAAAGAACCTCTTTGACCCGAAGTGCCCGGTTCTCAGTGCCGAGTCCCGCGTCCCACATGAGGAACTGGTAGAGGCCGGCTGCTCCACCAGTAAGCGTCTCAACATCCCAAGGGCATTCTCCTGGACGGATCAGGAGAATTGCTCGAAGTAGTACATCCAGATCGAGGAAGTGGGCAGTGTCAGGTACGCCCAGGCAGGGGTACGGGAGCAGATTCCGGTAAAACGATGCTCGAATGAATGGATCGTGCCTTGTCGTTGATCCAAAGGCTATATGGAGAGTGTTTGGTCGGGTGAAATCCGCGAAGACCCTCCTTGCCCACTCTACTTCGCTGCAACCCTGGTCGAACGCCAGTAGGGCCAAGTCACTATTCATCACAACATCAGGATCGAGGTATACGTCGTCTCGGAGCTTGATGTTGGTAGTTGAGAGGTCTACCGATCCTCGGGCTGGATAGACCGCCGAGTCAAAGCGAATAACCTGGCCCTCGGTTGGAGAGCGCCCGGCAGTGACTGTGTCGTAGAAGTGTATGGTTGGCATGAGTTCTTCACCTGGTTCGCCCTAATAGTGGGGGCCAGGTGCCCCTGAACTGGCTGGTATGGTTCAACATCGAGTAGTAGGTTCCGACCAGGGCCTTCGCTGGAATGCTGGAATCTGCTCGATATACTCGGGAGGAGTCAGTTAAAGAGGTGGCACGTGTTGAATGGTGGCGGTTCCATTGCCCTGGTTTGCCTGGATGGCCGAGTGCATATTGCCTCGGTGCAGGCGGATGTGCTTGCGGTGAATTCAGCTGCAATCTGCGGGGATGAACTGGAGGGTTCCCCTGAGATTGCCTACGTGGACACTGGCGACCTGCCCCACCTTCACACGTTCACAATCTGCCCTCGCTGTACTACGGCGTATTTGCGCTCAGGATATCGGGAGCGGGTACTTGCCGCGCTCCCGGATCAGCCTGCCGACGTAACACCCCAGGCTGCGCTGGAGGCCATGTATGTCTCCCTCAACCAGCTCACACTTTTCTGAGTTTCGAAACCTTCCCTTTCTTACCTGTTGCCTTCGGCTGTTTCGGTGCGGGAGGAGGGAAGGGGTAACTCATCTGCTCTCCTGTGCCCAAGTTCAGGACAAGCCAATGCTTGGACGTTTCACCATTGCGCAGTAGCTCCCACACGATGCCCATCCCTGCCGTGGTCACCGCACGGTTCACAAGACAGTCCTGAGTACGAATAGACTCGGCTGCTGAGCAAGATTTGGTGTGGTCATCTTTCAAAGAGGGGATTTCCGGGTAGGCATCGAGGACATTCGGAAAACGGTCGCGCATGACTTTGTTGATACCACCAAAAACCACCTGACCATGACGGTGTCCATTCCCGAGGTCGAGCCACATGCAGTTATGTTTGACCGCTTCGCAGGCGCCGATGGCCACACGGGCCGAGGGTAGGTCTACTGCTGAAATGATGAGGTCAGCATTGCGGATAGCGTCATCAGTTTCGCGAGAGGGGAAGCGATAGGGCAGTCCCTCCCATTTCATCCCCAGCAGCAGGTTGTATCGATTGGCCAGACTGATTGCTTTGTACTGGCCGAGGTCGCAAGGCCAGAAGCGCTGACGTACAAGATTCGGTTCGCGTACAACGGAGTCGTCGATGATGGTGACATGCAGGCCATGCTTGTGCCCGAGCGAAATCATGGCGTGATGGAACTGGGCGAGGCAATCCACTACTTCGCTGCCGTTCCCACCAGCCCCGATGACGACAATTCGTGGTGCGCTCGACAGCCAAGAGTCTGGAGTCTTGAAGCTGATGGTTTCCGGGATCAAATTCTGAACGGCCCCCATGACTCAACCCTCCCCATTGATTGCTGCTTTGAGGGTCAGAGGCTTGCCTTTGACTTCCGACAGCTTGAGGCAACGGTCAGGGAACTTCTTCGCTTGCTTGGCGGAAAGGTCGCGGTAGAACTGCACCAACTCGTTGAAGTCCTTGATGCCCTTGAGGGGGGTAACCCCTCCGCCGTGAGTATTCGTGCTCTCCAAGACAAAACGCTGCCAGGTGGGGATGTTCTCGATCAGGATTTCTCGCGGCAGATTGACGTTACCGGAGCAGAATGTGCCGTTGTTATAGGTATTGCCCAGCGGAGCGAAGTGCAGTTCAGTTTCCGGCGTCGGACGGCTCTTGCCTTTGTAGGCATAGCAGCGCAGCACACCGCCAGCCAAGTAAATGAGGCCGGGGATTGGTGCTTTGATAATCTCGCCACGGAACGGGATTTCCAGCACCTGGGGAGCGGTGTACCACACCAATTTGTTGCGGCCCCGCACCAGCAGGTTCTCAGGCAGGAACTCAATGCTGGGTTCTTCTTCACGAAGGAGGTCGATCAGCACCTCCTTGTCCAGGCTCGAAAAGGCTCGGCCAGCACCAAGGGTGAAGGTTTTCCCCCCGTCCAGTGGCAGGACCTCATGGCTGGTGATATCCAGTCGATGGGTTTCGACGTGGCGATGGATGAGCATGGCGCGGCATTCGACTTTTTCACTGAGCATGTTCGTTCCTTAGAGAGCTTGGGTGAGGCGGCTAAGCAGCGATACGCACTGCTTGGTTTTGTCCAGTATCGTCACGGTCTGCTGTGCCAGAAGCTCTCCATCCAGTGGAAGCGCCAAATGCAGATCGCCCACACCGTTGACCCGGTCATCGAAGCCGTTGCAGGCTTCATCTTCGAGCGAGCTGTACTCACCATGAATCGTCACAACCAGCGTCTCGAACACACCTACCCCTTCCTCCGCTGAGCCCTGGAGGTCATGCTCACTGATTGCTCGGCTGCCCTCTACTGCGTACCGATGGCAAAGCTCAAATGCTTCCTTGATCACTTCCAGAACAGGCTTGAACGGGCTGCCAGCGTTGATCGAATCCTGAACCTGCTCAATCAGCTCTTGAATTTCGACTGGGTGGTTGGAGTCCTGCTCATGCGTCAAGGTGAAATGGGTGCGTCGAGTCAGGTTGTCCAATTCTTTCAACTGATACGCGACCCCCTCGATGTAGTCTTCATCGCGGTCGTCACCTTCTATCCCCAAGGGCCATGCTTCAAAGGGGAATTGATCCTCTGGTGTCTCCAGCAGGTAAGCGGTCAATTCTTCCGGGGAGGAGTTTTGAATGCGTTCTTTGATCGCACCATATGCGTCCGCCAACCCATGATTGTCGTAGCTGTAAACGCCCATGAAGCTGGATGGCGTGTGGAAATGAACAAGGTACGTGGACATGGCGTCCAGTGCTTTGAAAAGGAAGACTGCTACCTCACGGAATTCCTCGCAGCCCTCTGCTGGCAAGGTCAACTCGTACCGGTTGAAATACTTGGCACTGATGATGAACTTCGCCCCCTGAACGCCGAGGTAGAGCCAATCCTTTACATCCGGGCAATCGGCAGTAGCCAGATCAACAAGGCTTTGCTCGACCTTCTGTATGAGGTGGTAGGCACAGTTGGGGCCGAGGGCGACCAAGTCCTCTACCGACTCAGCAGTGAAGAGTCCTGCTTCGATGCACGCCAGTGTGGTTTGCGCTGCGGGTTGGAGTTCGTACGCTGGGGTTCCAATGAGCTTGGTACGTCGCTTGACCCCAGGAATCAGCCCGACCTTTGAGAACCCAATTCGGGATTCAATGGCCCCGATCACCTCGTTGGTGACCTGGTGCAAACCATAGTCGTTTGGATAGGCGTTGAGCCAATCCAACTCCTTGTCACCGATCAGGCCGCCTTCGTACGCATCAAGACAGAAGGCAGCATGGCTCTTGCGATCTACAAGGTGGCTGTATTCGCCAAAAGCGCGGCTATGGGCCTCCCGCATGGCCGTGGTGACCTGCGGGAGAGCCAGAGGGCTCAGCGCGGAACTTGGGAATTGATAGTTCCGGGAGAAGCTGGAGAGTTCAAGAGCGCCCATAGCCGCCTCAACTGTTCGTTGGATAGATCGTGGTCGGGGTTGGTCGGGACGGAGCGGGCGGAGGAATCTCCGTCCGCCCACGCCATGAGGGTGGAGAGGGCGTCCTTAGCCCTTGTCTCCGAAGCTGGCTTCACGGAATTCGTAGACATAGCGGTCGCCCTCAGAGATAGGTTCAACAATCTTGGCGCCTACCAGTCGTGGGAACTGGCGGCTGTAGTGCTTCAGCACGTCGCTCGGCTCCATGCTCGGATCGGGATCGTCCAAGTCGCGCCCGGCATAACGGAACACTCGGTCCAGGGTGACGATTGCGATGCTCATCGTGTCGCTCCTCAGAAACGTTCAGCGAGATTGGCGAAGGGGGCGGGAGCCGCCGCTTGGGACGGAGCAGGGGAGGTGGACGGCTTGGTTGCCGGCTCAGAGCCACTCTCCAGATCGGAATCGTCGCTGTCGTCCTCTGCTGCAGCGCTGTTCCCTTTCGCGGCGGTGGGTGCGCTAGGAGCAGGCTTCGCTGCTTGCACTGCCGCCTCGCTCAGCTTGCGGATTTCGTCCAGGGCGGACATGCCGTGGTTCACTACTTCCGCATGACTACGGACACGCTCGAACAGCGCGGTTTCCACTTCTTCCGGGGTGCCCGACAGCATCATCGGCTTGGCGATGGCTGCGCGCAGTTTGATCTCGGCTTCGGAAGCCTTTGCAGGGGTGGGGCCGATGTTTGCACTCAGCACCACTTTCACACGGCCTCCTTCGAGGCCGGAGACGTCGATGTTGATACGTTTGTTGCTGTCGGTCAGCGCCTGGCTGATAGCGGTGAAGAAGGTGTGCATTTGGGCGGCTCCTTGGTTTCGATGAGGTTATTGTTAGACCGAGCGACGTGTGCCAGAACCGGCCTGAACAGAAATCTCAAATGCTTCGGGGAGATACCCGGCCCAAGAGAATTCTTTGAATTCCAGCACCGCTTTGATCAGGGCGTCTGTTTTCTCGGTCGAGAGCTTGGCGAAAGCCTTGTCACCATGAATCTCGTTGTACTTCGCCTCGAATCCCGAGCGCTTGCAGTCCGCGATAATTCCCGCTTTCACCAGAGATTTGAGGTAGTTCACGCTCATCTGGAAATGCTCAACCGGCTTCATGCCTTCATGCTTGATGTAGGCAATCGATTGGCTACCCGGCAGCGACTTCTCGAAAGAGTCGGCGCTATCGTTACGGAAAGTGGTGCAGGACGCGAGATTGGTCAGCAGTTCCAGCAACTCGGATTCCTCCAGCTTTGCCAGTTCCACCTCCACATTGCAGCGGCTGCTGTCCAGCATGGCTTCAGGCATGCCCAGCTTCTTTTTGATCCGGTTGGCCAGCTCGTGAGGCAAGCTGCTGCGCATCTCCAGGTACATGCTGACGATGGCGATGGCCAAGGCGAGCCTGCGATTGCCTTGAACTGCCTTGGAACCCATTTGGCCATAGAGGTTGAATGCCTCACGGCGGATGGACTTCTTCAATGCCTGCGGTTGTGCAGGCTTGTCCTTGCTCTTGTCAGCAGCTTGTTTCGATGCCGGAGTGGTGGCCGAGGCAGTTTTGGAGAGCGGTTCAGTCGCGCGATTGTTTGCCGGCTCATGGGGGCTTTGCTGCCCAGCCGCTTCTGCGAGTGCGGCCTTGTAGGCTTCTCGCATGTCCTTGTTGCAGTTACGGTCGAAGCAGTAGCCCCCTGCAACGGTCCCTTCGTGACCCGTTGTGGTACTCACGACGGCCCCATAGTTGGAGCAGGACAGGCAGGCTGTGATCTGGCTATCACCAACGCCATTCGGCCCTTTCGCTTCCAGTTGGACATAGCCGTCCTTTGGCAGTGTCAGGTCGGTATGCACTACCCCGAACTCGTCGCGGGCCTCGATGAGCTTGACTTCGATCAGTTGGCTAGTTTTCTGGTTCCAGCAGGTGGCATTCTGGCATTTGGCACCGGCTACTGAGGTATCGAACAGGTCCACGTAAGCAGCCGAGTTGTGGCGGCACGACGCGCAGTCCTTGGTGTCGAAGCGAGCGGACGAGATATCGCGGGCAATCGTAAAGAGCCGGTCCTGGGTGTCTTTAACCGTCAGATTCTGATCGATGATCTTGGCCAGGATGGGTGCCTGCTCGCTTTCCACCAGACGGCACAGCAATTCAGCGTGGCCGATCTTGATTTGACCTTGTAGCAGAGCATCGCGGACTTCCGGGCAGGCGCGGGAAAGCATGATCCGACTATCGAGGCGGGTACGGGACCAGCCGAGCAGCTTCATCACCTCCGTGTGATCGTTGCCGCAGTCAGCCAGTACAACAACGGCATGCTGTGCTTCTTCAATCGGGGTCAAATCCGCACGTTGCATGTTCTCGATGGCCGCGATGATCCGTGCTTGAGCCTCAGTGAGGTCACGGATGATCGCTGGGATTGTCAGGAGTTCCAGATCGACGGAAGCCTGCCAGCGGGTGTTGCCTGCGACTACCTCATAGTCGAACTCGGGTTCATCAACCGGGCGGATGATGATCGGTTGCTGTACCCCATGCTGACGGATGCTCTCCTTGATCTGAGAATAGAGAGCGGTGTTCCGGCCCTTACGGGGATCGACTGTAGGGTTGCGGCGAACGCGGGCAACAGCTACATACTGCATATCGGCCTGTTCTGCGGAGGCTGCGTCTTGGGTGGGGATATGCTGAATCACGGCGGTCATGGTGAGTGCCTCTGTGTGTTTGCGATGGGCAAACTTTCAGGGGTATCGGTGTGTGGCAGAACCGGGCCGCAATTATTTTCCGCAAGGCAGGGCCTAGCGGTTAGGGCCTTGATGTCCCCACTTCCAAACCGATATGGAGGGTTGAACTTATCGGCGGCTGGATGGATTCCGTTGCATGAACTCGGGAAGGATGACGCCTGAGAACGCTTCCTCATCGAGGAGCGGGAAATCGTCTATTCGCTTCCGGATGTGCTGGCCCCAACGATTAATAGCGGCCATCTGCTTTGGAGTGAGCATCCAGAAGCGGTGGAGATGCACTTGCATCTGCTCCAGGAACTCGCGTCGATCCTTACTCGTGTGCTGAACGGCCTCCACAAGCCAGTGGTTGAGGCCAATGCAGCGTTTGACGTTGATTGGGCTCAGGACCGATTTGTTGGCCGCCGCGTTACGCATGGCGCCGCCGATCTGCTTGCGGAGATCATCTTCGATCTCTCCGCTTTGTTTGTACTCGTCGTGAGCCAGCTTCAACACCTTCGATACAGCGAACTTGAAGCCGTTCATTGCTTCACAACGGAGGCGAACGTATTGCACTACCTCGTCTATGGGCGGGAGAGGAGGGCGTTGTGGCCTAGACGTTGATGATGTTCCAGCCCCTATCTCTGGAGTTGGAGATGCCGTTGATGGGGCCGATTCGTTGTGCAGCGCTGGTTCGTCAGCCACAACCAGTAGGGCCAGGCGAGATACATCAAGCAGCCGCTCTTCCGGCTGCCCCAGATGCTTCTTAGCGCAGCTGGGGCCAGCGAATGCTTCGGTACCGTCTTCATCGGTGATGACGATGCCCTTTTCACTGTGCAATGGCCGACGACAAAACGTGCAAATGGCCAGGGGAGGGAGGAAGTCTCTACGTAAATAGCTCCAAGTCATCTCGATTCCCTCCCGTTCAGGTCACCGCTGCATTTTGAGCAGGACGGTCCATTTGCCGTCTATGACCATTGGCTTGGTCTTGTTGGGCTGCAACCGAACAGTGTCAGACAAGGCGGTGTTCGTCAGCTTGACCTCCTGATTGGTCCCGCACTTGAGTTTTGCGCCGTCATTGATGGCGCTGAGAGAGGAAACCATCCCTAACACCTCGATCGGCTGTTCAGTTCCTTCGATCGGAAGCGAACGCAGCTTCAGCACAAGCCCCGTCTTGTATTCACCATCACGGCAGATTTCGCGCTTCGTCGCCGGGTCGACAAATGCAGCGTGGTAACGATGAGAATCACGGATGTCCAGTTCGTGAGCTTGGCCGTCGAACGGCACAATGAACACCTCCGGCTCATTGGAACCCACGATGACAGAAACTTGAGCCTGGCTTGCCTCGGCACTGCCAGCAATTACAAGAAGCAAGGGGAGAAGTCGCTTGATCACTGAGGTCCTCACAGTTTTTCAGCAAAGGTGCGGGTGATGAGACGCCAGGCCGCTTGTTCCATGAACGAGTCATGATCCAACTGGTCTTTGGGGGTTGCTTTCAGGTCTTCGGCTGAGACCACCAATACTTCCACCTGGGCAGGTCCCCAGCTGGTAATTGGTGCCAACCCATAGCCATCCTTCAGGATGTTGTAGAGGAATTCCTCCTTGCCTACCGGGTACTCGATGCGGATGAAGCTTGGGTGCAAACTTTCGTAGTAGCCTAGGATGTACTCCAGAAGCTCATTGGCAGTCAGTTTGCTGAACGGGCAAGCCAGTGCTTTACCTTCAAATTGCAGAACCGACTTTGTCGCCGCGGCGAGCTGGTTCATAAGGCCTCCGCAGACACGGTGACCCGAATCGGATCAACTGTCCCGAAGTCATACCGAACGACCTCACCACTCTCGCCGGCAAACCGAATATTCAAGCGATCCAACCGGATCAGTGGATTGGTGCTGCTGTTCAGGTCAGCCTGCGGTACGTACATCCGATCCACACCGAGGCAGAAGCTGATCGTGTTGTCCGAGATCTGAGGGCTTGCAGCACGGATGAAGAATCCTTCGGGGTAATGGAAAAGTTCGCCTGTTTTCACCAGCCCATTTGTGTCGACACCCAGCAGCCAAGACCGCTCCTTCTGAAAGTCTTTCATGACTACCTGGTGCCCATTGTTCGAAGGCAGAACGAAGTCCAGGTCCTGACCGTGGCTCGAATCCGAGCCGCTATGGAGATTCACTTTCAGCCGGAAGCCAGTCATTTGCTTCAGCCCGGTCGGTTGATACGGCTCCCCATCCCGCCAAAATTTGGGGCACTGATCCGAAGGACCATCAGTACGCTCGACAACCTGGACAGTCCCGGAGTGAGCCTTCGATTCGTAACTGTAGGAGGTCTCTTGCAACTCCTTGTTAGCGCAACCCGACAAGGCTACGGCCAGAGCAGCGAGAGGAACGAGCGTGATGATTCGCATAGTGGTCCTTTTCGAGTGCCAGGGCGGAATTGCCCGCTCCTGGATTGTTGGTTTCCGAAACCAGAACGATTTTAACGATCCAGCATATGGATTCACGCCAAAACGCGGGCTTGAAATCCAGTCTTGCTGATTGGCTTGAATGCGGCTGACGGGCTGTCAGAGTCGGAGTTTTCCGTAGAGGAGGGGACATGAGCACTCCGCAAGAAATGGCCTGGCTTACGACGATTTCTGTGCCCACGGTGCAAGCTGGAGAGAGGTATGTGCGCCTTACAGGATTGCCCGGTAACCGTAAGAAGGACGCTTGGAAGACGATCACGAGTAACCATCCTGGGTTAGCGGATCTCCTTCGGTCACCTGAGCTAAAGGAAGTCGTCGCGTTCTTCGACGCAGACATTTACGTCGATGCGGAGGTGGTGCCTGCTTTGCCGGCGGAGCCACTCAAAGGGCGAAAGCAGGCCGTACCCTAAAAAGGTCTTGCCAACTCATCCTTGAGCGCGTTGAAGCGAGCTCGACGTTCTTCAGGGGTCAGTGAAGCCTCATCCCCATCTTCATTGGGTATGAGATTTCCTACATCGAGTTGAGCCGTAGGCGCGGGGACGTCAGGGAGTGACACCTCTGGAGGACTCTCCCCGAATTGCTTCATCAGCAATTGTATCGCGGCTTGTAAGTCCTTCTGTCCTTCAAGACTTCGGCAACCTGCGAGTTGATGACAGAGGTTGTCGATGGATTGCCTGATTTCATCTGGCGATGGCAGCTCACTCTGCAGCCATTGCTGAGCTTGACCTAGAGCGTTCATTGGGCCGACACCTGGCTCGGCCGGGCAAGCATTGCTCGGATGTTCTGAATTGCCTTGGCTTTCTCCTCCATGGTCAAAGGTGGAGTTGGTTGAACGTCAGGACAAAGCGGCGACAGATCTATCACCGAGGACGTGGTCAAGGCCGCTTTGTCGGTTTGGGTCCCCTGGGGCGCTTCCGATGTTTGGTACAGATCGAACATTTCACCGCCAGCGTCCACGTACCCTTCAATCAGTGCCTCGAGAGCTGTTCGACCGTCCTGCGGGTCGATCGACTTATCCTTCTGGGTCTTCTTGACCAGCCTCAAATGAGCGTCCTGGATTTCCTCGAGAGTCCGTGGAGCAGAAAGCCAGGTCTTTGCCCGGCTGGTGAGGGAGTTCTGGCTGTTGTTGGGCATGTGGTTCACCTCCTGAATTGGTAGGTGGATTCCCTCATGATGCTGCTTGTGCCAGAACCCTCAAGACAAAGGAAATATAAGGAAAAAGGAAGAATATAGGAGAGTCTCGCAAATCCCTTTAGAAACAAGGGGTTGAGCGAAGAATCGTGAGGCAAACCTGCCTAGAATCATGAGCCAATCCTCACTATGCCTGGCCGGCCTCAAGAGAATCGTGGACCAAACCTTCACTGTATAGAATCGAATCGTGGAGCAGACCTGACTATGCCGTCCCGAAACGTGGAGGAAACCTGAGTAGCCGAGCGGCTTTATCGACCCTAGCCCTGTAGATAAGTACCCCATAAAACCCCTGAGTGGAGCAAACCTCAGTACAACCGTGGAGTGAACCTGACTACTGGATAAACCGGTTAGGACGGATTATCCCGCTTGAGCGGATCAGGAATCGATCGCTTGAGCAGTGGGGATCGTGGAGTAAACCTCAGTATCTTTCGTTGGGCCCCCACGCTGTGAAATTTATCCGGTTGGTTACTGCATACGTGATGCTGCCGAGAAAGAAGGGGAATCGTGGGCGAAACCTGAGTAGTAGGAGCCTTCATGAGCGCAGGGTATCGAGCTACATACCCGGTACTGGACCGTGGGGTAAGCCTCGGCAGCGCCGGCGGAAGGGGTAAAGGGCATGACTCAAATCGTGGACGAAGCCTTGAGTGTACGCCGGAGGCTGACCGGGACCTGAATCATGGACGGAGGCTTCGTGCGCACCGTTGGCCAGGCCGCGGGCCCAGATCCAGAACATGGGCGAAGCCTCGGTGATGGCGGCGGCCGAGATGCAGGTCATGGTCCAGATCGTGGACGAAGCCTCGGTGTACGCCGGGGGCTGATTGCGGGCCGGGGCCAGAATCATGGACGGAGCCTTCGTGTGCGACGTTGGCCTGGCGCGGGTCCAGGCCAATATCGTGGGGTGAACCTCAGTGTGTCCCGGGGCTGGCCCGTAAGGCTGACCAAACATCAATCGTGGACTAAACCTCAGTGCTCGATGAGTCCGGAAGTGATGGTGGATCAAAACCAGGAGTGGGAGAAAGGAGGAATCATGTTCCAAACCTCAGTAGGGATGCACTAAGGTTTGGCTACCAACTAACGTGGCCAGTCATTCGACCTGGCTCAGAACCCATCGACCAGTCGGTAATGTGTTTGAGACCGGCAAGCGTCGAACCTGGAGCCATAACAACCGGTCTGACTGACCCTATCCCAATGTTGACGAGGTGAAGTACCGAGCCCAATCGCTCGAGCAATTTGCGTATCCCTCGGGTACCGATCCTGCGTCGTGAGCTTCTCCAGTCCGTCTCTGATAATGCGCGATCATTGCACATGCTCAGGATTGCATATCGGGCCTGCTCCAAGACCATCTTGGCCTCAGGGACCTCGAGGCACATTTCATACACCCCAACCCGACAAGCAGTGTCGAGGCAAAGCCATCCCGCTTCATTGAACAGCCGCTCTGAGGTACAAGTCGGATGAGTAGGAGACATTTCCTTATGGCTCCATTCCCCTTCCATGGAATTGAACTCTGGTGTTGCGTAGAGGGCGGACGGCCACTCACTGTCCGCGCGGCCATATACGTAGCCAGGTCCGGTGTACTGGACAACTGTGTAGTAGTCCTGAATACGCTCGAGCAGTAGGGCAGTAGCCCTACGGACATGGTCTGCAGTGACCACGTCCACCAACCCAAACTGAGCGCGAATCTTCTTGCGGTTTAAGGGGGCTAGAGCCCCAAATTCACGAGCTCTGCCAATTGTTTGTGCGGGGGATGGCTCGGCCGACATCTACTTACCTCCTGAGCGATAGGCAGATTGTCTATGAGAGGAACTTGTGCCAGAAGGTCCTTCCCAGGGGGAAGAAACGTGGACTAAACCTGAGTAATGGAAGGTCAAGCGGAGGCGCCGGCAGGTGAGCTGCCGGCAGACGACAGGTCAACGCGCCCGCTTTGCCATCAACTGAATTTCTCGGCGAGCTTCAGCTTGATGCCCTTTGATGATAGTGGAAACAAACTCATTAGTTGGCCAGAGTTTGTAAGTATAATCCTTTGCCCCTTTCCCTTTTGATTTCGCAATTTTGGTGTGTTCGTAACGCTGGATAGCTTTTTCTTTAACTAGCTGCTCCAACGCAATGTTCATCGCGCGAAAGTCTTCCGGCATGCGGTTTGAAAGACCTCGGGCTGTGTTAGATAAGAAGTCTACCAGTGAAAAGGTAAACGGATGGCTTGGAGATGCGTTTCGCCATTTGAAGGAAAGCATCCTGTATAGGACACGAGCAATGCCATTCGTAAGCCCCATGGATGTGGTGTATTGATAAAGCCGGTAATCACCATTTGCGATGCTTCTTGAAATAAGCGGGTGAAGAACAGCTTTGCAAAGCACTGAACTCTCAGGGTCGTCATCCGGAGAGGGCTGCACATATGCGGAGCTTCTTTTATTTCTACTACGAATAGCCAGGAATGGAAGGTAGGTCGATTTAATGTCAATCACCTCGCCATCCGCCGTCCGTGTTTGGATAGTAAGAGGAGCTTCGCTGAGGATTTCTAAGGCTTCCCGGAGCTCTGCGTACGTATAAGTATGCTTCTGCGACTGAAGCTCTTTCTGTAGTTCATAAAGAGTAAATTGAACTGAGCACTCAGCCTCGTTAAACTTGGCATTGCCTTGAGTTGAAAATTTGCGAAGCGCTTCTTCAACGAACTCCTCACGAGCGCCGGGGAAAACACCAACATCTTCTACTTGCTTCGATAGCTTGCCATCCACCTTGAGCCGCTTCTGCATTGGAACGGCTTTAAGAATTACACGAAACGGCTCCCCGTTAATCGTACCTTCCTTAACAATAGTCATTTCGGCGACTGAACGTACAGTCTTCCCAGACCATGCGAACCGTGGAAGCGCATCGTAAATGCTCACCAGATTTCCCAGATCGTTATCATCGAGAGTGATCTGGTATGCCGAGAACAAGGGCAGGGTTGATGATGCCGCAGGCTCCTGGATTCTTTTTCCAGTAGCTTTGCTTCTGATGCTATTCAAACGGGCTACGACTCCCGTTTCTTTCCTCGAGAGGGATTGCGAATTACAATCGAGGCCTGTGAGCAAGTCGTTCTGTGATTCGATTACATCCATAGCGGCATGCCATTTACTACAACAGGAAGGGGTACAAAATGGTTTCGAAAGTCCAGCAGGTTGCAGCGATTGAAGCTCAGATCCAGGATCTTCAAAAGCAACGAGAAGAGATCATCAACAGCCCTGGATACCAATCCGAGGCCGAGTTCAACGGCAAGCTGAATGAGCTCCTTGGCTCCTACGGAAAAGGCTTGAAGGACGTCATCGCCATTCTTGATCCAGACCGGCGAGCGCCAGAGAAAGTCGATCGCAAAGGTGCTCGTCGTGCTCGCACGCTGAAGCGCTTCAAGAATCCTCACACCGGGGAAGTGGTTGAAACCAAAGGTGGTAACCACAAAACCCTGAAGGAGTGGAAGGAGAAGTGGGGCGCCGATACTGTCAAGGGCTGGGCACAGTAAGCTGCCAGTGACCGAGGGGCCAATTGAGGCCCCTTTTTCATTTCCCTTCACGGCGTTGCTCGATCGATCAGCGTCAGCACCCTGAAGGTGCAATCTGATACGCCTTCCGGTGCACTTAATGCGAGATCAACCGCTTTTTTGAACTCGACAGCATGGGAGCGCTGTGTGTCCAGCATGCGCGAGATGTCGATGTACTGATCCGCCGTTATCTCGTCCTTAGGAGAGCAAATGTGATAGCCCCCTTCGATGGTGACGTCCGACAGCCTTTTCGCCGCCGTGGAGATGTCGAACTTGGCGGGGGCCTTCAGAAAATCCTCCTGAATTGAAGCCTTCACGATCTCATCGCTCGACTCTGTGGAGGTGGTTACCGGCAACGCGCCTGGCGTTGTGTGGCTGTACTGAATCGCACCAATCGTAGCCGCGATAGAGGCTGCGAAACTCACGATGAGTATCAGTCGTTTGTGGGGGCTTACCTGCTTCACATGCTGATCCGGCAAATGATGACTGGCCGAGATTAACCAGTGGGCGGATGAATCCAAGTCAAAATGCAGTGCTGAAATCCGCCCCCTCTCTTCGCTGGTACCAGGACTATTCAGTCGTTAAGGTGAGTCATGGATCAACCACCAAAGAAGGTGCCCTATGCTCATCCTGACCCGTACCGTCGGCGAAACCATCAACATCGGTGATGACATCACAGTAACCGTGGTGGCGAACAATCAAGGTCACATTCGCTTGGGAATCAATGCCCCGAAAGATGTGCCAGTCCATCGCGAAGAGATCTATCAGCGTATCCAGGAAGAAAATGTTGCTCCGTAATCCGATGCGTTCTTCTCTCATCATCTGGGCAGTTCTGGTATCTGGGTGCGCCGCGGGGTGGATTCAGAACCCGAGCTCAACCACACGTAACCTGGTCGAGGACCTCAAATTAGAGGGGTACGTCTGCAAGGCGAAGTGGTCAGCGATAGAGTGCCGCCAGGAAAAGCCATACGAGAAGAAGGCCCCCAAGATATGCACATCGGAAAAAGGGTGTGTAGAGCAGCCAGGTGAGCTGATTACCAACGTCTACTCGATTGAACAAGACGCCTATGGCATCCCAGCGGTAAGGCAGTGGGTGGAAGCTGAGCCCGCACCAAATTGAAGAAATTCGACAAAAAAGCCCGGCTCACTGCCGGGCTTTTTCCATCATGCAAGACGCCATATCAGCGATACGGGTATCTGAGGAGAGGTGTTCCTCGTGCCACCGGCCATGCTCATCACATACGGCCCGAATGATCGAGAGCCTAAGCGGCGCACCCTCCGGCTGCATCGTGATTGTGAGAGCCCGGGGGCCAATCATCTGATCAGTATCAGGGGCCAGGCGGAAGCTGATTCGCAACGAATCTGCTGTGTCCCCGGCAAGGATGGTTCCGCGGTAGTACCGACCCAGTTGCTTTGACAGGATGTTGAATAGCGGTACCGCGACTGTCGTTTTCCAGTCAGCTGCAGCACGATGCTCTCGATCAAGGTTGTCCCTTCGATGACGAGCAAGGCTTAGCCGGGTTTCCAGCCGACCACCTGAACGACGGGTGGATGATTCCAACCGTCGAATCTGGGTGTCGAGCTGAAGTGCATGTGACTGACGGCGCTCAACGCTATCGTTATAGCGATGAAGGAGTGCAGAGACTTTCAATTTCCCCTCGCAGCCGCGCGGATAGGAGGCGCGACAGTAAATGTGCGGACCCGTCAAAATGATCAAGTACGCATCGATTTTAAGTTGCTATTTGTCGGCAGTATTCACCGCCTTGTTGATGTAGGCGGTCAGCCCTGGCAGGTCCTCCGACATTGCATACACATCACGGTTAAGCCCCTTCATGTTGAACCGACCGTAGACTTTGCCGCCGGCGGGCATTTTGAGTGGGTTGGTCAGTGTGGCCATAGCCGTCACCTTGACCTTCTGTGGTTCCTTTTCCAGAACACATTCGCCAGCTTTCTCCAGGGCCGTGGCGGAGGCTTGGAAGTAGGACTGGAACGCATTCTGTCCGCCACCCTTCATCGCAAGCGTGCTCCCTTCGTAAAGCAGGAAAAGCGACTCCGGAGATTTGCAGAGAATAGCCTCTACACGCAGTTCCGAAGAAACCGGGTTCTTGAACTCAAGCAGATCCGCCGCGCCGGCTGCCATGGGACTAAGAGTCAAAAGTGCGGCAAAGGCCGCGCGCATGTTCATAGGAAATCGAATCCGCTGGTGGGTAGAAATGGGACGATGCAACCGCTGTGGCAGCGGTAGACGGTTGGGGAATAGCCAAGCTGCTTCGCTTGCTCAGCAGCTGAAAATGGACTGTTGGTATGCTCCAGCTCCAGGAGTTCTACTGAGTTTTCGGTTTGATGCCAGAGCTTGAAGTAGACCGAGCCACGCTGATCGTCCTTCGTGCTGCTATCCATCAGCATGACGAGGGCACACCGAGGGAAGCGCTCGATGGGAGCTGACATAGCGTAGGCAGCTGAGAAGTTCTGGACTGTCTCGATCCACGGGTAGGTGACCTCGCCGAAAGCGATATCGATCAGATCCTGTGCCGTGCAGTCCCAAGGCAAGTAGAAGTAGGTGATCTCACAGTCGTCGTGCGGCGTGGCGGACGGTTTGCATGCCATGAATTTGGCACCCACCATCACAGGAAAAACCGGCATGTCGGTGACACCCCTTGCCAGAGGTTTGAACCAAATAATCGAGGATTGATTACCACGCTCAAGCCTCAGTTCGAGCATGTCCGGTTCTGCCTCTTTCCACTCGGTGACATCGATACCGGTGAAATTGAATAAGACCTTCAGTCCTTGAACCACCTGGTTCCAGGCGATGATTTCCGTGCGACCTTTGGAAATGATCTCAAGCGCAGGCCGAGCGCACAGGTTTCTGGTGACGTCTTGAGTCATGGACTCTTAATCCTCATCGTTGGTAAGGGCCCGCTTTGCCACTAGAGCAGAGACCGGGTCCTTGGTAGCGCTTTCGATGTCAGCCAGTGCCTTACGCAGATCCCTGATGCGAGACTCGTCGAGGTCAGAACGCTGATCACCTGCTGCGGTATGGGCAGCTAGCAGAAGGTCCAGTACCTGCTCCATCGCTAGGGTGTCAGGTAGCTCGTCGGTACCGAGATGGTTCATTGCGAACTGCTTGGGGCTGAACATTCAGTGCTCCTGGAAAAATGCCCATCGATCGACGGGCATTCTAGGTTAGACGCCTTGCGGAACCTCGATACCGCCTAGTGCCTCGAAGAGTGCTGGTAGGAACTCGGCGAAAGTCAGCATCATCAAGGTGAAGCTGGCATCAAATTGGGCTAAGGCATCCTCGCCGCCGTCTTGTTCTGCTTGATCCTGCAGGAGATCTTCAAACCGGAGACGCTTGATAGCCATCTTGTCGTCAAGGATGAAAGACAGCTTATCCGACCAGGCCAGCGCCAGCTGGGTGACCAACTTTCCCGCGGACAGGTGAAGTTGGATTTCCTCGCTGGTCAAATCCTGAGCTTTGCATTTGACCGAGCCACCGTCTTCATGGGTATCTCGAAGCTCGCAGTCACTCAGGACATGGAAGTCACCGGCTGCCTTCTGAGTTTTAACCCAGTCAGTGAGGGTAGCGCTTGGGGCGACCTTGACGCTGACCGGGCGCACCGGGAGGGACCCGAGGACCTCGCGGAGTGTGGAAAGGAGGTCCTCCGCCTTTTTTGCGCTGGAGGTATCAACCAGGATCAGCCCCAGACTTGGAGCAATTGCCGCGAACGTGGTGGAGCGGCGCACAAACGCGCGTGGCAAGAAAGCCTGGATGATGTCGTCCTTCAGCTGATCACGTTCCTTCTTGTAGACCTTCCGGCACTGCGCAGTCTCGATTTCCTCGACCTTCTCTTTGACCGCATCGTTTACCACGCTGCCGGGAAGGATGCGTTCTTCCTTCTTCGCCGCTACCAGGAAAAAGCCCTGACTCGCGTGCACGAGCGGCGCATCAGGCCCTTTTCCCAGAGGGGCGGTAAAGCCGTAGGTAGTGAGTTCCTGATTCTCACAGGGGCGAGCAGGCTTGCCTTTCAATGCCTGTTCGAGAACCTCCGCGGTGAGTTGCAGGTCCTGGGTAAGGGAGTACGCAAGCAGATGCTTAAACCACATGGGGTTGCCTCATTATCAGGGGAGGCAGCCAGAGTAACGATGGCACTGATCAGTTCAACTCAACCAACGTGGCTGGAATTCTCATCAGTGCCGCCACGTAGCCATCGACAGGCTAAATTTTGGCCGCGTCGAGTTTCGCTTCTGCAAGGGAGGGGTGCCGATCGACTCTTCCTGATAAATGCTTCAGGACCCAATGAGGTCGGTTAAGCCCGCCGCCATTTTCCTTGAGAGCAGCCTTGTCGACGTAGTAGATGGTGGCTACACACGGGCCATCCTTAGTCACGTGGTAGCTTTTCTTTCCATTGATCACTCGATCAGTCATGAAAGTGATGCGAGCCATGTGAACTCCCGGTCAGGTAAGAAGGGTTAAGTCAGCGAGTACACCATTTGCGGCTTGCGGGCCGATGGCCTGTGACAGCCACTGCACCCGCTCGAATACCGTACGGTTGCAGATAGTGGCTCCGGTCTGACCGACCAGGCCCAGGATCACATCAGTCAAAAGGCTATCGATGTCGACATCATCATTTCGTGTCGCCAACTGAGCTTTCTGATACTCATCAATGGTGGCCTGGCTCCAGATCAACGACAGAGGTCGATTGTCCTCGAGCATTACCCAAAGAGAGACCTCGCGAATCATCGCTTTGCCGAAACTGCTTACTGCATGATACGTGGCCATCTCGAGCTCACCGAGAATGTCCAGCGCAGCGTCGGGGCCCCGATGGGTCAGCACCCAACTGATCTGGCTCAACACCCCCTCATTGAGGGAGCTAGTTACCGACCGCTCGAGCTGGGTATGGATCGTCTCGTCCAGCCGGTCGGCATCGACCTGCAGACCAAAGAAGGTCGGATCACTGCCGTGCTCAGCGCAGCTGAGCAAGGTCTCAGCGACACCCAGTTCCCGGGTACTGACTTCGTTGACCTTGATGGAAAAGTCAGCCAGAAATTGCATCAAGGCATGGTGAATCAGGTCACCAGGCACCTTTTGGTCCCCCAGGACGTCAACCGTAAACGTCGAACTGGTGGTTTTTGCCAGTGTCATCTCGGTGTCCTTCAGTGCACGGTGATGGTGGTGGAGGTGGAGGTAAGTTCGTTGTTGATTTGGATTGCTTCGAAGCGCATGCCGAACTTGGCCTCTGGGTCTTCGATCGCCTGGACCAGGTAGCCAGTCATGTGTGTCCGCGCGAAGTCCATCATGGCCACTGCAATATCGGTGCTGGCGTATTGAACGGTTGGGCCATTTGGGGTGCTGAGGGTGATCATGCTCTTGAATTCCTATTCGCTGTACCGCTGGCGGAGTGCCTTTGGGTTGTGCTCATTTTGTCGCGATGCGGGCGTGCCAGAAGGGGGCCTGTAACTGCAGCGAAAGGCCGATGAGCGCAATCGGTAACCAGGTGGGAGGAGTTTTGCTCTCCCAGGTTCGGACCGTTCGGACGTGAACACCTAGGTGACATGCCAGCTCGGCCTGCTCGAGGTTCAAGTAACCGCGGGCTGAAATGAGGTCCTCGGCAGTGAGCGCCGACACTGCGCTGCGAAGCACCAGGGTTGTAGGAATCCCCAGGCAGGCCAGGTGTAGCCAGTTGGGTTGGTTCCCTTTCTCCCAGTCGATTACGGTGGTTCGATGAACCCCCAGAATCTCGGCTACCTGTTGCTGGCTCAGCCGAAACGCCTCACGGAGTGCAGCCAGGTCTATAGGCGTTACTAACGGGCGACTCGGAGTGCTCATGCTGCAGCCCTCAAGCTCTGGCCAGGGAACTTGCGTA
The DNA here is from genome assembly GCF_043658375.1 of Pseudomonas sp. PsB. Classification (NCBI taxonomy): domain Bacteria; kingdom Pseudomonadati; phylum Pseudomonadota; class Gammaproteobacteria; order Pseudomonadales; family Pseudomonadaceae; genus Pseudomonas; species Pseudomonas sp. PsB. Next base: position 118,475 of record NZ_JBIGLU010000011.1, on the reverse strand, counting down.
GGTACTCAACCAGGTCTGAAGGTCTTGCAGCATCATTCAGCGGCATGAACCAAACCCGCCGTACTCGTATTGCTGGATCGAATAGACCATCCGGCCCGGGAGGCATATCAGCAGAGGGTGGGGCTACCCTGAGCATCACCTTCAGGGTTGGAGATCCCTTGCATTCAAATATTCCGATTGAGAGCCCAACGTCTGGAATGTAAGCGCCGGAACGTGGCTCGTAGTAGTTCTGGACTACAGCCAACCCATCTTGAAAAGCCGAATGGAGACGGAATCCGAAATCAAGGAGTTGACCTGCAACCTCCTCGGCCGCGATCGCGACCAGACCGGCGGTTACTCCGCCATACTTCAGATCTGGGTGACCACTCCCCAAGAGATGCTGGATCACCTGGTGATTGACAGTGGATGTGGTCATTTCGATACCTCGATGTTCTTGAGGATCGACTCCACAGCTCGAATGACTGCTTTGCTGATCAGTCGAGCGTCTCCGCCAGCGATACGGCCCTCTCGCTGGATGCGCTTGATCCTTTTGGCGACGAATGCCTGCTGTGCTTCCTCATCGTCGGCCTTCAGTCCTGGTGTTCTCGGCAGATCCATAAGCTTGAACGACCAGGTCGAATCAAGCTTTCGTCCTTCGAAGATCGAGATCTGGAAGGTTGAGCCATCCAACACCACCTGGGCCTTGAAGGTATCGTCCGCGGCAACCCTTGCCGATGTCAGATGCAGCTTCTTCTGCTCCAAGTAGGATGCGAGCCGGCCCGTGAGTACGTCTTTCACATACTCCGGGGCGCGTTCCGGCAGCCGGGAAATTGGGGCATAGCGGAAACCCGGCCGACGGAGACCTTGTCGTCCATCCTCGCTTTCATAGAGTTCAGTGTGTCCGGTACGGATTGCGAAATCGATCAGACTTCGCCAGGTCGTGATCCCCTGGGAGAGCACGCGGTCGTCAACCACCATGTCACCAAGTTCTGCGCCGGCGCTGCGTTTACTTGGCGCTTGGACCTGGTCGTCCTCTTCAGCGCGAACCAGCGCTGGAGATCTGCTGTTGATGGAAACGTGAGTAGGTAGCTGAAAGCTGAAATCCAGGGCCATCTGTGGGGCCCGGACAATAGAGCGTGTGTTTTTCATGCTGGTGCACTCCTCTGAAGATGGCTCCATTGGAAGTGCAGGTTTCGAGTGGCAGAAGCGGCGTGCCTCAAAAATCTACGAATTCTTGGTACGCCGCCCAGGGAGTGTCATTCGATCAGAGGTGGATTTCGGAGTGGACGGTTGTGATCCGACCACGCGAACGCATATACGGCAGCCAGACACGCACAATGCCAAGCAGGTTCGTCAAGACGAAGCAAAGGTTGAGTAGGAGAATTCCGTAAGCGCCTACGATTAGGCCGTAGCTGCACAAGGCCAGGCTTGAGATCAAAAACAACCACCATCCCCAAGGGGATAAGCGAACGTTACTAGCGATCAACGCCGCCCCGGTGATTCCGCAAATCGTACCCACCCACTCGAAGATTTCGTTCATGGCTTCATGCTTGTCTGCAGTTGATTGACTCGCGGGGCTGAGATCCATAGGAGCCAGCTTGAGTGTCCCGCTCCCGAGTTGTAGGAGCAGGATGTGGTCCTAAGAGGTGTGCCAGAACCTGTTAGTTGGAGGCTGGAACTGGCACAGTTTTGAGCTCTTCGAGGCGCTTCAGGATGGCGATTGCCTCATCAGAGGTAGCGGGATTGGCATATGCGGACATGAAGCTGTCGAGCAAGGAGCGCAGCATCCCGCCGGTGCCCTCATTACGAATTACGGACATGAGGCAAAACTGCTCCAAAGGGACCGAGTCGACATTACTGAGGAAGTCTTCACCGACGGTGTTCCCGACGTCATTCATCAGGATGCGGAGGATGTGATCAGGACCTTCCACATTGCCTTCACTGTCGCCGGGAACATCCACGAATGATAGGAAGCGGCCTGAGGTGTGGCCGTGAGGGGTGTTGCGTAGCGCATTCAGATGCTGATCGATGCGCTCATTGAGGGTCGAGCCTCTGTTGGTCATGGTGTATCTCTCATTCACGATACGCCAAGGCTATCAGCCGAAATGCTGCGGTAGTAGCGAAAGCAGTGGGGCGCGCAGATGCGAAGCCCAACTACAACCAAAGACGCATTGGATCGATTTCAACGGCCCGAACTGGCAAGGCCTTGAGCTGGTCAAGTCGTTGTTGCCTTGCTGCTTGATCCTCAGCAGTCATCTCGGACTTGAGTTGCATTTTTTCTGCTGGGGCGTCCGTAGCGGTACCCACGAGCACGTAACCGCGTGCAAGCCTTTTTTTGCAAGCTGCCTCGAATGCCTCAAGAGCCGCGAAGTAGGAGCTCTGGGACTTCACAACCCGTTGAGTTCCGGCTGTCCCAGTACGGCCATAATGCGAGAGGACCACCCAACCACCCGAGGTGGAATTGAGCATCAAGGTGTAGAACTTATTGGAGCTACCTTGCTGACAAAGGTAGTTGTGGGTCTGATTCAGGCTCATGCGGGCTCCCGTTGCATGGGAGTGATGATCCTTCGTTCAGTGAGGTGCCAGAAGCTCGGCTTGGAATGGAGACTCCCGGCTGAGTATCCCCAGGAGGGCCCTGGTGCACTCAGCCGGAGATGGAGGGGAATTACACCGCTGGGGCCAGATCCGGAGCCGGGTGGCCTTTACGGTGGGCGCGGTGGAGATGAGTGGCCCAGGCGACCAGGAGCGCGAAAAGGGTGAACGCCATCCAAAGACTGCCGATGCAGAACCATGCGATCGGATTGAGGGTGGTGCCCTCACCGAACATGAGCGTGGTGGTGAGAGCGCAGGCCACGACAAACAGGGTCATGGCCATGAATGCAACGCGGAGGAAAGACTCGGTGATCATGTGGTAGCTCCTTCGCTAAACCGACATTACTGATTTGGGCTTTCGCCGGGCCAACCTGTCCGGCATGAGCAGAGGTATAACCAGGGTGAGTCTTGTTTCAAGGTGCAGCCTGAAAATACGAACCCCGCCGAAGCGGGGTCACTGTGACTATGGAGTTAGCCGGTCCACGTCGAGTATCGCGTTCAACTGCCCTTGCAGCTGTTTCAAAGCGCCCTCGATGTCACCTTGCTGCAGATTATGGAGTGCACACGATGCCGCAACATGAAGATCCACGTATGCATGCATGAGCGTGTTGTTAGTGGGGTAGGAGGACGCCGGGCCAGGCAGGGAGACCTCGATGTGCTGTGTGTCCTGCTCACTCCAGATGGCCTCACTCTTCAGGCAGGTATCTCCACCTTCAGTCACCAGGACCAACTGGTTGTTGATCTGCAGGAGCTCTTGGCCATTCCAGTTCACTAGGGTTTCGCTACCGTCCTCAAGAGTAATGGTGTCGCCTGTCTTGTGGATTTCACGGGGAACCCAAGCTGGGATCACTTCAAAAGTGCCGGCCAGACGATCACCCGAGATCGGGTGGTAGGGATATAAACGCGAGTTGCTCGACATTCTGTTTTGGCTCCTTATTGATGAACAATGGAGCCATTCTTGAATGCGTTAGGGGGTGCCACCAGCTGAGTGGTGTCAAACCTCAGGTTCAAATTGCGGGCAGTGTTTCCTTACCGCGGTGAGTAGATCGTCCTGGGTAAACGGTTTGGTGATGTAGTCTGTTGCGCCGTGTTTTTTGCCCAAGGCGATGTCAAACAGGCCATCCTTCGACGAAAGCATCACCACAGGAACTGACTTGAAACTGTCCCGGCTACGAATCAGTTGGCAGGTCTGGTAACCGTTGAGCCGCGGCATGAGGACGTCGATGAAAATGAGGTCTGGTTTAAAGTCCAGAGCTCGGCCGAGACATTCGAACCCGTCGACAACGCAAAGCACCTCGCATCCTGCCTTAGCGAGCATGACTTCGCCCGTTTTTCGGATAGTTCGGGAGTCATCGACAAGCATGACTCGCAAGGGGGATAGATTACTCATAGGGGTCCTCGGGATTACGTGCCATCAATGGCAAGACCGACGAATGTTCGCCGGTCTGTTGCTGATAATCCAGTGAAGTCAGTTTGCTACTTTTCACCGCATCAGAAACGCCGTATTTCCGGATCGAATTCCTGAGCAAGACGCATGGCGTCACTCATCGATTTGAAGCCCGATTGCCGCGAGCCATCGGAAAGACGTACTTCCCACTGCAGGGCCTGATTACCGGCTTTGGAAGGCGCGGTATGGCTCCAGATCCGCGCTCCTGTCTCGTGCTGATAGATGCCTGGCCGGCTTCGGTACCACCCTTGAACGGCCTTGCTCACGCCTCGCCTCCGGATTTCAGCGGGTTTCCAGTGGCAGCATGCATTAGCACCTTTCGCTTTGCCCCGCGCACCAAGCGGTAAATCTCCACTTGGCCTGCAGATATCGCATCTCGCAGGTCTTGCTCATCATGGGGCGTGGCTTCAACTGTCGAGATCGTGTCGACAACCTTGTGCATCTTTCCGTCGGACAGAATTGTGAACGTCGGGCCGGGACAGATCCTTGCGAAGGTACTGGAACTGGGACTCTGGCCAGCCTGGTGCTTCCAGCCATAGAGCACACCTTCTACGGTGTCCGAAAGTTGGGGGGTGTGATTGCGATTCATCAAATAGCCTCGTCAGCCAGGAAATTTCGGGGCTATTTGAACGTTCCGAGAGCTGTGCCAGAACCACTTGGAAAGCAGACCAGCATTTCGAGTTGAATCAGTAACTTTCTTCGATAAAGTCGGGGGTGTCCGTAGCAAAGTGCCTTCAGAATGACTCCTCTCACTCAGATCAAGATCGAACGTGGCCTGTTCAAGGCCCCCGCAACCCTCACCGAGGTGGATCGAAACGCTCTTGCCGTCATCCAGAACCTAGGTGGTGAGATCACGGACGCCGGTATGTTAGGCACGCTGGTTTCGACCAAAGTCGCTTCAGCAAGAAATCAAAGGTTGCTGGGGGGCCGATTAATCAAGCGATTGGAGGGGATGGGGCTGCTGGAGCGCCGGCGGAGTGACGAAAGTGTCTCCCGGTTCGCACTTACAGAATCCGGAGCCGAGCAGGCACGGGCTTCGAAGCTCCCGATCACTGCACGAATTCTGGCGTGACTGGGGGGCGCCTTTGCATAAGGTGCCCCAGTCGGAGAGCCCCTCTACTGGTTCGAAGAGCTCAGGACATTCGCGATAACTGCCAGGCCCAGTGCAGTGAGCTTGACGTCGAAACAACGATCATCAGAGTCGAGCCGGTCCGGCATCTCAGCGACGATGCCCTTCTTCATGCAGGAGAGCGCAACGCGATGCTCTTCTCGATCGCACTCCACTGATTCCGTTTCAGTCAGGTCGTTATCAAAGGACCGCACGAACCGCAGCTGAGGCTCAGTGAGCTTTCCCGCAATTTTGTCAGCGCGAAGCCCGATCAGGTGCGTATGGACCTGGTCTGCAGGGATTTCCAGTTTCGCCCAGGCGGCAAAAGAGGTACGGGTGCTGTTGCTCTCCTGTCCGATGTCGGTGGAGGACTTGGCGTTCAGGCAGCGAAAGCGCAGGCAGTCTTCATCTTCGACGCCGGCGTAGAGCTTGTATTGAGGCCCCTCATCAAGCACTTCCCGCAGTCCAACCTTGCCATCGCTGTAGAACCGACCTTTTCCGATTTCTGACTTTTTCATCAGCAGATCCTTGTTTGAGTGGATGTGTTGCAGTCGAGACTGCTCGTGGAACAGGGTCATCATCCGCCCATCTGTTCTGTGCCAGCAGCCGGGATGATTAGCCCTGGTCGACAGCTTCGTTCGTTTCCTGGATGCACTGATCCAGCTTGCCCGGGCTTTTTCGTTCCGAAAGGGTCTTCACTCCGGCCAGCGCGGATAGCTCAGCTGCTGCCTCTGCGTGTCCATGATTTGCAGCTACGGCATACCAGCAATACGCCTCGAACTGGCCATCAATTGAAGGGTATTTCCCCAGGCTTAGCCCCAGGGCAAACCGATACATCGCCTCTATGTCGCCGTTGTACGCCTTCTGCTTGAGAGACTCCGCTCGTACATCCGCGGGGTCTCCCTCCGTACGAGGCTGCACCACCAGGGAAGCTGACGCGCCCAGCGTGCGCGGTACGCTGAGGCCAGAATTCAACATGCTGAGAGCTCTAGCCGATTCAGAGTCTCCGGCGGCTGCGGCTTGACTCAAGAGATCTTTTGCTCGGGATGGATCGTTGAGGTTGGGTTGGTAAGTGTTATTGAGCAGCAAGGCGAATTCCCGTTTGGCCCTGACGCTGGTCTCTGCAGCTTTCTCCATCAGAGCGGTCCCATATGGGATGTCCTTGGTTACCCCTTTCCCAAGTAGATAGTCCCAGGCCAGCACCCGGGTAGACTCGACATGGCCAAGTCCGGATGCAGTGGTTAGATAAGCCACTGCGAGCTCAGGGTTAGCTGGCACTCCTTCTCCGTTCTGGTAGACCTTGGCCAGCCGGTACAGGGCATCCATGTTCCCCCTGAAGGCGCTTTGCTCCAGCAGTTCGATCATTGCCGTCGTGTCACCGGTGGTAGCTACCTTTTCCGCCTCGGCCAGCGCCTCACGGCCGGAGTCGGGTGCCGGTGTTACTGCAACTGGAACGTTCGGCGTAGAGGAAATCGGGGTCGGAACTGCACCAGCAGGGTAGACCTGAACGTCGGGTTCGATGTCAGCCGTCTGCCTGATCTGAGCGACGGGCAAATCGGCAGGGACTTGCCGCGGTGATGCTTTGAGGATGCGACCAGGTTCCGCGGCGGGTGCTTGGAGTGGTTCTCGCGCAAGAGGCTCGTCGAAGGGGTTTCCCTCCCGTGTGACTTGGGAGGTACAGCCAGATGCGATGAGCGTTAACAGGAAGGTGGTGGGGATGCTCAAGCGTCTCATGCAGAAGGGCTCCTAACCATAGGCTGGCAAGGATTACAGAATCAGCAGAGAGGCCCAACCGAAAGCCAGGCCCGCATTTTCGGGCCCGGCTCTAAACCATAACGGGAAGTATCTGAAGCTCGGTGGACGTTAAGCGTTGAGCAATTCGAGATCAGCCTCGGTGTGCGGGGTTCCACTGAAGTTCAGTCGGCGATACAGCTCCTTCAGGACCTTCTCGTCATCGGTGTAGTCCATCTCGATGCAGGGGAAGATCAGGTTGTTGAAGCGGCGGCGCTTGTCAGCCAGGCTCAAGTCCTGGAAGAAGATCCCCCCGAAGATGCTGATCTCCCCGTGAAAGAAGCGGGCGATCGCAGTGATTCGCTGTTGACCATCAATCAACCACCCAGACATGGGCTTGTCATGGCCCTGGTCGTCATAGTCGCGCCCATTGATAACGTAGTACCCGGTACCAAGGCCCAAGAAAATCCCCTCAATAAATTGGACCTGTTGGTCGAGGTTCCAGCTGGGCGGACGCTGCCACGGCGGAAGCACCAGGTTCAAAAGCTGACGCTCCTGATCAACGTTAGTGCGGGCCGGGGTCCCCTCCCACAGTGCGCTTATAGAATACGAGCGCTGGTTCCCAGCAAGGATTGGAGCAGGTAGGGCGAGAGAGGACATGGAGATCTCCAGTTGTTGAGCGACCAGGAAAGAGTGGATGCGCACATAATCTGGCAGGTAGGAGTGTGGCAGAAGCCCATCCGTTGAACTGCTGTAGATCGTCAGCTCCAGGCCTTAAGCATCTCGGCTGGAACCTCGGAGCGGAGAGTCAAAATACATTGCTGATAGGTCACATCGTAGAGAATGACCGCCTCACCGATTTTCAGCGCCCTCATCACTCGTTCGATCTTCACGGCCTCAGGAGTGTCGTCACCACCATCAGTTCCGTCCCTACTCACGAAATCGGCCATGAGGTTGTGAAGCGTTTCAGGCTGTAGCTGGTCGTAGGGAATGAGCATGGGATCACCTCTAGTTTGCCTTGAAGGGTGAGGTGATCCTCTGCTGTTGAACGGTGTGCCAGAACCCGCAGTATTATCAGTCCCGACTCTGGCAGTGCTGCACAAAACTTCTGATCAGATCCCGTTCGGACCTGGCGTCAATCAGGAAGCCGTAGAAGGAGTCAGAGCCTGTGGGGTGAAAGCCAAATCCAAGTTGTTCAGCGGACTGCATATCCCAAATCATGCTGGAGTCAGGGGTGAAGGTCGCCGTCAGATAATCACCACTGATCTTGGGAGCGGATTGCAGATGAGGGATGGGGAGAAACTGGCTGTTCACCCTCAGGGTGTAATTCCGCGCATTCCGCAAAATCTCTTGGTTGTTGGTGCCTGCATCGTATAGAGCGGAAATCTTGACGCCGTTGTGACTCGCGCAGGTGACGATCAGCTTGCCGGTACCGTTCCAGGTTTCCTGTTCCCCCTTGAGGTACACAGTTCCTTGCTTGCCTTCGATCCCCCACTGGGGCGATAGAATCCCGTTGTTCACCAATGACAGGCCAGAGGCTTCAGAAATTGGTAAAAGCTGCATCTTGCCGCCACCGACCTGGGCCATCTTTTCGAACAGCAAAGGGCTGACCCCCATACGGATCAGGTAGCTGGTGATGGCAGCGCTGACTACCTGCCCGACATCCAGGTCTGACGTCGAGGTGGTCCGGCGATAAAACCTGTGGATGCCAATACGGGCGTTCTGGTCTGCAAACCGGAAGTGGCCTCCACTGAATGTAAGGACGCAAGCGCTGTAGCAGATCCCGGGCAGAGGCTTGCCATAGTTACCACTGCTTTTTCCGATCGAAGTGTTGATGCCTCTGCGCCGGATCGCTTCACCCAGCTCCATTCCTGCGACCAGGTCCCCACCTGCAGAGTCCAGGTAGAGCATCGGCACCTTCCTGCCTATCTGGTCGAGGGCGGCCAGCATCTCCTGTTTGGTCGAGGTGGTTATTTCGCCTGAAAGGTACAGTTCTGCGGGCGCGGCGGTTCCATCAGGATATGTGCTTTGGAGCACTTTGATCGATGCGCCAGCGGTAGCAGGACTGAACATCAGACCGAGACTAAAGGCTGCGCCAAGAGCCTTCCCGGCCAAGTTTCTGATCTTCATCTGGCGCACTACAGGTCGAACCGTTTGAAGGTCAGCTTTCCTGCCGGAGTGTCTTGGGTGAGGTCTCCATTCTCCAGGATTTCGAAGCGAACGATGCGGTTGCCTTCTTGATCGAGGGCGGTAATTGATCCAGATTCTCTGCTCCAGCTGGACACCTTTACGTCCTGACCATCGGCGCTGATATTCCCTTCTTGGATCACCGCAATACCAACCGTCCTGGCCTGGCCTCCTTCGGATTCCATCGTTGCCTTGTAGGCACCGACAATTGAGTTGTCGCAGCCGGCGATCAGTGTGAGGGACATCACCAAGGCTATTCGTATAAGAGATTGCATGGAGGGCATCTTTGCTTTCCGAGAATAGGGTTTCTACAAAAAGCTAACGGGTTCCCCCGGCCATTCCAGTGAAAATGTATCCCGGAAATTCAGGGCCTACATTTCTGACGCGATCGTGCGGGTAGCGGCTTCGGAATGTCCTGTAGGCCTGCTTTCACCATCCTGCGGTACTGGTCACGTCGGGGAGGGGGAGCAAGGGGTATTTGCTCCGGGGGCGGAATTCCCTCGCGCTGGGCCAGACGAAGCACCGTTTCCTCGTAAGCATCTTGGTAGTTTCGAACGCCAATGCTGACCCTGATTTTAGGGGCGCCGTCGGCGGTTTGATTGGTTGCCCAGTGCGCGCGATAGGGTGGTGACTGGGAAACGATCAAGGAAATACTTGCGATTGGTTTGGAAGAACACGCGGCGCTATGGCTGCCTGGATCGATGCCTAGCTTCTTCTCTGTCAAATCACGCCAATCCATAGCTGCGCGTAGAGCTTCGCTGAGGGAGACCTCGGGGGTGATCTTGAAGGTCTGGTAATAGTCTCGACGATGCTCCTTCGTGCCTTGCTGGATCGTTGGCCTATATCCAACAATCTCGCCGTCCTGGTTCTTCAGAATCACGATCCGACGCATCTGGAACCGTTTGTCATCTCGCCAGCGGCGTTGTCGCATAAGGCGAGGGGCGGTCAGGCGGAGGGTATCAGCGGACGTAGAAGGTATAGGGGCAGGGGAGGCAGAGAGGGGCACTGGCAATGTTCCTTATCCATTGGCCCCACTCATATTGGGTAGGGCCATCCGAAGTTCGATATGTTCGCAAACATCGAGGGGGATTCAATGCCATTTGTCGGTCCGGAATTTCGGACACTGAGGCTCACCAAAGGAACGATGGCGGGCAAGCATTCTCCTTAAAGTGGAGCGAGATGCCGAGGCTACACGTCTATCTCAATGGTTTGCGCCTGGATAACGCCAATCAGTTGGTGAAGGCGATTAGCCAGGTCACGACGCGCATCAGAAGTGACAATTCGACCATCGCCGTATAGGCCCTGCATGATGGATTGAAGGCAGCGGAGCTGCTCACCTTCGAGAAAGAACCCCTTCATGCTTTCAAAGCTCGGTGGAAAGAGGTCTCGCCAGTGAGTGATCTGCTCGGTCACATCCCAAGCTGACGAGCAGGTGGTTTTCCATCGGCCGGAGCACTCATCTTCATCTGGGGGATACCACCTGACGACTGCCTGGGTTCCATCCTTGAATAGCCCCTGAAGTGCTTCAGATCGGGTCGTGTAGTGATCGGTGTTTGTGGCCGCTGGCGCGATGAGTACGCTGATCCAAGGCATGCTGCCTCTCCCGTGTATTAGGCCCGGCGTTTTGTCGTCGGAGATAGTTGTTCGAGGGCGTTCAGCAATCGCTGCGCATCATTCGTGCGGATCTGAACCACCTCTGCGCCACCGGCAATGCCGGCGCGGAGTTGGCTCGGTACTTTCGCTTTGAGCAGCGTACGGACTACTGCTTTTGCCGCGGCGACAGGGCGATCCTTGCGGGGCTTCCTCTGTCTGTCTTCCTCCTGAGCCGCTTCCTGAATCACAGCCATAACGTCCTGGCCTGTGGCCTCAGCAACACGCATTGCCTTGTGTGCTGAGGCAATGGACGCTTTTCGGTTGGCCACCATTTCCACCAGCCCAGTCGGTGCTTTGGAAAACTCAAGTAAGGTTTTCACATGCCGCAATGATCGGCCTGCGATCGCTGCGATCTCGATGTCCATACAACCAGCCTGGCTAAGGTTCATATACACCTGCGCAGCCAGGTGCGGGCGAAGGCCCGCAAGAGCTATCCGGAACGCCTGCACTACTGCTGCAGGAATCGACTCGCCGGAGGTCAGAGAGGTCTTGACCTCTTCATATGGCAGATCTTTCACGCCTCACCCTCCCGCGAAATGATATCGACCTTCGTGCCGGCGCAATCGACTACGTAGGTGTAGTCCTCACTGGTATCGGCGGAGGTGTCAAAAGTGCCCTTGAAGTCCTCGTCGCCGTAGCTACGAGAGCGCGGAACGAGCACCGGGTAGTAGTCGGTGGAATGACGGGTATCGCGGACACCGATCATCAGTCGCTGATCCAGGGTGATGAGCTTCTGCCTTTCCTCGTTGACCTTCACGAGCACGGCCTTCAGGTCGGCGGGCAGAATCTCCAGGTCGAACTGTTGGAGAGCTTCCAGTTGATCGAATAGGGCTTGGAGCTGGTTGGTATGGAACATGGGATTCTCCTTCTGGGAACGTGGAGTAATCCTCACGCCTGCGGGGCTGTGCCAGAACCCCCTTATGGAATGACACAAGGTGTTCTTTTTTCTGGAATTCAGGTCGTTAACTTCCTTAAGGCGAACTGTAATCGCGAAGGAGAGATCAGACTTTGAAGTGGACCTTGGTAGTGGTCACCTTTCTACAAGGTGGTTATGGCACTCCAGCAGGAGTGCAGTACCCCATCGTTTCCGTTACCCCGTACCAAAGCCAGGCCGAATGCGTAACGGTCCTCAACGCCATCATGGATATGTCGGGCTATCAATCTCGGGCGAAGTGCGTCCCGCCGCCGGCAAAGATTCCGGCGAAAGAGGCGGCCGTTAAGTAGATCGGAGTGCGAAAGGGGCCGCCCTTTGGGCGGTCCCTACATTTTCGTGATGTGAGACTGTCTCAGTCTAGTGGAGAGTGGCTGGCGCTCTCAGGATCGGTGCGTAGGGGCTCTCTGCGAGGGGTAGGCGGCGGCGTGTTTTCTTCGCTCTTCTGCTCTCGAGAAGTGCTGGCGTGCGCCGCTGATATTTCTTTGGCGACGATACGAACCATTACGCTATCGGTAATGAGTCCATAGAAGGTGCCGTGCAACTCCAGAGGATGTGCAATTCGATTCAAGAACTGGCTCCGTGTTTCTGATCTCCACAGGGACGAACATACAGCATTGGTGCATGGTCGCCCCTTCAAAAACGGCCACTCAAGGTAGCCCCGTTTCATCATGCTGCTTGGGTTTGGTTCTCAGTGGCACTGCCCTTGACTTTGGCCAGTTTGTCCATGAAACCAGCCAGGGGCATGTCCTGCAGATCGGAAATTCGATCGCGCAGAATCGACCAGCGTTCTTCTTCCTCCATGGCCATGTACTGGCTGCGATAGCGGCATCCATCCAGGATGAGTTCAGTCGCGGTCGCGCGGTCGACTACGAAGACGACCTTGCCATCAAGCTTCAGGTTCTCCCTTGCAAAAACCTCAGAGATGCTGTCTTCCGGGTCTAGCGTGGCGTAGAAGCGGCCGCGGAGAAAGTCACCTTGGAACGTGGTCTGGCCCAGTAGTGGGCGAGCTGCATTCATCAAAATGTGCCCTGAGGGTGTCTCGGTTCCGTGATCCAGGTTGGTAGTAACCGCAACCGGAGCATGGGCCAGGAAGGAAAGCAGGTTGGATTGAGCGTATTGCATGGGGAGGTCCTCTGTCTGGGATAGGCCCAGTATCAGCAGGGAAGGGCTGTGCCAGAACCGCTGTCAGAATTTCACAGGGTCAACTTGACGTGCATCGCTCAAACGCTTCTGTACCTTGGACACATCACTGGTGACGCCAGATCCTGGCAAAGAGAGGCCCCCTTGATACGTCGACTTGCCGTAATGGCAACCCTTACCATCGCTGCCGGTTGCAGCTCCCACGCTACGTCGGAAACTCCCACGTCCTTGAATGGCCAGGTATCCGCGCAGCCCACTCCCTTGACTGCAAGCCAAGCCCGTTCGTTGGCATTCGATGACTGCAATTACATCGTCGACCACCTGGCTAGCACCCACAAAGATTCCGCACGGGCTCGAGCGTTGAATTACTGCATGGGCGTGGACGTCGCTAAGTTCGGCATGAACTGATCTGGTAGATCAGCCAAGAAAAGAAAACCCCGCACCTGTGAAGGTAGCGGGGTTTTTGTTGGCTCCAACTTTGAAATCCAGCAAACCGAAAGGCCAGCTGGTGACATTCAAGCAGCGGATGCGTACTTGGCGTCGATGTTTTGGAACTGATCCAGCATTTCCCGGTAGCTGATCTCGCCGCAATTGTGCCGCGTGATGAACTCCAGGCGCTCGCACCCTTTCTTCCACTCGACCGTAGATGCAACCCGATCGAGGGTATCTGGAGATGCCACCATACGAAAACCGGCGCAGAAGGCGTCTGATACGACTTCGTCCAGAGTTGTGCAGGTGTGATGGGTAATCCAGCCGTGCAGACCGAAAGCCTGGTAGCGGAATTTACCGGGTTCTGAGGCATCAGGAAGAACCAGCGCCCATTGGTTCCCGGACCAATGTTTGAGGATCAACCCTACGCCAACCCGATCCAGTTCGTTGTACAAGGCGGTCAGGGCTTCGTGCCGCTCCATACTTTCCCGGAGCATTTGGCGGACCGAAGGCGATAGACCAGCTTGATCGGCATGGAGGTCTTCGCCATCCCCGAAGGTTTGGCGGACCGCCCTTGCCTGCTCGATGAAGCGATTTCGAAGGTCTTTATCCATGAGAACTCCAAGGGAGCACTCAAGCCCAGGGCATGATGTGCCCCAGGTTGGGTTAGAGGACGCGCCGGCGGATGCCAGGGCGCTCGAACCACGCTATGCGCGGTGTGCTGCTCCTGGCCAACCAGGTTGTCTTCATCCACAGATTGACTTCACGACATGGCCGGCCGGAAAGGCGCACGTCATCAGGCGAGCAGCTTGAGAGTTGCCCGACAGGTCTCACTTCGAGGATTTGAGTAAGTCGACTGTAGTCGAGTCACTCGGTGTGCACGAATGTGCAGTGGTTGGAGCCAGCGGTGACTCCCCGATTGAAAACTGAAACTCAGGTCTCAGCCGGGGCCAGATGAACACCCTAGAGTTCTAGCGCGTACATCTGGTGCTTAAAGTCCAAGGACTCAAGCAGGAAGCATGTTTTTTGTATCACCACGCCCTACCCATCGCAAGTCAAACTGAGGCCTATTTTCTTACTCTAACGCGGTCGAGCCCGGTTTAGAGGTATGTACTGCGAGTGTTCGTCTCTCAGTACCCGGCCGAGGCTCCATCCTTCCTCAAGCGAAGCCAGGTCATCCCAGGCGATCGGGGTCAGACTGGCATTCCACCCTGCCTTAACGTCGCTGGTGTAATGGAGCGATCCATCGGGATGAAGCCGGACTATCAGTGCGTCTGGCGGTGATTGGATGTTGTGTCGACGAGTGAATCGGAAGCAAGCCGAGCATTCACCGCCGCCGGAGCACACATCGAAATGACTACCCCACTGAGCAATGGCCGTATTCATCGATTCCCGAAGCCCTGCAAATGTCCGCGGCCGGAGTGCGCAGCGGGGTTGAGGGTCAATCGAATCGATGCGTAAGCGATTCCTTCCGTCGCCATCAGGGCCACGCGGATCGCAGCTTGGGCCTTCCAGGTATATTGGCACTGTGGTCTCCTCAGGCAGCTGTGGCAATGGTGCTGGTTGGGCAGGAGCGCTCTGCCAGGCGCAGCTTGCGTGCTAGATCCTTGTCCGCTCGCCAATCGCTTGGCGTGTACGAGGCGAACACCGGAGGGCAGCCTGGCCGGCTGAAACGTAAGTGTGTTCCCCGGGTGATGGAGATTTCCCAGAGAGGATGTGCTTTCTGTAGTTCTCGGAGACGTTTCATGTGATGGGATTCCAGTTTGAGTACGCCCATCGTGATGCTCGAGGATCTGTGCCACCAGCTGATAAAAATCAGGCCCCGAAGGGCCTGACATTCAGAAGTCGATCGGTGATTCTTGGGGGCAGCGCGCCAGATGCAAGCCGAGTTGAATCGAAGCGATCTCGGCCAGGTCCTCTTTCGTTAGGGGGGCGTCGCCAATCGCCAGGCCAGAACGAAGTACGTGTGCACCATTCTTTGCCTGCCAATCGATCGCGACAAAATGAAGCCCTGGAACTTCGTTGAGCGGAGGAGCAAGGCTCCAGGTCTGCGTGGTCCGCGCGAAGCTGGCCAGGCAAGCGATTACCGTATTTCTCTTGCCTAGATCTCGCTGAGATGCCTCCGGAATGGAGTCGAATTCGGCGACTGTGCCGAGATACTGCTCGAACGGCTTGTGTTTCGGATCTTGTCGAAGCAGTTCCGCGATGATCCCATCACCACTCACTACAGAGCGATAGAGATCCTGGGAAACCATTGCGGCCACTCGAGGACCGCGGTGAATGTTCACAGAGTAAAACCAGCATCGAACTGCAGAAATGGCAGGGGTCTCCGGGTCCATCTCCCAGCCTGATTTCTCCATAGCGGCTGCGACACGCTTCCGCATCGCTTCATTAAGTTGGTGCATCGAGGTACCTATCATCTGCTTGGGAGCACCGATCTTGGCATTATCCAAGTGTGCCACCAGCTCGGGAAAAGCCGCGGTCGTTTTGAGTTGAATGACGAGATGCGCCAGCTATCGTGGGCTCCGACTTTCGGAGTTCATCGGATACAGGCGTTGAAACCATCGACCATTACCCGACGGCAACTGCTTGCAGCATTCCTCGCCGCGCCAGCCGCACTCACACTGGGCCAAGCCCTCGGCAGTGTCCCCTCAGGACGTAAGTACGATTGGCGCGTAGTAGCGCTCAACCGAGATCGTTGGCTTGATCTTGAAAGGCCAGATAGCGGTGAGAAGGCCTCTTTCTGCTACTTCCGCGGAGGGAAGGGCTGGGACGTTGGTGGATACCAGAAAGCCTGCAGCATCCTGCGAGACGTGAAATTCAAATCAACCGTTCGCATGAGCCCGAAGCTACTTGATCTGCTTTACCTCATCCAGGTCTGGTTGAGGATCAACCGACTGCCCTACAAGATCCTTGTGAACAGTGGGTACCGCACCCCACAGCACAACTCCAAATTGGAGGGCGCAGCCAAGCAATCACTTCATATCAAGGCGATGGCCGCGGATATTCGCATACCAGGCTTGTCCGTCGACAACCTGGGAAAGCTGGCCCAGGCTATTGGCGTCGGAGGTGTGGGCTTCTATCCCACGAAGGGATTCATCCATGTCGACGTCGGCAAGGTTCGAACCTGGCGCGTGGCCGAATCGACCGTCCTGGAGCCAGAACACTGGATTGTGGAGCTACTCGATCCTTCGACCGATGCTCAGTGGCTGGCCAACCTTGCGCCTGATTGGCCAGAACTTGAAATGCTCGCTTGACCTTCAGCAGCCGCCCTAGATTGCGCTTATTCGCAACTCAACCCGGCGATTGGCTTGGCGACCGGCGGGTGTTTCATTTCCTGCGACCGGCATCGTATCGGCCACCCCGCGAATTGCAATCCGGTCAGCCTGGATTCCACCTGCGTAAAGGAACTGTCCAACCGCCTGCGCTCGGTTGTAGCTGAGGCGAAGGTTATTTTGGAACGGACCGGTGTTGTCCGTATGGCCGGTGATTTCAATGCGAAGGTTACCTTGGTTCCGCAGCGATTCGGCCAGTCGCGCCAGGGACGGGAAAGACTGACTTTGCAGATCTGCCGATCCAGTGCTGAACGTAATGTCCGCGGGCGCGCTCACCACGAGTGCCTGGGTGGTGTTCGCATCATCCACCTGCTTTTCAACGGTGAGGCCTGTCCCTTTCAGCTTTGCCTCTAGTTCGCCATGCTTACGGTCGAGGATGAGCCCGGTGCCACCGCCGATACCAGCACCAATTGCCGCACCAATGAGGGCTGCACGACTATCGCCGATCGCCGCGCCAATTAGGCCGCCTGCAACAGTCCCTACTACGGCCCCGACGGCGGTCCGGTTAATTTCACGCTCACCGGTCATGGGGTTGGTCGCACAGCCGGCCAGGCAAGCGAGCATTACGAGGACGCTGAAGGGTTTGAGCAGTTTGTTCATGCTGGAGCTCCTTGAGATGGAGCTCCATGTTGATGGTAGGCAAGGTGTGCCAGAAGCAGCCCCTTGCAATACCCCTCAGCAGCCGATTCCTTGCGCCAGGCGATTGCAGCGCAATGCCAGCTTGTGCTGGTAGTCGGTCCCGGTGCAGGTACTCTCAAGTCGAATGAGTTGCTCCAGAGTGACTGCCTGGTTACCCGCTTTGTGGACCGCTTCGGTCAGGCTGGTGCACATCCTCACCACGTAGTTTGGCGCGCTGTACTGGGGATGGCGCGAAAAGTCGTCCGCATCGTGGCCTCGTTTGGTCAACGCTTGCTGGATAATGCTCGAGTACGGTTCGTTTACGGATTGAGTGCTCATGGATTGAGAGTCCTGGAATCAGCCAGCAAAGTGAGAGTGGGCTGTAGTATCCACCACACGGTAGGCCACGATTTGAGCGTGTGGGTTGTAACCACTGTGGTTCCAACCGAAGGCCTGTGCACTGCCGGTGTGCCGCTGGCCGTTGCGGAAGATCACTTCGACTTGGCTCGCTTCACTGAGCCCGTGTGGAAGGTGAGGACCTGTGACAGGCGATCCACGCCAGGTTAGGTATCCATCCTGCAGCGCAGCTTGCAGTGCTTGCTCGGCGATTATGTTCTGCACCAGGTCGAACTCGGCGCGTACTGCTGCATCTCGAGTCTCAAAGATGAAGTCGCCTTCCTTGCCCAAGTCGGTGCGGCGGCGGTCACAGACAATACGCCACTTACCGTCCGGATAGTTGTTGCTGACGCAGCCGCAAGCCCCGCTTGGGTAACGAAGATTGGATACGTACCAGCCTCCATGACGCCACTTCGAATAAAACGGTGTCCAGCTTTGGTCTTGGGTTTGGTCTCGTTGAATCGGTTGCATTATCTACCTCAGATGAAGGCCTTGTTGGATGGAGTAATCCTGAGGGTGACGGTTGTGTGCCAGTATCCTCAGCACAACCAGAGCGTCTATCGGGTTAGCTTGAAGGGCCACCCGCAGTCGAAATCTGTCTCACCCATTGGCTTTGCCTGAGGTGAAAAGAAATCCACCTGCCGTTCTGCATGATCCAGGGCGGCATCAAGTCTGGGCAACGTTTTGGAGAAACGGGTAGCACTGGTGCCATCGAACGAATGCGCGCCCGCGGCTGCGCAGAGGTGGATTCGTTTCGCGCTGTTCACCCGGCCAATGTGGTAGTAGCAGTTCCTTCGTCTAGCCAGGACACCCCATGCGTTGGCCGTTGCCAACTTCCACTCCGTCGACCCACCAAGGAAGATTCCGCATGCCGGGTTGAGATACTCTCGTACATCGTCGGGCTCCATGCCATCTTGCACCGCCAGCAAAGTCAGGGTGGGAATCCCTGAAAGTCGTTCCTTCCATTTGAGGCTGAACTCCAGTGATCTCATCCCACCGGCCACAATGTCAGGCAGGATGAAAAAGTCGCTTCCCTCGCCGAGCAGGTCGATTGCTCGCCCAAATGCGCGCTCATCAAATGGACGTCCTTGCTGAAATGCTGTCCAAGCGCCGTTGTCCAGGCAGTACCGGAAATTTTCCGTCCGTAATACTCCAGTTGGACTCACCAGCAGTCGCCAGCCAGCCTCACGCATGGCGGCAAGATTCTGCTTGGTACCAGTTCTGCTTGCGTAGGAGACCATCTCGCGGCGATGTACTGGCAGCCGCTCCTCACATTCCGGTTCCAGATCAGCACTGCCATCGAGGTTGTAGTAGTCGGCATAGGCCATAACAGCCTGGGAGTACCCGACTCGGCTTCCCTCCTTGTAGGGGGTCATCCAGCTTGGCGGGGTGAAGGCGGCTTCTTGCATGTTGAGCTCCATGAGCAGAATTCATGCAAATGGTGACTCGCCCTGAGTGTGCCACCAGCCGGTTATGATCAGGATTCGTATGGTTTTGAGGCTGCAAATATGCGCTACCCGAATTCCCTCATGACAACCTATTTCAACGGCTGCGCAGGAGGGCAATCTGAGCCATGCGTCGTTATTTTTCGCGACGAAGAGGTGGTAATCGAATACACGCGCAAGGGGCAACCATCCACATATCGGGGACACCTGAAAGACGGCATCTACTCTTTGCGGTACTGGCCAGAAGCAGATGGATTTGTTGGGGAGGCCACCCTATGCGCACCAGAGGGGAACCTCATGGACGGAGACTGGTGCGAGCAGGAAGGCGGCAGCAAGGATGTGGGCATCTGGGAAATCGAACTCAGAAGGTAGGGCCGCCGATCAGCGGCCCGGGCGGTGCCTCCGGTTCCACTCTTTGATGATCCCTTCCGGAACCTGAGCACACTCAGCAAGATCGTCGATTCCGAGACGTTGGGCGAATCGTTTGATCCGCCAGGACTCGCTCGGGTAGCTTGTTGCCGTGTACTGGGGTTTGAGCCAGTTCAGGGCCTGGGCGGCATTCTGAAAACAACGCCGCCCGCTATAGCCCAATGCCGGTCCGATCACCACGGCTGTGATGGCCAGTCTGTCACGTGGATTGATCGACTCCAGTAGCGTGATGAGAGGGCTTTCCGGCTTCTTGAACTCAGGTACACGCCCTGTCCGAACATACTGGGCGTGAAGCCTGGGATTCCGTGCCATCAGGTGCAGCGCTTTTCGATCAACCATGATGGTCCCCTTCGGTCAGATCCTGGGTCGGCGAAACGGTATTCAGGTTCACCCAGCGCACCATCTGAGCGTCGGGAGATTCCCCACCGTAGACTCGCTTCCTCCAGGCCGGGAAAAGGAATTCGCCGCTCTCCTGATCTTCCTTCTCCTCCGCCTGGAGCCGATCAACCTCTGTGTTGGCGATGTACACGATTGTGTTGCCATCTTTCAGGGGCCGGCCGCGGAGCGCCTCGATACCCTGCTGTTCAATCAGTTCAGCTGCAGAGCCTGGAGCTGGGGTCCTCTTAACCATTGAAGTGCCCCTCGACTACATCAAAGCATCCTTCATGGGAGTAAACGTTCACGCTGTTGCCGTTGGGGAATGGCTCGCCCTGGAGGACGATTGCGCATCGCCAGTTTCCCGCGGAGGTGCGCAGAGTGTTCATTACTCGTCCCCGAATTGTCGGTTTCAGCATGGACTTGTCGTGAGGTGTGAAGATCACGTGGTCCATAGGCTGGACTGGACATTCAAGTGCTGGGACAGCGCCGGAGGATTTCAATTCGCTGGGGAGAGTAATGCTGATCTGTTGCATGTCATGGCTCCTATTTGGTCTAGCCATGATCAGGGGGTTAGGGGAGTGGCAGAAGCGAAGGGTGGTAACCGGGACCGCGAATAGGTTGGAAAGCAGCACACCTACTTGGCGTGTAGCAACTAGGTAGTTTGTGGACACTTCGGTTGCCGGCCTAAGCCGGGAACTGAATGGGGAATACTGTGTTTCGACGCCTTTCTTTCCTGATCGCTGCATGTGAGGCGGAGGAGTGGCTACCAGGGCTTATCAGCAAACTCCTGGGCCAGGATCACGCCAACGAAATCGAGGTCGTTCTCGCGTCTGATGATGGTGTCGACCTACGTACCAGGCTGCCTAGCGATCCTCGTCTTGTACATTGCCCGCCAGCATTTAGAACCGGGCCGGCCGCGGCGCGCACAAGAGCACTTGTAGCTGCGTCAGGAAGTCACGTTGTTCAGATGGATGCAGATGATGATGTATCGGATGGGTTCGTCGAGGCTGTGATCTCGGCTTTGAAAGTAACCCCTGCTGTCGCTCTAAGGACTGTGTATGTCCGAGGAGGGGAGGAGGTGAAGCGCTTTCAGTCCCCAACGCTGGAGCTGGGCTCACTGCTGGATTTTTATGGCAGCGTCATTTGTGCGGCTCCCAGGAACTGGATCAGGCTCTATCCAGCGGCGATTGCTGAAGACGTAGTTGCGAGCATCGCATTTTTGCACCGAGCGGGAGGGCGGCTGCCAGTAGTGGATGCTGACTACAGAGTGAGGCTCCACCCACACTCCTTCTGTGCCCAGAATGCTTGCTCCTTCACCTCGGCTTATCGGTCAGGAGTGGTTCGTGCGGGTTGGCTGGCACAGGAAGTGGGCTGCCCAGGAATTGAGGCTGCACTGATCCGAATGTACCGCTCACGGATTGCCATGAGCCGGGCCTTCGATGCGTTCTTGTTAGGTGGGGGAGAGGGGGACTATCACGACTTTGTGCAGCAGCACCAAAATCACCCAGTCATGCCTGCTTGAACGATTAGGGGAGCGTGGGGCTCACGCCCCACTTAACCATGTCCGCTTACCCTTCTTTACGCTTGCGGGTGGCCTGATCATCAAAGGCAGTCAGTCCGCCGGCGAAGAACGCGCAGATCAGGGCAGCAATGGAGATGCCGACGATAATGTTGGACTCTGCCCAGTGCCCGTACTCCACAACGAAGAATTGAAGGCCGGAAGCGAGTAGGACAAAGGCGATGACAGCGAGAACGCGCAGAATCATGGGGTAGTACCTCTGTAAGATTTATCGAAATTCTCAAGCCGCTGCCGGTGTGCCAGGAGCCCTCTCGTCATCATTTTTCACCGCCTGCCTGACCGCCCCTTCGTAGAAGCTCAATGCATCGCCTAGCGCCTGGATTCGAGCCGCCACCCGAGCTTCCCATCCGCCAAATCCCTCTGGCTTGGTCTTGAGGAGGTGCAACGTTTGGTCAACGAGTTCGCTGGACGACAAGTGGTCTGAATTTTCATAGGAGAAAATCATCTTGTTGCTGAGCAGCAGCGCATCCATTCGGTCATCGCTCACCTCAAGAGGAACTATCGGACCTCGAAAAGCAGGGTCAGGTCGGTAGAACGAAGCAATCCCGGCTACAGGCACAGCAGGAGTGCTCGTTACGCGCACAGTTGGGAAAATGCTTTCTGCGTAGACCAGCAGCGACTCCGGTGATGCTTTCGGTCCAGAGATATCAGTGCCCAAGCAAACCAGTCCGTTGCCGTCATAGGTTGCGACCTGAAGCACCTCTTGGCCGTAGTCCATCCAAACGAAACCGGAGGTTTTCTGCCGTGCCGCGATATCGATTACCCGCGCAGGGATCGTGTTGATCTCGACAATTGGCTGGGCATAGGAAGGGCCAACAACGAAGTTTCGACGGAGGGCAAGAGCAGCGCTTTGAGTACGGGGGCAGTACGAGCGGGAGGATGACATGAGGTGGCTCCAGTGAGTGACTGGAGCCATTACCCCATGAGGTCAGGCGTGGCAGAACCTAGGCAGCGGATCGAGCTGGTTGATCGAGCAGTTGAGCTTGGAGTGCTCCTCCTTGGTCTACGATCGCTTCAAGCAATGCGTTCACCTGGCGCGAGACATTCACCCACCACGCCAAGGCTGTGAGCAGCATGCTGTGGACACTCACCTCATGGGATTTGGCTTGCTCTGCTATTCGGTCCCGAATGTAAGGGGTGTAGCGCAGCATGGTCGATATCTTGTTCGAAGCCAGGCCGGGCTCTTCGGTGACGACAGGCAGTGTTGCCAGAAGCACCGCGACGGCCGCTTCATCAAGTTGAGAGATCAGCATATTGCGGATCAATGCGCAGCGTTTCTGGTGGTCAAGCCAAGAGATGAGGCCCATGACGCATTCTGCATTCATGCTCCTCCCATGCTGTAGGGCGAGGTCGGTGAGGCCTTCATGGCACTGGCTGTTGAGGCGGACCATGACTTTGGGGGCGGTACGGGAGTTGCTTTCCTTGTTCTTCATCGCTTCGTCCATACTCCTACTTCTGTGGTACCACGGCCAAGGGTGGCCGTGGTACGCATTGTGCCGGTCGAGCTGGCGGAGTGCCCGCCAAACATCGGAGCTGTAATCCAGGCTGAACTTAGCTCTGGTCGTAAATGGCGAGTCCTTCCACGGTATCGAACTGCTCGTCCAGGCGCACCCATCCGAGACGATTATGCGTCATGAGCCATTGGCGGATGTCGCGCAGAGATTGCGGGACGGTGTCAGGCAGGTCTTCGATGTAGAGGAACATTCCATCCTGGTACACCGCACATACCAGCCAATCATTGTCGTCGCCGTGCTTGGCAAGCATGTCAAAAGTTTCCTTGTCCAGGTGCAGGCAGGATAGGCACGTGACTTGAATTGTTGGTGCGGGCATCGGGCTAGTCTCAGTTGTTGGTTGGAGAGCGAGGGTCTTGAGGACCTTTTCTATGCCGGGTCAGTCCTGAAGACAGGGTTCCTTCTCAATCAGGCCCCCAATCGCATCAGCCACTCGCTGTTCTGCGAAGCTGTCTTTCGGCAGATGTTCCCAAATCTCGTCGAGCAGAGGGACACAGGTCTTGACGTAGGTTGGCTCGTACTTCCGGGTGGCCCGGAGGTGGAGGTACAGCGCCGAATGAACCTCTGCGACCTTGGGACTGTTGGATACCAGGTTGGCCAGAGCTACCTCGAGCAGCGGCCGCGAGACAAGGATGGTTCTTGGACCTTGATCACTTGCAAGAGATGCAGTGATCTCCGAGTGGGCTGCGAGTAGCTGAGCGTTCAACCAGTCAGGATAGGATTCCCCGGGCGGACAATCCTCTCTGCGGAAACCTGGACTGAGGATGTCGATGTTCCGGGCGGATTTGTCCATCACGGCTGCAGGGGCATAGCCGCAAACCGCGAAAGCCTGATTGATCAGTGGTAGGTTCGAACCGAACAGAAGGAAATCGCCGTCCTCGTCTTGGTTCATCGCATCCACCAGACCTTGAAGCACCTCAAGGGCCAAATTCGACTGCGTTGCATTCATAGCGAGTGGTCCTTGCTGCTTGATCAGAGATGCTGGTGGTGAATTTCTACGTAGCGCTGCAGGTAAGCCTGCCGGAGGGTGGAATCGAGGCTTGGGAAGTGAGACTGATAGTGCAAGCCAACCCACTCTTGAAGTGCTTCTTCGCCGCCTTCCACGAATGAGTCATTGGGGGCGTTTACGGTGATCTCGATGTGATCGCCGCTATCGTCGTGAGAGTCCTCGGTCTTCAGCGACATATTGGTCGTGACGAAGCCATGCGCTGCAGCGAAGCTTGCAGCCCCGGCATGGCAGGCGCATTGGCTGAGCCCATACTTTTTGGCATTGGGGTAGCGGTAGAAAAACTGAATTGCGGCTGCGCCCCACAGCTTTTGGGTATCGACCAGGACCTGGGCAGGGCCATCGGGAGTCAGCACATAGGCTTCAGCCATGACGGCATCATCGAGGCCGTCATCAGTGTTGAAGACGAGCGTGATTGGCGTAGTGGTCATCATGCCTCCTCTGGAGAGAGTCAAGCAGCGAGGCGCTGCAACAATGAGTTCTGAAGATCGGTTTCGGCTCGGATCGCCGCCCTGGACGAAGGGCGGATAAATACGTGCTCAATAGCGGAGTGGATCAGGAAGTAAGCAGGCTCCCCGCGGTAAACGCCCTTCCAGTAGGTGACGTGGTAATCGTCCTGCAGACGCAATCCACGCCCGTAACCGAGCTGTTGATTAAGTTCCTCAAGGCCGGTGACGTGCTTCGCCAGCGATTTGAATGTGATCTTGCGCGCAGCCTCGACCAAGTCGCTGATAGCTTGTCCTTTTGATCGTGCGGACTCGCCGTCATGAAGGTCTATGCACCGCGTGTAGTATTCAAACGCCTGGTTGCTGGTGGACATGGAGATGCTCCCTTATTGGATTGGAGACATCTTCAAGCGCGTCAGGGCGTGCCAGAACCCCAGGCGGCTGAGCCGGGGGGACTCAAAGTTGAGTGATCGTCTGGTTCTCCACCTTGAGCCTTCCGGCGACGTTACCTCGACCGGAAATCCGGATTAGCTCCCAAACTTCGGAATGACTCGAGCTACTGGCATCGTCATCCAGCCTGTCGCAACGACCTAGGTAGAGGTTTCGGCTACCTAGGAACTCGGCGGTAACGGACTCGGCCGTGCGCTGGATGAAATTGCGAACCTGGATGCGTTCGCCGGCGAAGTCCAGGGATGAACCATGCTGTGCCACATAGGCTTCGAGTTGTGTGGAAGGCATTGAAGCTCCGGATAACAGTACGTACTGGCGGTGGCCAGTGTTCCGATTGTGGGAAGGGATTCAAGTGAAGTGAGGGTGCTGAAATTCAAGGCGGCCCTCATCCCGATGAATATCAAGGGTGTGATTGAGGAGAGTTGGCCAGGTTTGGTGCAGAACCCGGCCATTAGGGGAGGGGAAAATGCAGGGGGCAACAGCACGCGCTTGCTGCCCAAATGCATGTCAACACGCCAGTGTTAGTCCCAGCCGGCGTGCTCCACGGCCTTGTTGAAAGTATCCGCGACCAGGTGGGCCAGCTCCTCGTGCGTGTCTGCTTTCGGATGCTGCAGGCCGTCGGTAACGATGGCCTTGTGTTGCCAGGCCCAGGCCTTGCCCTTGTCGGCGAAGATGATTGCGCGAGCTTCGGCGATCCAGAATCGGAACTCAGCTCGCACTTGCTTGGGATCGTCATTGTCCGGAACCTTTGGAACCACCCAGGCGGAGAATTGGCGACTCCGGATCGAATCTACCCAGCGGAGGTCGTCCTCGATGTCCATTCGGAACAGGTAGGTATCAGGCAGGACAAGCTTCTGTTCCAGGATCGATTTGATCTTGCCGGCAACATAGCGCCCATGATCCTTGATGTTCCCCTTGAGTGCGTCACGAAGCTCCTGCTTCGAAAAGCGGCCTGCCATGTGCGCAACGCACTGGCCATCCCGCATGACCGTAGTAAACCGACCGTCTTTATTGAAGACGATGCGCGCTTTCTCATAGCTGTCGTGGAAATGGTCGCCGCAGATTGCTTCCAAGGCTGCGTAGGTGGCCTGCATGCTGGCCAGGCCGATCATGTCCGCTTCCTTCTCGGTGATAGGTGCAGGTACGTTCATCTTCAGGTTCCCCGTGGTGTGTAATTGGAACCATCTTCCCCGCCGGTTGAGTGTGCCAGAAGCACTGTAATGGCCCGATTTTCCAACCCCTGTCCACCGAGGCAGGTTGTTGAAGATTGCACGTGAGCAGAGCGGGGGATGTTCTAGTCCCAAATGGGGAAGTGAACGGCAGGTTCAAATTCAGGCCCCCAAAGCAGGGACCGGAATGGCACGGGAGCCGCCAGGAAAACATCGCGGAGTCGAGAATTGGTTCAACCTCACATAAGCCGACTCATTGAACCCGCTTGGTCACTTTTGATTGAACTGGTGTAGAAGGGCGCGGAGTTTGGCAGCCGCCTTTTGCTTCAGCGCCGAGAATTTGCATCGAAGGATGTGCAGCGGCAGATCGCCGATCAGACCGTCAATGAAAGCCAAAATCCAGTAGCGAATGTTGTCACACAAGGTCGGTGGCGGGTCTTTGTAGTGGCTATGGACTTCGGGGGCTACAGCAAGGGCGTGAGCTGCATTGTCGAGAGCAAGGTGTAGCTTCTTGCAGATTTTCATGCGGCACCAGTAGTGCGGCCTCAGAGAGGCCGCATAGGACTTAAGCCAGCTTTTGCTCTTGCTCGGAAAGGCTGGCGATGAAGCTAGGGCGGTTGAATATGCGCTGGCAATATTCGGAGATTCCGCGAACCTTGGTCAGGTTTATCCCAAGGGACTTTACCCGCCAAAGGAGAGGGGCGAGGGTGCAATCAGCGACCGAAAGTTCGTCGCTCATGAAGTATTTCTTCTGCTCAAAGAGCGGTGCCAGCGCCAGCAGAGTGCTTGCCAGTTCCTTGCGCGAATCGGAACAACCATCTTGGGTTTTGTCCAAGAGCGGATAGAGTTCCCGGTGGATACGGCGAGCCAGCATGCGGGTATGGGCACGGGCAACGGTGGTGCTGGGTAAGAGCGCTGGATGCGGGTAGCGCTCCTCCAGATACTCGACAACCATGTCCACCTCATGAAGTGCGAGGTCGCGCTCAGCCAGCGCGGGTGCCTGCATCGTGGAACCGAACTGAGCCATCAATCGTGCATTGGCCGGTACTGCGACATCTAAGATGCGAGCGTCGATTGCCTTTTCTGCCAGCACCAAGCGAACGATATGGGAGAGGTAGCAGGTGCTGTTGGAGAAGAAGGTTAGGGTGTTCAATTTGCTCATGGCTTTTCCCCGAGGTGTTGTTTGCGATGGGGAAATTTTCAGCTTGGTTGGTGTGTGCCAGAACCATCCGCGAAAAATAATTCAATCAAAGCCGGGCAGCCAGTCGTAACCTTTTCCCTTGGCAGAGCTGAATAAAGCTACCGATCATGGCCGATGCGCCATCCACCTCAACGTCGAATCCTGTCCGAAGATCAGTCCCGGATTTGCCGTACCGGAACCCAACAGTTCTGGCTCGCGAAATTGCGATCAATTGCTCTGCGGAAGGTTCTGTTGTGAATGTCAGGAATCCGTTCCGAAGCTCAGGATTCAATTCGGCCAAGGCTTGGCCGGTCGGAGCCCCATCGACAGTGAGTTTGATGGTATCCATTCTCCGGAGCAGCGAAGGGGAGTACCAGGACTTGAAAAGGGCAGCTAGTTCGACACTGGCATCTTGACTGCAGGCCAAGGCGATCTTACCTGTACCCTGCACCTTCTCCTGAGTCCCCACCAGTACGATGGCTCCCTGGACCTCTTCGATACCCCACTGCGCCGGCAGTTCACCCGCATTGATCAGGCCCAGGTCATAAGCCTCCTGCGGAGTCAGATACCGCATGCTCTCACTGCCAGCCGAGACCATACGGTCCATTAGACTCAGGCTAACTCCCATTGCGCTGAGGTGAGTTGCGATCAGTGTCGACGCGACCTGCGCCAATGACAGGTCGTTTGCTTGCTGGCCGGCAGCCCGATAGAAACGGTGTACGCCCATCTTCGAATCCTCATCCAGGAAGCGAAAGTGCCCCCCAGCGAATGCAAATGGGCAACCGCTTTCACAGCGACCAGGTTGTGGAGTGCCCGCAGCGCCTCGTCGACCTACTCTCGTTGAAAAGCCTCGTTCTCGAATGAGTTGGCCGAGTTCAATTGCTGCAACCAGGTCCCCGCCGAGCGAGTTGAAGTAGACCATTCCCAGGCCTGCCCTATTGAGATTGCCGATGCGCTTGAATGCTTCCACCGTTGGCTGATGGATATAGCCGTCGATGTAGATTTCAGGGAATCCGCCATCCTCAGACGGTTTGAGGAACGTCACTGCTGCAGGCTGAAGGCGCGGATCGTCCGCCGGTACCGGAGCGGGGGAGGCAGCCAAGTTGATGGAGATGCCGGCTAGAAGAATGGCGATGATGCTTTTCATGTTGTGGCCGTAGTAATTGATCGCATTCAGCATGCGTGCTTACGGCCAGTGCCAGAAGCAAAGCGATCCTGCCATTCAATACCCGGAAGCCCAAACCAAAGCCGCAGTCTGGAATCCATGCCCTAGTTACCGTTGCCGACCGACATTCGGGTAGGAGTTGTCGGTGTCTGGAGCCTTGTTATGAGCTTGCATTCCCTATCGCTGTGAGATGATCGGTACATGGAGTGGGGACTGGGCGAACTGCCGTTATCCTGGCTCCCAGTTATTGAGGAAACCGCCGAATACTGACCCTGCAAGTCGCTGCCGAGCATGTTCAGCGAAATGCCTGGAGCGAGGCTTCTGGCAGATCGAGGTGGCACACTCTCGGCGATCTCATCACATAGGAAAAAGCCAATGAGCATCGAGCGTGAAGAAGTAGATGGTTTTGAGGTCGCTTACAGCGTACAGGTCGACAACAGTCGGATGCTTGAATTGTTCGTCGACGAGATTGAAACAGGTGACTGCTTCTGGCAGATCACGAATTCCTGCGGACAGATTCTGGACCGCTCCGATCGTTATGAGGATCAGGCGCACTGCCTCCGTGACGGTCTGAACAAAGCGGTGAATTAAGAAAAGTTAATGAGCAAGCAAATTGCCAAAAGCGGGAACGCACGCCCCAGCCGCCGCGGCCAAGGCTGAGCGTGCCCCAGGCTCCGCAAGAACTCCCGTGAACGGCAAGGGGCCTGGCCTCAGAACGGCCAGGCGTGTTCTTGTGCATCGATCTGCTGAACAGGAATCAGCATGCCTGAGGCTTGCCGCTCGAAAGTAGGGGGGATGCCCTTACCCTTCGCCGCGGCCTTGGCCATCAGATCCTGGTACCGGACGATGATGCTTTGTGCATCTCGATAGTTGATTGCCAAGCCGAGCTCATCGGCAACAGTGCATCGTACCTCGGCAAGCAGCTCGGCCTCCCCAAGGGTAGGCACTGCAACAGGCCACCCCTTCACATACAGCAAGTGCTTCGGAAGGCGAGCCTCCGCAATTTGGCGTGTGATGGCCTTCCGCTTTGCTTCCTCCAGGGCCAGGCGCATGTTTGGCGTCAAGAGATCAGGTCTCACGTCCCCCAGCCATTTCCCGGATTGGAACGAGAAGGTTGATGCGATTTCGAGCCCCACCATTTCCCTGTAAATATCGTGGTTCCCTTCATACCCAGTCGACGACTTCAGGTCCCCTGCTGAAGCAAGCACGCAAAATGCGCAGCTGATCCTGGTCATGTTGTAGGAGGTGTAGCCGACGTGCCTGGCCAGTCCGTATGACTCGATGAAGTCGATCACCTCGTCCCGCTTCATATCGATGATCGCGTTCCAGGTCGCCCCCTCCTTACCCCGGGTGACCAGCGTGCTATCCGGTTTGCTTACGGGTTGCTTTGCCCGGTTCGCGCTTTCTTCGCGTCGCACACCCACCACGTTGATTACGTCCTGGCCGGGAAATCGTTTCTTGAGGGCGCTCGCAATCGGTTTTGCTTTCTTTTCGGAAGTGCAAAAACGCATCGAGGCAGTAGACCAGGGCAGGATCATCTGAACGCACTCGAGGTCGATGTAGCGCCTCACGTTGTTCTCAAAGCGCGTCAACCAGCGATCCATCATGTCGCCGCTGCCGGTACGCACGACCAGCAGCTCCCATCCCAGGAACTCTGCCATCTCCTGGCACTTCGGAAGGCTCTGATCCCATTCAACACGGCCCAAGTCCGCATGCACGGCAATGCGGGGGCCGGTATGGCCGATCGAATTGAGATGTTCGTGTACGGCCAGTTGGCAAGCCTGACTGTCTTGGCCACCGCTGACGCCGACAGCAACTGCAGCATTCGCTGCCAGCAATCTGTCGATGTCAGGGGTGGTACTGATGAAGCTACGCTGGAAGGACATTTCGTTGATCCGGTGATGAAAGTGATGGTCACAGGATCAAGGGAGTGGAAGTGTGCCAGAAGCAGCCCAGGGTTCAGACTGGTGCTTCTTCCTCGCCAGGTACCGGGATCGCGTCGATGTCCCTCGCAGCAAGAATCCGTCCCGATTCATCCATCAGAACTACTTGCGTCGGGGTTACCACAAGGCTGCCTTGTGGAACAGGCCGGTACCACAGGGTATCGTCGGGCGAAGTCTTCATGAACCCGTAATGTCTGGGCTCAACCTTAAAGCGGCCACACTCGCTGAGCGTTGGGTCGCGGATCTCGAAGTCATCATGTTCGAAGTACAGGTCGCTGACCTCCCCGTAGGGTCTTAGGCGAATGTCGATGAGCTCAGGCTTGTTCAACTGCCGAACAACCCATTCCTCTCCTTCAAAGTCCCAACCTCGGGGATCTAGGCACCCGATCTCATCAACGTCGATCAGACCATCTTCATGGAGTGGTGCCGAGCAGACTTCACCCCCAACCATAAAGTTGACCTCTTTGAAGTGCGGGCTCTCTGGGCAGCGCAGGATGAGCCCGCGCCCCGGCCGGGCAATCAGAATGGCTTCGTTGCCCTTCCAGTAAGCGCGGAAATCCATGGAATCGGCGGTCAGTGGCGGGACAGCTTGTGGATCGCTTGAGATGGGATTTCTGTAGAACGGCATGGCCTGGCCCTATTGGTAAGAGGCCAACAGGATCTACCGCAGCCGCCTGTGCCAGAAGCGGTTAAGCCACTCGCTCGAACGGATGTTCTGGGTCGCTTCCAAGTCCATCGTCGCCCACATATTCGGTTCCCATTATCAGCGAATAGGCAAGACGTGCGCGCTCGATCCTGGCGTCGGGCATTTCGAAAGTGTGGCGCTCACCAGTTGGGCTGATCAACACCAGGGGATGAGCAAACGCTGGTAGACCGTAGCTGTCGGTCATCTCTTCCAGCTTGCCTCGACGCAGCATCCAACCCTGGAACTGAACGATCCAGCCTTTCTCCCCAGTCTCATAGATCTGGCTGGGAGTGAGATCGTCCAGGACGAATTCCCGTCCTAGCTCTACACGGGCAAGAAATTCATCCTTCAAGTCGAGGGAGTCGAACAATGGTTGGCTGCTCGCATCGATGCTCTGCCGTCGACAGTAATCAGCCAGTTCCTTAATAGCCTTTCGAGCCAGGTCCAGGGTGGAGTAGTAACCTTGTAGGCGAGGCTCATACAGGCTTCCCGTCCCAAAAAGATCAGAGTAGATCGCACGGCAGACGCGGAGCTGGGCACTGTGTAGTGCGGCGTTGAGCAACAGCGAAAATAACGGGCTGGGCATGCTTCACACCTCCTGCAGCGGCGTTGCGCAAAGATGAATCGACGGTACCCGCTCTGGATAGATCTCTCGAACCTTGCGAACAATGCGCATTGCGCCTTGTGTCGTATCACATCCGTGGAACTGTTCGATTTCCGTGAGGTGGTAAGCGACTCGCTCCCTGCGGGCCTTTTCGCTGGGAGCGCAGTCTCGGATCAGATCGGCGTCATATCTTGCGGAAAGGATGTCGTACCAATCCACCAGCTGGAACTCGAAAGCGACATCGACTGCCCTGCCGGTGGGTAGTGCCTCATCCCACGCATCTCTCCTGGTGTCCCACTCAGCTTCGCTGATTGTGTCAGGCCTGTCGGTTGAGTTCTGGTAGTGGTAGTCAGTGAATCCCGCGTCTTCAATCAGGCGAGCGAACGGCGCATGGTTGCGCCAATACGTCAGCATCAGAACATCACCGCGGAACGGCAAAACCGATACCGAACCTATGAAGTCCCAATTCATGGTTTTGATCGCATTGTCCTGATTGCGGTAGGCGTCCTCGATCTGGCCTAACACATGATTTCGGGTCCAGCGATTGCGGTCCTCATCGACAAAGCAGTAGTTCTCCGCCAGGTCCCGGCCGAAGGCGAGTTTTCGAGCAATGACGGTAGCCACCGCCTTGCGAGCTTCCTGGATGAAAGCAGGGCGTATCCGTACAAGCTCGGCAAGTGCCTGCTCCAGGGTTGCGCGGCGTTTGATCCGGCCGTGATTGATCTTGGTACTCATGAGGTGACTCCTTCAATCGATGTCCCATGGTGAAGCTGGACGGTGTGTGTCACCAGCCAAGTGGGTGGCCTATGTTTCGTGGGCCATCGTCGGCTCAGTTCAGCAGGTGCAGCAGCAGCGAGAACGCGGGCACTCCAAGAACAATCATGAGGATCGTGGTGTACATGGAGGTAAGCCTCCAGATACGGCGGCCGTCCATTGTTGCCAACGCATCACTGCGCTTTCGAAGCCGTGGGGATCGAGCATCCAAGGTGTCGGCTCTTACCATCAGAGCCAGCAGTAGCAAAACCACGTTGTGCATGGCCAACAACACAACACCGAGGATGGGGCTTTGAGCTGCCAGGCCGGCCGAGGCGACGAACGCAAGTAGATGAGGCACGTTGTCGATCAGCTTTGCCAGACCTTTGGCAGGGTTGAATCCGAATCCTCGCTGAGCCGTTCGTTCGGTGCATACCCAACAAGCCAGCGATGCAGACGCCATGAAGATGGTCAGCATGAGCATTTCCTCTTGTCACACCAGTACCAGGACGCGGCCCTGATCGATCGCGAAGTCAACAATCTTGCTCCCTCGGTTACGAAGGGACAGCACACTCCAGGCTTCGGCGTTGGGACGCCCGATGACACGGGCGGGAATGTTCATCGCAATGAACTCCGCGCGTTTGGTTTTGAACGTGGCAAACAGACCAAGATCGCCCTCGCGGCGGATGTTTGAAACAGCAAATTCACGCCGGCCAACAGTGAGGTTCTGGGAATCGCCGATCAGCTCTTCGAGCTGGGATTTGGGCGGAATCGTAGAAATCATTCGAACGTCCTCGTATTTGATCAGGTCTATGCTCGGGAGACCGAGCGCGTGCCGGAAGCCGTGAGCTAATCGGCCAGGGCCAGCACGTTGGCTGGCATGGTCTTGAGCAACGACTGCCCACCCTGGTTCTTGCCGTAGTTACAGCGGACAAAGACGCCCTTTTGGGTATCCCAGAAGCGAATGACCTTTGCCTTGTTCCCAGGAATGCTGTCGGCGAAGAAAATCCGGGTTTGCACGGCTAGCCCCCGGCGCAAACGAGCCACATCAAGAGCGGGGAGGTCGAGCGCTGGGTAGAGCGGGATCATTGCTCAGCACCATTTGCGCCGCAGACGAAGTCCTTCCAGGTTGCCCGGGTCAGGCGCTTGAGGTTTGCCGGATGCCCCTCACGGGAGAACGGGTAACGACGGTCCTCTGTCAGTCGATAACGACTGAGGGTAATCGTGTCTTTGCTGGTACTGAGACTGGTGCACCACCACACCTGCAGGTCCTGGAATCGAGGCATCATCAGGTCGATGTCATCGCCGGGCACCAGCAGTGCGACACCTGGTGCAACCCGATTGTCTTTCAGGACTTCGGAGGTCGATATCGCAACCAGCGGGGCTTTGAATGGTTTGAAGTCGAAGGCCTTTTCCCACAGCCGGCAAAACGTTCCCCCTGACAGGCATGCGGTGAAGTAGTTGTGGTCCGAGAAGGGGCGGAAAACGCCGACCGAAGTGGTCATCTGCAAACGTTTCATCGGCTCAACGTCATCCAGATCAAAGGCCATCTTGCCCTTGATCGCGATTTCCATCGCTTCATGGAGAAGTTTGGAGCGCTCCCGATCACCGACCGATTTGCCTATACCGTGGAAAGCGGCACGCATAAAGCCGAGGCCGGCGCTGACGGATGTGTTGTTCATGTGACTTCCTCAGTTGAGTGGACTGAGGAAATCTTCAGGGGGCTGACGGTGTGCCAGAACCGGCGCGGGAGAGAATGATCACTGATCTTGCAAGAAATCGATTTGCCGGTTGTTGAGGTCAGTCCTGGGGGCGTTAAGCGGGTGCCCAAGCTGGCGCTTGACCTCAGAGAGCCACGCTTTGTAAGGCCTGTTTGCGCGGTTTCCCCAGGGGTATGCCTCGGCGAGAGCCTTGCGCAATGCAGTCATGTCTTTCCGTCCAACGCGGTTGATGACTTCTGCCACTATCGGTGCCGCTCGATCTGCCCAGGACATGCTCACCTCACCATGCCGTTTTGTCCGCTGGGCGTGCCGCGGACAACTGGATGCGTATGTCTTCTGCAAGGCTGATGAGACGGTTCCCTTCACCCTCAAGTTTCTGGGCTAATGCCTGGACCTGCTCAGCGGTGGCCACCTCATCCCTGCAGAATCCCTCATCTAGAAGCCACTGCTGGACTTTGGCGAACCCCTCTATTGAGAGGCTCATGCTACTTTTCCGCCGGCGGCGATGATCGCCTCCTTGATGGCATCCAGCTTGTCCTTCGGTGCCTGGACCGAGAGGAAAACCGTGTTTTGTTTCTTCTTCCAGCGCTTGAAGTAAGTTTCGAAGGAAACGTCGACAGAACCGTCATTGGACTGCACCCACCCAGCCAAGATTCGAACCTGGTCCTCTGGCTTGAGGTCTTCGCCGATGGAGAAGGAGTCATCCATGACCTGGCCGTTAACTTCAAGCTCAAGCTCTTCATGCCAGACATCATCTTCACCATTCGGCTTCCAGAACCCGTCGTCGTTGTAGAAGGCCTTGAGTTCCGAGCCAGTCGTTTTGGTCGGCATTGTGGTTACTCCGTTACGGACTGGATCGCGCCCAGTCGCTTTTCAATGGAAATTGCTTGCTGCTGGAGATCCAGGCCCTCGAGGCCGAGCAGTCCGTTCTTCGCTGAGCCGAGCAGTCCGTTCTTCGCTGAGCCGAGCTTGGTCAGGGCCTCAACCAGCTCTGCAGCCTGGGCCTTGGCTTTCTCTAGGGTCGCCCGGTCCTGGGCGTTCAGCTTGCACATAGTTCACCTCTTGAATGAGCTAGTTGGACTGCGGGCCTTCCAGCTCCAACAGTTCAGATTCGATGTTCGACCTTGCAATCGCTTCCCATGCGGCCGAGATTTCAGGGTGGCCGTACAGCGGGTGACAGCTCAGCAGTCCCCGTAGGACGTCTGCACGTCCGGCACGGAAAAGGTCATCCGGTACCCAGGCAAATTCCTGTTGAACTGCCTGTTGGTAGGATTTGTACGCCTGTGGTGGCTGTGCCAGAACCGCCAAATCAATGTCGAGCACCAGGCCGCAATCATCGGCCTGGGAGCCCGTCTGGTGGTTGGTCGCCATGATCATCGCTTCCACAGCTGGGATGTACTCGGGAACGCCGGCAGCTGTGAGCAGGGTGATGGCGTACTGAGCGCTGCAAGCTTCATTGTCCACTCGGTGAGTGTCGTAGATCACGTCGTGAAGCCACAGCGCCAGTTCAACCAGGTGAGGTTTGTCGGCCAGATGACGCCAAGAGTCGAAGTGTTCAAGGCACGCGGCTATGTGTTCAAGGGTGTGGTAGTGCCGTCCGGGCTCGCTGTATTGCATAAGGAGGTAGTCGAAGGCACCTGCAGCAGGTGCTGCGCCAAGCGCGCGCCAGAGCCGATGCCAACGATCTTCAAGCTCGGTGTGATTCAAAGGCATTTCCCTGCTACTCCAGGCGTTGTGTTGACATTGACGGATCATAACGTTGGGCATGGTAGGGAGCTTGCCGTACCGCACACCGTGAATTCTCCACGCCATGGCTAGTGACACCAGCCACGAACGATTTTCACAAGCCTACTTTGGCGTGAGCCGCAGGAGCGGTGTTGTTACGGTTGCCCAGATTCTGGGAGAAATCGATGAAAACCGAATTCATGGGAGTGAGCTCCCAAGATTGGAGCGATGTCGTCAAGCAGCAGATCCGGCCGTGGGTTCGGAGAGCTGATGACTGTGGAGTGCCGATGTTGCCGAGCAGAATTCAAAACCGAGTTGGCGAGTTGTACAGCCAGGCGGTAGAGCGATATCCGACGTACGAAATGGTGGTACTCACCTGCTTTTGCGCTGCCATGCGCAGCGAGTTTGGAGATGAAGAAACCGCGAGCCAAGAGGCGATCGAAGCTTTTCAATATGCTCGGGAGAAGTACGGATACCGTAGTCCTCAAGAAGAGGCTGAGGATCAGGCAAGGGACCGTGAGGAGGGCATTTGCTCGCACGGACTTACCTGGCTGACGTGCCCCTGCGGATGCTTTGAGTTTTAAGAGGCCAATAAGATCGGGCCGCCATTAGGCGGCCCCTTTCGTGTCTGAGATTAGGCAGCCAATCCCAAGGCAGCCATGCGGATAGCGTTTTCGAACTGCTCCTCGATCCGCACCAGATCATCCGCAACCGACTTGTCCAAGCGCTCTTCGACGAAGCGGGGGAGGAAGAGGCTGTAGGGTTTGCCTGGCTTCTTCGGACGCATGATCTGGTTGGATCGTACAGTGATGATCATCCCGCGCCACGTATCCCGATTGAGATGGATCTCTTCTCGTTTCTTCTTCTTGAAGCCGCTTACTCCTACAACCAACTGGCCACAGGAGCTCTTGCAGAGCAGTGACCCGAAGGTCTTTGCGTTTGCTCCTTTACCAGGAAGGAAATCAACCACTTCAAGCTCGCAGGGGGCTTCGAGCTTCAGCTTGACCTGATCCTTGCTGGTACCGTCAAACCAGATAGCCTCTGGCTTCTTGATAATCGAGCCTTCCAGTCCGAGTTCAAGCTGCTCCACATAGTGGTCAATGGCCTCCTTAAAGGAGTACACGATGCGCGTCTCGATCATCGAGATCGCCGAGTGGGCAAGCGCCGTTACGAGGTCGGTCAGCTGACCGAAGCGGTCCTTGTATGGGGTGTCGCAGCGCCCACCCTTCTTGACCGAGGCCAGCGGGATCTGATCCCACAATTTGATGATCGGCCGGCAGCCAAGATCGAACTGGCCGCCCTGGACTACCGAGTTCAGCATGCCGTTGCCGACCTCACGGGGGAGAATCTTGCCGTCGCATTCGACGAGCAACTCACCATGCGCTTGCCCGGTCGGAAGCTGACGAAGCCCGTCGAGCAGTTCTTGGAACGGTGCTCCAGGGAGAAGGGTGCCAGCGCGCGAGGTGAGGCTGACCTCATTGGCTTCGATCGTCACGTTGACGAACATGCCGTCGGCTTTGACCTGCGAGTAGATACCAGCAGCCCAGTTCCACTCCGAAAGATTGGTGTGGTGAGGGAGGCTGCAGCGCATGTAGCTGAACTCAGGAATAAGCCCGGAGCAGACTTTGTTGATGCTGGTTTCGCTGAAGCCGGCGCGCGGGTCCTTGGAAAGGATGCGCCAGAGCAATTCAGAGGACTCTGGGTTCAAGGACCTCAATGCCCGAGTAACCGCCTCCTCAGCGCGGTGTCCGGTGAGGCCTCGGGCGGCCAATTGATCGAGCATCGACCAGGTTTCCTGGCTGAACTCCTCGGCCCCGAACTGGCTGGCCCGGGCCGGGCGGATGCCAAAAGTGATGAATGGGTTGAGCATGTAGATCAGGACGCGCTGGAAGGCTTCGCTGTCGACGTGGGTCTTCAGTAGCGCCAGCTTGTCGTTGGTGCCAGGGGTATTCGCGATCTGCTCGAGGGCATGGTAGACGGTGGTGCTCATCACGGGCTGATTCTCCAGAGTGGTCTGCCTTAATTGTCCGGATGCTTGGGTTTCATTCCAGCGAAGTCCGGGGACTGATGACCATTCTTAAGGCGCAGGGGGTGTGCCAGAAGCGCCCGGAAAAAGCCCTCTACGCTGCATCAAAAAGGGAGAGCTGGGCAAAGGACTGCGGGTTGGCAGAACCTGTGTCTGGCTTCCTGGAGGCCTTCATTCGGGCCGGTGCAGTTGGTGCTGGCGCTACAGCACGATCGGACACGGTCGCCAGCGTGGGTTCGCTCTGCGCTGGAGCCGGCGGCGCGCCTACAGCCTTGGACACGGAATTCTGCTCTGCCTCTGCCGGAGCGGCTGGGATTTCGGCAGGGTCTTGAGTGAAGTCACACAAGACGATCTCGCAGATCGGACTGACGCCGTGCCATTCGTTCTTGTAGGCGGATGTGTCCAGGCCGCAATTATGGTCGAGCACGATACCGGTCTGACTCATGAACTTCTCACACTCCCGCGTAATCTCGACGCTATAGGAGCGTTGGCCCGAGTACCGGAATGGGGCGGATGTCTGCGGGATGATGAACACGCCGTGATCAGCGATCTTGGATGCGGCTTCTATCAGCTTGTACTCGAAACTTGCCCCTGTGTAGCGACCGTCGAACGCCTGGCCAGTCTTCACAGATCCAAAGGGTGGATTCGAAATCGCTGTACTGAAACGCCCCATATCCGGGATCGAAAACACATCGCTAACGATCCACTCCGCTTCTGGCAGCACTCGCTTCCCGACTTCAGCGTATTCCGGGTTAATCTCGACACACACGATACGCTTTGCACGCTCGCGACAGGCGAAAGCTAGCCTCCCGATGCCTGCGCAAAGGTCAATCAAGGACTCACACTCCGGGACTTCGATGGAAAAATCGTTGGCCAGTCCCTCTGGCGTGAAGAATGCGCCGGCTAGGCCATTCATGTTGGTCGCGGACTCATGGAAATGTTCCAAGATGAAGTAGCGGTCCTCGAGACGCAGGCTCTTGTCCGAGTAAACCAGGTCGAGCGCCTGCTTGTGACGCTTCGCCGCTTCTTTGGATAACTTAGCCATTTCATTTCCTCATCGGCTCAGACGGTATGTGTCTGATTCGGGTGTGTATTTGATGAGGGAATTTTCTGACCAGGTAGGTCGTGCCACCATCACCCAGCCAGCACAAGGTCTCTATTGAGCAAGCTAGAAGCTCGGGTGATGGCGGGTGAGGAGTCAGTGCGCGGTCATGCAGCCACTGACAAGCCAGGGTTCTTCCACTGAACGGCCTTGGGGATCAGGACCTGAAACTCGAAGCCAGGATCGACGGAGAATTTGATAGTGTCCCCACGGTTTGCTGCCACCTGACGTGCGTACTCCAGTGCTTGATCGAACTCCAAAATGGAGAAGTAGGAAGAATCCTTGATGTTGGCGTTCAAGAAGTCCGTGCAATGGAGGGACGTACCGCCGTGGTTGTTTGACAGGCCGAAGGTCATCACCACATACATGGGTTCTCCGACCGGCAGGAACAGTTGGCCATCGATGATAATCCGATCGCGTGCCCACCTCTCCAGATATTCGTCAATCCCGGCCTTTCCCTGATAGGCGCCGATGTAGATTCCCTGTTCCCAATGGCTCAGCGTGACGCTTTCCGTCACCAGAGAGATCTCAGGCTCCGGCAGGCGATGGGTCGCGTTCGGGCCTCCTTCCGCTTTGTTGTCCCGCGCGCCGGCGAAGAGCTTGCAGTTCGTCCAGAGGCAACCCTCGAAAGCGCGGTATTCCACCGGATCGTGGCCCTGGTCGCTGGTGTTTCGGCTGATGATCGCCACCGGGGCTTGCTCCGGCGGGATTTCCCGAATTTCAACGGTGATCAGTCCGTCGTGCTCGCGGACTGTACGAGGCAGGCGGCAGCGAGGGGGCACGATGCTGTGGTTGTAGCTGTAGGTGAAGGTTACGTTCATCGCATGGCTCCTTATGAGATGGAGCCATGATCAGGGCTGGGCTGGTGTGCCAGAAGCCGGGCCCCGGTCAGGAATAGTTGTTCCTGCAGGGCTTCAAAATCGGATCTTCGGGGTCGACGCCGTTGGCGATGGCCATCTCTGCATAGCTGTCGAACAGATCGACTCCGCCGTCCGAAACCTGGTTCATGTCCAGTTCACCATTGATGAGGTTTAACCGAACCGAGAGATTGTGATCGGCCCCCCTGAGGAGGAAGCCCGCGCAGGTAGTTGGCTTCTCCTTCCCGGTGGTATGGCAGCCAAAGGTTCGGTCGCTCATGTCATAGGCGGTTGCAGCGGAAAGTCGGAATGCCTCGGCGGGGAATACTCCGACGGAATCACGCCTCCATGGGCAATCTTTGCAAGGGACCTTGCAGGCATGTTTGCGCCCGCTCTTGATGGTGACCACCTGGTGGTTCCAATCAGCCCATCGAGCATCGAGGACTTCTGGTTTGCTGTTCTTGGTAGTCATTGGAGGTACCGGTTCGGACGGCATGCAGTGATCAGGAGGGCAAGCGCGAGCAGTGCCAGGATTGCTGCCACACCTTGAATTTCAGTGGCAAAGGCTACTGGAAGAGTGTTG
Organism: Pseudomonas sp. PsB; assembly: GCF_043658375.1. Classification (NCBI taxonomy): domain Bacteria; kingdom Pseudomonadati; phylum Pseudomonadota; class Gammaproteobacteria; order Pseudomonadales; family Pseudomonadaceae; genus Pseudomonas; species Pseudomonas sp. PsB. The sequence goes on along the minus strand of NZ_JBIGLU010000011.1, from coordinate 78,169 downwards.
GCCAGCCAAGTCATGGCCAGCGCTGCGCAGATGAAGGATGCGAAGAGAGCGATTGGTAGAAGCATGGGCGACTCCCTGTTGGAATGTCGCCAGTCTCAGGGGGACGGCTGCGTGCCAGAATCCGCCCGGACAAAAGTCAGGCAGTAATCTCTCCCTGGCTCTGCTAAGAGAGCTTCCGATCTGCATATTCCTCTTTGATCTTGTTCCCCATGTCCTGGACGTGAGCGTCAACAGTCGCCTGGTCGCCGGCCACGTAATGAGCAGAAATGCTGTCTTTCGGGGCAAACACCATGGCGTCGAGGCCAAACTGGTCCGCAGTGATGTCTACGACGTGGATTCCGCCCTGATATTCGACTTCAACCCAGTAGTGGCCGTGCGGAACCCCATCAATCACCAGGCCACCGTCCTCCTTACCGTCACCACCTCGAATTATCGGGTCCAGCGCGGCAAACTTCCGTAGCAGTGCCTCACAGAGGATGGCGGCGTAGAGGCAGGTGCCGTTCGTACGCTCATGTCCGAGTGAGGAGTGCAGCATCGACTCGTACATTGTTCTGACGCCTTTGAGGATCTGGTCCGGTTGCAGACTGGTCACCCACTTCTCCTGTAATGCTGTGTTCACACGGTAAGAGTGGTCGGGGCCGCCTAGGCCCCTTGAGAGTCCTTCCGCTTCGCGAGTTGGTCTTTGAGCTGGCGCGGAATGTTGCGGATGATCAGCATATCGCGATCTTCATCGTACTCAACCGTCGATCCCAAATGATGGGCTTCGAAGGTGATAGCCAGGCCTTCAGCACGTCCGGTAAAGCGCTGGAACTGCTTCAAAGTCCGCTTGTCCGCCGGAATTTCCGGGGCCAGACCATAGTCCTTGTTCCGGATGTAGTCGTAGAAGGCTTTCGGTCGGTCTTCGTCGATCAGGCTCGAAAGTTCGTCCAGGGTTACCGGTTGCCCGAGTCGCGCTTGGGCGTTGGCGTAATCAACCAGCGTGTCGGTTTTCTCCCTGGCAGCTGCTTCTGGCAGGTCTTCGCTTTCAACGAAGTCGGAGAATGCTTTCAGCAGAGTTCGCGTCTCGCTTGGAGCATCGTGGCCTTCCTCGCAACCGATGAAGTCGCGGAAGTAGTCGAAAGCCTTGCGGCCACCTTTCTTGAGGAAGGAAATGTACTGGCGCGACTTGGGGTTGTTACGCCACTCAGACAGATTGATCCTTGCGGCAATGTGGAGTTGCCCCACATCGAGATGCTTGATGGCGGCTACCTCGAGGCCTTCGGTCAGCGCGACGCCGTCGCGGTGATGGAGCATTGCGAGCATTAGGTAGTCAGTCATTCCTTGCTGGTAATGCGCCAGCAGGAAATGGCCCCCGACAGTCAGGCTCGATTCTTCCATCATCACCAAGTGCTCGGCTGCCTGGCGGCTGAAGCTCACGAAATCCTGTCCGCCATCCAGGTACTCGCTCAGCCACCCACTCAGTGGATAGGCCCCCGATTGACCATGGAAAAGCCCCCAACCTTTAGTTGCCTTGGCGTTGTAGGCATCGTTGAGATCGGCAAGCAGGTTATCTGCGGCCTCGTTGTGTTCCAGTTCGGCATCCCGGGAGTGGAGTGCCGCCGGGTTCCCGTCGGGTTTCTTGTCGATAAAATGGACAATGCAATGGCGAATGGGCATGGGACCTCAGGTCAGACTGATAAGCAGAAAGCGGTTGCCGGCGAGATCCTAACGAGTGAGATCCTGCCGGCAACGGAGGAGGGCGATTAAGCGCAAGCGTCGAACCGGAACTCGCAAACTCGCTTGCGAGTGGCGCGTGCGCTGGGTCGATCGGTGACGAAAGACTCCGTTGGGATGCTGAACAGGCGGAGTTGGTCCCGTTGTTCGTGAACGGTGCAGATACTGCACTGCTCCAGCAGCACGTTGGTCGGCTCAGAATCGCGGTTGAAAACCAGCATGAGCCCCGAGGAGAGAGTTGGGATTTCCGGCGATAGTGAGCAGATACCCCCCTCGAGCTCCAGCATCAGGTCATGGAGTACAGGGGACCGCAGATCGGGGTGAACGATCAGCTGGGTGAAAAGCGTGAAGGTGCCATTACGGCGTGGCCATCCTTGACTGAAGAGTTCCCCAGCTAGGTAAACGTCCTGGCTGATATTGTCCATCGCGATGACCAGATCCAACCCTTTGCAGGTCGTGGCGATGAAATAGCCCTCTGCGCAGAGGAGAGCGTTGCCAGCAGTCTGTTCGGTATCGGTTACCAGAATTTTGAATGCTACTGCTCGGGCGTCTGCGCCGAACTGGTTGTATCCGACACTCATGTAGGCATGCAGGTCCTGGGTGGTACCAGGATTCAGCTTGATCAGCCTGCGTTCCGCGGAATCGAAGATTGCCTGCGGAGAAAATGCCTCCTTCAACTCCTGAACGGCAGTGTCCACCGTACGATCGCCATCCAGCATGTAGGTGTAACCGTCGAGAAGTTCGGGGGTGAATTTGACCATTTGCCTGATTCCTTTTGGCTGGGGGTGGGAAGAGGTTGCGCGATTTGTCGGGTGGCACAAAGCCAAAATGGCACGCTGAAATCCCGACTCGCCAAGCCGATAATCTGCCACCTGCTGGCGTGCCCGAACCCCCTATATTCAGAGTGTGAACTCCTCGCTTCCTTGTAGGTGACGTCACGCTGCGCGGCTATCCAGTCGACGAACATCCATGACCTGTGCTGGGGAAAAGACCACAACCTCGTAACTCCCGTCCGGGTAGGTGGCCATAAGTCCGTCATGACCGAGCTGCTCAAGTCGCTGCTGAATCTCAACCCCAAAATAGCCGTCGGTTTCAATAGCCTTGCCTATCAGCTCAATTGCAGTCTCTTCCGAGAAAACCTGCTCGATTAGGGGAACGGCCGGACTGTCCAGGTCGTAGTCATGCTCAAGGCTGGCCAGGCAGTGGAAAGGGTTGCTCATGTTGAGCTTGACCTCCCAGACAGAGCCGCCAGGTCCTGCGTATTCATCGGCACAGGCTTGATCCCCGAAATACAGGCCCGCACCAAAAGTGCCGCGACTTGCGGGCTGGAATTTCGTGGTTCTGGCTTTGGTACCGCGGTAGAAGTGCTTTTGCTTCGGGAACATGGTTCTCTCCTGATCGAGTGGTCATGTTCCATCAAGATGGGGGGTGCCTGAACCGAAGGGGAAAGTGCCGACCTTCAAAAAAAAATGCCGGAATGCTTCTGGCACAAGAAGGACGGCTTGATAGTGACTCCATCGCGGGGCAAAGGGCCCAGCCACAGGAGCCAGCATCATGCAGAACGCCACCAACATTTCCGCATTCGAACAACGCTACAACGAAAAGCTCGAAGAGCTCGCAGCTGAGCTGGATGGAGTCCTGCCTTCCTATCGCGAGCTGATGGCCCAGGTATCAGGCCTGCTGGCCGAAGACGGTCATCCTCTTGATGTGATCAGCGGATATGACGACTTCGAGGCGTTCTTCACCTGGCTCGACACGCTAACGGCATACGACCAGATGGATGAGGATGGTTCGCTCGAAGACCATAAGCCCCTCTTGGAAGTCGTCTACGAGGCGATCCGCGCTGGCGTGGTCTGACATCTGGGACGAAGCCCGACACACCTCTTTGAGTGCGTGTCGGGTTTTGGATTTTCAGTCTTTAGGCGGAGATTCTTCGCTGGGTTGATTGGGCTCCATCGCGGGATCAGCTACGGGTGATTCTGCCGGCGGGAGCAGCTCCGCGGCCGAATCGAAGCTCAGCCCAGGCTGCGTCTCAGAGCTGTTCATCACAGAGTGATACAGGCCCTCGCCCACCTTCCAGCCCGGATATGCAGTCAAGCCGCCGCCAAAGGCGATTACCAGCGCTGTCAGCACGATTCCGATCCACTCGATAGAACGCTTGATCACTTTGACGGTGGTGGAATCCGGCTCATGACGGTAATTCTCGTTCTGTTTTGTCCTAATCTCTAGAAACACCTCGCGAAGCTGGGCTAGGAGCTTGTTGGCTTCGACCTCGCTGGTGAACCACGCAAGTGTGTTGTAGCCCTCCTTCACCTGCACCAGGGGCTTTTGGGAATCGAAGGGATTGTCCTCTTGAATGGCCGTGAAGGAAGTATGGCCGCCATAGCCGCAACGTACCGCTGTGAACTGCCCCAGGGCATTCAGATGGATGTCGTCCTGATGGACTTCGATTTGGACTTCGTCCGCCGATTCGAAAACCTTCTTGTCTCGAATGCTGATCATGTTAGCTCCCTGGGTGAGAAAGGCCCTAGTGTCCTGCCCGTGGACGCGCGCACAAGCGAAATGGCAGGGCTAAATTTCGGCCTAGGCCCCACCCAGGAATAGAAAACCCCGCCGAAGCGGGGTTTCAAAGAGTTGGGGTTGAGCTCAACTCACCTTCTTGGACAGATCCAAGAAGGTGAAGCCTTTAACCTGCTGGAGCTGGCGCTCCAAGTGACAGATCAACTCAGCTTTCGCCCGGCTGAATTGCTCCACTCGTGTTTCCTGCGGTTTGGACTTGGAAGGGACCATGTAGCCGCCGATAAGGTTTTTGACGTTGTCATGCTCATAGCGATTCAGCGGCGAGGGAGCCGCCCCGGTTTGACTCTGCGCCCATTCTTCCTGAGCAGCTACGACCTTGAAAGCGTTATCCGCAGGCACGCATTGCCGGAACACCTGGTTCTTCAGCCAGTTTTCCATCGTGACTCGGTGTTCGTCCAGGTCCTCGGCGGCCAGGCCCTGGTAGTCATTCAGGAAGAACCAGTTGACATCACCCCAGCGGCAGTTGTCATGCCAGTCCGGGGTAGAGAAAACCTCGATTCGGCCGGCATACGGGGCTACGAACAGGCATTCGCCTTGGCCCAGATCAGCCATGGTCCCGAGAGGCATCTCTATCAGGATGTCAGCAATCTTGAAGCCGACCTCCTGCATGCGCTGATAGGCCACGCGCTCCGCCTCGTCACTGGAGGAGGCGTTGATGTCGCGGTTGAGGTCGAGAGTGTTGGGGTTATTGGTGTTCATAGAGTAGATCCTTCGTTGATAAATTCGATGGACCTATGGTGGGGCTGCGCCGGTTGTGCCAGAACCGGTGCAGCAGACCGAGCTGGAAATGCTCAGGCAGAACCGTGAGCCAGATTCAACAACGCTTCCGGGAGCGCGATGATGTGGCCCTCCGCATAGCTTTCGACGCGGATCTTGCCGAAATCAGATCCCAGGGTCCTACCAAGCTCGAACACCCCGATGACGTTGATGGCCCGAACGCCGAAGCAATAACTGCCGCTTCAAGGCGGCTAGTAGATTTCTCGCAGTTTCATTGCAGGGTTGGAGCACAGTTCAGCCCTCCAGGCTGGCTTGCGGTTGGGTAACCGATGCGCCAGGCAAATAGTGTTCGGGTCCGAGTTTCTCTGGAGAAATGCGCTGCAACGCCCATCCATCTACATACAACCAGCCATCTTGCTCCTGGAAGGAACCCTCAAGGAGGCTTGTCCGGTATCGCTGCGCGTAGGCTTCGACCTCCGCATCAGGCGGCACCGCTGGCAGGCCTTTCTCCGCTCGGGTCTGTGCATCCCTCACTGCCCGGTCAAGACGCATCTGAGCCGCGGCCCTGTTCATTCGCCCTCTTAGGGTATTTTCTGAATCCTCAAGATCGGGGTCGATCCCCATCAGCTTGACCTCGTTGCTGAAGCTGGATACGGCTATTTCGAGGTGCGCCTTCCATTGCTCGGCTTGGTACCGGCACTCCAGATCGAGCTGAGCACTGGTGGTGATTCGGCCAACAGATCGATCATAGTGGGCGATCATGCATGCTTCGGATTGATCAGCGCGGGTTGGTTTATGCCAGTAGCGCCACCGGAACCCGAGATCCAGCCAGCCAGGTTGCGAGACGATCATTTCCGAGTTGTTGAGCCGTTCGACCACAAGCCAGGGAGTCTGATCGATCCTTACCGCATCGACGGGCGGTTCGTCTTCAGTCAGCAGCTCGTAAGCGACTGGCCCGTCTAATGGGGCGAAAACCTTTTCGGACTCCACAACGTCGTACCAGGGGTAAGAATGGGACAAGGGAGGCGGCAGCACCAGTGGCTGCTTGCCGGTACGGAGCCGATGGTAGAGCGAGCTCTTGTCGGCAAGGTGGTTGGGCATTGCGCCGGCCGCGGCAACAACCTCGAGATAGCGCTGCCACACTGGGCAGCATTCCAACGGCGTGTTCATTGTGATCCTCCAGGAGTTCCTGAGGTTCATGATGGTAACGGCGGACTCAAGCTTGGATACGTCAAAACGCAACGGTGAATTTACCGGTTATCCTCGTCCATCGGTGCCGATTTTGATTGGCGGCTACTCATTGATTAGAGGCTCTGGAGAAAAAGCATGAGCACGGCAGATGATGGATTCCCAAGGCGAGTAAAAGAAGATTTAAGGCGGGATGTTGGGGGGTATTGTTCGGCCCCATTTTGTGGGATTCAGACCTTTGTCTACGATCGGGCCAGGCGCAAAGACAAGCTGACCGGCGATGCTGCGCATATATGCGGGGCGCGCCCAGATGCTGCCCGATATTACGATCTGCCAATGGATGTGGATCGACACGGCTATGAAAATGGCATTTGGTTGTGCGCGGTTTGCCATCGCATGATCGATCACAGCGCTCACCTCTACCCAGTAGAAATGCTGCACTATTGGAAGCGCTTGGCTATCGCCGCTCACCAAGCCGGGGGGCGCCGCCCTCAAGTTCTATTGGTTGGCAGTGATCTCACCCGCGATCATCAAAATGCGGCGCAATTCCTCAATGAGGTTTGGCAGGTCAGAGTGAGGTTCCGGGAGGAGAAGTTCCGTGTATCGCCCGGGGATCGGTTCAACTCCACTGTAAAGTTCGAGACGGAGTTCGCCAGACTGATTCGTAATCGGGCCGGAATGTACATGGCCAAGCCGTGGAATGCATACCATCCGCACTGGACATTCACCCCGGAAATTCAGGTTTGGGAAAGTGAGATCGTTCGGATGGCTGGGCGCCTGGCCGAAATGCCTGCCCTGGCATTGATGGGTGAGGGAATGTTCGATTTCTACCACCAGGTGGACGAAGAGGGGAATTTGGTGTTCCGCGACGAATCAACGAGGGCGCTGCACATCTTTGTGCAGATGCTGGAGCGCTTCGACGAGTTCCTGACGGATTACAAGGGGCCCCAGCAGAACCCCTATGGCTCCTCACCCTATGGCTTCTAGCAGGGGCGACTAATCCGAGGCGGAAGGTCTCTAGGACCTTCCTGCTTGGCAGTTCGAGTGCTTCATCGAAGGCCTGCGAGGGAAGCATGGTCTTGTGGCAGAAGCAGCAGGGCCGGAGTAATCCCGGCCCGCCGGCGCAGTCAAGCTACTGCTGCGGACTCCACACTCTGTACCAAGAGTGCGATTGGCTCCAGGGCCTGATATACGACTTCGCCGTCAATGGTCTCATGTGCCAGCAGTTGATCGACGATGAAATCCAGCTCTGAACGGTGGTTCTCGATCAGTGCCAACGCCTTTTCGTACCCAGCCTTCAGAAGCGCATCCACTTTCTCCAGGATGACTCGGGCATCGATTTCTATTCCGAGCTCTTGCATAGTCGCCAAGCTGGTGAGGCATTCGTCCTCGGACATCCCGTAATTGGTCACCATTGATAGGGCTATCCTGGTGGCTTCTTGCAGGTCCCCAGCAGCGCCAGTGGATACTTCCTGAAAGACGTTTGCTTCCGCAGCGCGGCCCGCTAGGACCATAGCGAGCTGCGACTGAATCTCGGACTGCAAATGCAGGCGCTTGTCTTCGAGCGGAAGAATCAGAGTGACGCCTTGCGCAGGCCCGCGGGGGAGAATGGTGACTTTTTCCACCCGTCCGGTGTTGAGCAGCGCGCCAACCAGTGCATGACCAGCTTCATGAACGGCCACTCTGCGGCGGTCCTTGGAGCTTGCCAGTTTCTGGTTCTCGTCCGCTTCACCCATGCGCTGGATCTCGATCGCTTCCAGGATGTGGTGCATTCCAACTTCGGTATCGCTGCTTCGAGCAGCGAGAAGCGCTGCGTTGTTCGCAACGAAGGCGATAGCCGCCGGCGTCAGCCCCATGCAGTTCTTGGCAAGGCGGTCATAGTCCAGGTCTTCTGCCGGCTTGGTCTTGTCCAAGTATAGCTGAAGCAAGCGAACCCGGTCCTCGAGCGTCGGAAGGGGGACATGAACTGTCCGATCGAAGCGACCTTCCCGGCGCAGAGCTTTGTCCAGGGCTTCGACATGGTTGGTCGCGGCAATCAGCATCACCCCTGTGTTCTCGCTAAACCCATCCAGTTCGGTGAGGAACTGATTGACGATGCGGTTCCCTTCACCATCGGCAAGTCGCCCTTGGTCGACGCGCCGGCCAATCCCGTCTATCTCGTCGATGAACAGGATGCATGGCGCTTTACGGCGTGCCTCTCGGAACAGGCCCTTTACCTTCTGGATGCCAACGCCATAGAACATACTGCTGAAGCTGCTGCCATTCGCTTCGATGAAGTTCACGCCACACTCATTTGCCAGCGCCTTGGCCAAGAGCGTTTTGCCTACGCCCGGGTCGCCAGTGAACAGGACACCTCTGGGTGGTCGCGCGTTCAGGAGGGCGAAATTCTCCGGGGTCCGCAGCCAGGCGGTCATGTCCATCAGGGTTCGCTTTGCCTCATCGCACCCGATCACGTCCTTGAAGGTGACCTTGGATGTCGCTTTTTTCCTTCGAATCGTGAGGTAGGGGCTCAACATGGGCCAGAGCATGCACCCGAAGAAGAGGACCATCATCAGTTGAACCGCTACGTCCAGCGAACGGGCTGCGCTGATCTGAGGGCCGATCTTCAGTTCCTGAATGGTGAACAACGGAGTCTTTTCGTTGTAGATCAAGTTGAGCAACTGCCGGGCTACTTGGCCGAACTGGTCGCTCACGACATAGGCCCGTTCGTCCTTGGTCGTGATGTAGATGTCTTCCTTCCCGATGTCAGCTTCGATGACGTTCCCCAGACGGACGTCTTCCAATAGGTTGTCCAGCGTTTTCCTGTTATCGGTCCACCGGGAGGGGTTCTTACTGATCTGATCCATGATCGTTGCATGGTGCTGTTCAGCAGTCCTAACAGGCCCCTGGGGTTGCAGGAATTGGTTGTACGCCCAGTAACCGCCGAACAGCACCAAGGTGAGTGCGCACCCGATCATTGACTGCACATACTTGTTGCGCAGAGACCGGCGGATGCGCGTGAGGAGCGAGTCTTTCATGGAGTTCCCTTTAGGCCGGGCCCAAGGCTGGCCCGCTGGTGATGAAAAGATCATGGGCAGGTGGAGTGTTCAAGCCATCTCCACCTTCTGAAAAGCTGGCGGTTGTCAAAAGCCCATGCCGAGCTGCTCTGTCAGCTGGGTGGCAGGAGTAGGCTTGGGCGCCGGCGAATGGTTGCCCGCAGGCGCGTCTGCAGGCACGTACACCGGCTCCTTCTGCAGGCCCAGTTCAACTTTGATCTTTTGGACAGCAAGGTAGGCCTCGACGTAGGGACGGGTGTGTTCACCGTGAAGCCCACGAGTGCTCAGGTTGATCCCTACCTTTCCACTTGCATCAGCCATGAGGTAGCGACGGCCATCTTTGATCACCTGAACGAAGCCCTGTGCATATCCACTCTCCGCGAAGCGGGTAAGGCGGTCTACTTCAGAGAAACGTGAGCACAGGCTTGTGTACAGAACCTGTAGGCGATGCTCGGCTTTCTTGAGGTCGTCTTGCTTCGGATCTACGCCGGCCCATTCGAGGATAGTGGCCCAGGTGCCGGATTGAGTGCGCGGCAGCTGGACTCCGGTAACTGCGGTGAACACTGCCTTGCCGACATTGTTCAATCCGTTTGCCAGGAAATTGAGCGCATACGCATCGCGCGCCAGGATCGCTTCGGCGAAATGCAGGTGATAGTCCCGCACCTGGATTTCTCGACCGGCGCGCCCGCCCAGCTCCTGAGCGTACATGGCTGCTATCCCTTCGACCGTATGGGTCTCAGGTGAGGTTTGGAATTTGCGTGCTGCAGTCATCGTGTAGCCCCTGGCTGTGTTCAGAATGGACACAGTTTCAGGGCAGACGATGCGTGCCAGAACCGCAGTGAATTGCCCTGCGGCCCTGGTAGAAGGCCTTACTGAATGATCACGGGTCGGCTCAATTCCTCCAATGTTTTTATATACTTGTCACGGTGCTGATCGGTACCGGCAGTTCCACGATGCCCACACATTCTCGCTCTCTGTAACGGATGGACCGCTGCAAACATATAGGATGCGATCCTGAGGAAGATGACTTAGTCTGATCCACATGGCCGAGGTCTGGCTGATCAGTTAAGCGAAAGTAGGAGAACCAAGAAACAATCAGGAGTCGCGAGTGCCACTTGGCGTAAGCGGACTTGCCAATCCGCAGACCGTGTGAACCTTGGCACGGCTCTCCGTTGGTATATGCCCGGTGGAGCCTCATGCTGATGTTCAGCAAGGGCGTTGGGTCGAAATGCAGCCTGGATGATGGGCTATGTAGCCTGCATGCCTCCGTTTGTTCAGATCGGAGAAGGGCCCTAGCTCTGTCGGCCAGGTACTTGGGAGTGGGGCGTTACCGCCCCACTGAAAAAGCATCACACCTTGTCGCGGTGCGCTGCCTTGAGGCGGTCGAGATCGGCGTACATATGGTCGAATGCGCTCAATTCGCGCCTCCAGAATCCACGTTCATCATGATCAGGTTGATAGCTTTCAGGTTCAAGCTCAATCAGACGTTCGAACGCTGCGCGCCAGCTTTGTTGGTGACTGAGCAGATTGTCGGGGATGAGTAGGACACCGTTTTTAACTTGGGCAGCCAGGTAGAGAGAATGCCGCCCCTCGGGCAGCACTTGGCGACCATAGTCCGTCAGGTGGCAGAAAGAGGCCACCGGGCCGCGGCCGCACTTCGCAACCGGTTCAACGCCTTGAACTGCGTCCGTCGAGATCTCGGCCAGCTGGTGTTGGACCCGACTGAGCGAGCTGCGGAGCTCATCGATGGTCATTTCCATGCCGCCACACTGCAAGCGTAGATCTTGATTCTCCTGCTCCAACCCCACCCGTACAGCGTCTTCAGGTAGGCAGTACATGGTACGAACCTCCAGACCCTCTGCGCGCGCTTTCTCAGCTTCTTCAGTAGTGCAATCTTCCCAAAGCGGGTTGTGCATCTCTCGACACTGGTGAATTGGGGTAGTGGTCGGGGAGCCCAGCAGCGCCAGCAGTTCGGCTTCCCGGCGTTGCCAGGCCGCCCGATCGCTGTCGTAGTTGAACTCAGCCTGGGCGACCTTGAGTTCCAATGCGCGAACGAGTTGTGCCGCTTGTTCATAGCGGGTGAAGGCGCCTTCACCAGACAAGCGAGCAGTTTCACTTTCCTCGCAAAACTAGTCGAAGCGTGGGAGTGTGGCCAGATCGTAAGAGGCGTCTTCAGCAACCAGGTCCTGGGGGCGCTCTGCGAAAATCATCAGGTGCTCCAGGGCACGATTGAACTCGTGGTCGACGTCGGCTTCCTCGCACTGAGTGGCAGAGTTGAACCATTCCTGGAGCATTTCCTGCATCTCTGCTCGAACCCGAGCAGACCAGGCGCGGGAATCAGCACCAAGCCGGTTGGGAGTCGTCTGGGAGGGAATGTAGGTGTTCACGCCTCGGTCTCCATGGCCTGATCGATGTCTTCCTGGGTAAGAACGTGCGGCTGGACGTTCTCGACGAGACTGAAGTCGGGACGGCAATGCAGGCGCGCCCAAGCTTTGATCGGTTCAAGCAGAGCCTGCAGATCGGCTTTTGCTTCATCAGAAGGCTCCGGGTAGTCCTCCACCCATTCGCCGCAGTCGCTTCCCTCGGCCTCTTCTTGCATATGGATGAGGACGTTATCGACGTCGGGGATGTAATCTGCAGGATCGGGGTAGTGCATTTCGCCGCGAAATACGGTGGAACCCACCAGCAGGTGGTCGTTTCGCTTGAGGACTTCGGCCAGGCTTTCGTTGCGCCAGTCCTCTCCATTGTTGCTCCAGATGACTTTCCCATCGCGGGGATCGCGGTAGGACTGGGAGGCAAGGGCTTTGGTTGCCATGAGGGCTTGTTCGGTCATATCCATTCAACTCAGCAAATTTATAAGGTCGAGCGAGTAAACCATCCGGGCTGCCGGGGCTCACTCCAAGTCAGGGCGCTGAAAATCACTCTGCAGATTGCAGGTATTGGATCTCGTCGGAGGCCAATTCGATGAGACGGCTTTGAAGTGCAGATGCACTGGCATTGCCCAGTTCGTCTTTGTTGAACAGCACAACGGCGTAGCCCTGTTCACGAAGCATGGATATGGTCTGCTGGGAGGTTTGGAGCACCTCGGCGACGCAGATGCTGACCGATTTGCTCTCGACGACGGCTGGAGTGTTCCCGGTCAGGCCACCATTGCTGATCATGGTTCTGATGGATTCGCTGATCTGACGACCGAGTTCGCTCTCGGTGACGCTCTGGCTGCCTGGTTCGCCATCGTTCACGTCCACGGTGCCATGGATGGTTGCTACGAAGCGCAACTGGCGGACGCCTTCGTCAGCCACCAGGTCCATGGGGGGTTCGACCACCTTGCTGGCGCTGGGCTCGAGCAGGGAGTCATCGAGGAGCGACTGGATCTCGCCATGTACCCAGGACCAGTAGCCACTGATGGTGTCGTCTGCCGTTACGGCGACACGCCAGTCCTCTCGGGTGAAGGTCGGGTGTTGGCCGCCGCCGGCGGGGCTGTATTTCTCCTCGAGTTGATCGGCGGACAGGTGGATGTCTTGGTCGGTGGTGTTGCGCAGTTGCATGATGAATGCCTCATTCGTGATTGATGAGGCTCATCGTCAGCGGGCCGGGGATGTGGCAGAAGCGACGAAGGGGAAGATTTTCGTTGCCCATGTTTCAGATTGAAGCTGGCGGGTAAAGAAAAAATCGGCATACTCGCAAGAACTAAAGATTTTCCTGGTTAAGTGAAGAAAAACTTGGGAACCAGGGCGGAATGTAAGGAATTCCAGCATGCAGGCAGCAGGGTACGCACTACTTAATGAGCGGCTGGCGCTCTCGACGGTACCACTACGTCTTCCGGCCATTGTACAGCCTGTGACTCGTCTTGAGCGCATCGGCCAAACCCTGGCTGTACCGCCGGCCATCGCGCCAGCCCCGGATGACCTCCTGGGGAATGTACTGTTTGCCCTAAAGCATGAGGGCATCAATCTTTCGATTCTCGCGCAATCGCTCCCCCGGATTCCGGTTGAAGAGTTTGAGCGGGCGCTACAAGCCGCACCCAATGGGATCTATATCAGAAAGGCCAGTTTCTTGAGAGAAGCCTTCACCGGCGAGCAACTAGCCCAGCATGCACCAGTCCGGGGGCCATTCGTCCACTTGTTCGATCCGGAGCGCTACATCACAAGGCCTGGCAACCGGAACTCGAAGTGGCGTGTTGAATTCAATGGCCTTGGCGATCTCACCTACTGTGCCACCGTGGAGCGGACACATGCCATAACCGAGCTGCTCGAGCACGATATTCTTGGCCGCGCGAAAGTTTTCATGGAGTCTCTCCCGCCGGGGATGATGGATCGCGCTATCAACTGGGCCTACCTGAGCGAGACGAAGGACAGCTTCGCGATCGAGCGTGAGGCTCCAACGGAAGACAAGTCACGTCGCTTTATCCAGCTGCTGCGCCAGGCCCATGAGCGCCAGCCGCTGACTGAGGAATACCTGGTTGGGCTCCAAAACGCGACAGTCGCAAATCCTTACGATCTCGCCGCTGCCTTCCGGCATGAACAGAACCACCTCGCTGGCGCTCTTCAAGGGGCTGCAGGGGTGACATATGTGCCGCCGCCACCTGAGCTCTGCAGGGAGCTGATGGAGAGCCTGATGGGGTTTGCCAACGAGGCTCCCATGCAGATCGATCCGCTTGTTGCTGCGGGAATCATCTCCTTCGGTTTCGTATTTCTTCATCCATTCATGGACGGCAATGGCCGGCTTTCTCGTTTCCTCATCCACCAAGCGCTTTGTCGCGCCGGCGCGCTGGAGAATGGTCTACTGCTGCCTGTGTCCGTGGCCATGAAGCGAGAAGAGCGCATGTACCTCGAAGCGCTTCAGACGTTCTCGCGTCCGGTACGAGACTTCTGGGATGTGCAGTGGATCGACTATGGCCAACTAGCCTTCCAGTTCCGCGGGCACCCGGCGGTATACCGCTTCTGGGATGCTACGCCTTGCGTGACCTTCACTATGGTTATGGCCAGGCATGCATTGGAGGTTGAGCTAAGGGAGGAAACTGCGTTCTTGGAGTGCTTTGACGCCGTCTATAGGGCCGTAGACGAGCGATTTGATGTTCGCGGTAGTGAGTTGGCGCAGCTGGTAATGATGTGCCTGACCAACCAGGGGATCGTTTCGAAAAACCGGCGAAAGCAGTTCCAGTACACGGTGCCTGAGGAGGTGTTCGAGTTCATCGAGCAGGTCGCCCAGCAGGTACTGGGCGACCAACGCAACGAGGACAACGTTGGGGAAGGCGAGTAGGGTTAACCCTTTCGGAGACCATGCTCCGGGTGTCGGCTGCATTTGCAATTGTCCATGTAGAGCTTCACTGCGTCTTCGTTGGACATTTCGGCTGGCGCTTTCTGCAGGGTCTTTTCCTTCAGGATGCAAAGGCAACCACTTTCGAAGTAGTCGCGCATCTTTGCGTCATTCTCATCCCATGCCGTGATGTAAACGCCAGCCAGCTTCACCAGGTAGGTCAACTGCCGGTTAGCTGATCCTGCACGGCCAGCATGCGCCTCCGCCGGCTCATCACCACGGCGAGGAGTGATGGTGGCCAGCGAGTATTCGAAGGTGTTGTCGCAGCGGCTCAGAAAGTCGTAAGCCTCTTCCGGAGCATCTTCACTCACTTTGCGCTTCAAATCGCGCACCTCGCGCAAGGCTTGCTCCATCGCGGAGTGCGCTTGCAGGGCCTCATCGTCCACCAGCGCCAGCCAATCGCCGGTACGGGGTTTGGCCAGTGCTTCCGACAGCACCTTGGCTGCATGCGTGGAAACGGTGCTGACGAGACGGACAACTTCGTGGAATTCCATTTGATGATCCTGATCTAGTAGTTCGGACAAGTCATATCCTCAGGCTACCAGAGGTGTGCCAGCATCTTTGCGACGACGATAGACCTTCTTTTTCGGATCAGGTATCGACCACCCCCCAGGGATCAGCGCGCGAAGGTCATAGCCCATCATGAAGAGCCCTGCTTCGAAGGCATGGCACCGTTGAGCCAGGGAACTGTCCACTCCTGTGAACAAGGTGGTCCGTTCGAGCACGGCCCTCATGATCCAGCCCAGGATCAGCTGGCGCTGTGCCCAAATGTGGGGGCTTTGGTAGAGGAGCTGGGGAGTCCCGTTGTAACCGCGGCCGAGCATTGCTGGATTGCGGATCTGTCGAATCCTGTCAGATTCTGGATCGTCGAGGCCCGGTCCCCAGCCGAACATCCGGTGGGAAGCCAGGCCGTCGGCCAGAGCTTCTGACGAACCCCTATACAGGTGGTAGAGCATGGCGATCGCCGCCCCGACTCTTCCGTCATAGATCGGGGAACCATCCGTATCCAGAAGCGCATGGATTTTAGTCAGGCCCGAGTTGAATCTGCTAAACCGTTGTTTGGTGAGATCGGACAGCTTCTGAGTGCCTGCAGGGCTCAACAGGGGTTGCCGGTCGCTCAGGTACTTGACCAATTGTCCATTCTGGCTGAGTTCCTGGAGAAAGCCCTTCGAAGACGGCACATTCCCCCAGTCGAGAATGGCGGCACAGGCGCTGAACGTATCGCCCTGGTCTTTGGCCTGAACTGCCGATCTGAGGTCTTCCCGCAGAGCATCCAACCGGGCTTTGACGGTTGTCCATTTGCCCTTCCATTGGTATTGGCCCTGTACGGCTTCGATGCCTTGAACCTGCACATCTAGCCCCCCGGGCACAAACTGACTGGGAAGGCACTTGAGGTGTACTTGGAGAGTGGGTAGGTGGTTGGTCAGCCAGCGGACAAATTGTTCGACATCTGGCTGGGCGAGGAAGTATTCCCTTTCCATGATGGCTCCTGAGGGATGGAGCCATCGAGGATACGACCACCACTACCTAACTGCGAGTGGCTATCGTACGCCGGCGGCCATGAACGATGTCATGGCCGGGTAAGCCTGGCTTCAAGTACATCGGCCGCGACTAACATCGCCGACTTGGCATCCCCCATATTCCGATGGGCCATGCTGCTGAGGGCCTGGTGGAGAGGTCTGCCTTTGAAGTCTGCCGGCGTGCGATTCTGGATTGCGTCGGCGGCCAGGACCATGACGGTCTGACAGTCGCCGTTGCTTTTCCTGGCCAGCCGGCGTAGCTCGTCGGTCAATGGCCGACCGTTGAACTCTTCCATCATGCTCAACTCCTTCCTGCAGTCTACCGCTACTTGAAATCTTCGCGGTACGGTTGTTTTTGGGTCGGGAAGGGAAGGCCCTTCTTCTTCAGCCGGGAGCGAACTGCCTGAGCCTTCTTGGTGGCCTTCTCCCGGCTCTCCGCCGGGATCTGGTACACCTCGCTGAATTCGTAGTCAGAATCCTCTGGCCTTCCACCTGTGGTCCAACTACCAACAGGGAAGCGGGCAACAGTCCAGAGCCTGGTTTCCATGTGAATCTCCTTTTGATTCATTGTTTTGACAGCGGACTGGAACGCTCCGCCCATGATTTTGCCGGTCGATCGGTGCCAAAACCGTCGTTTTTAGTAGAACTCGACCTTCCCGTCAGCGCTCCGGCGCTCTCCTGAATGAGTCTCTCGATGCCAACCTTCAGGCCTGGTCTCGTAGTAGTCCCAGTCCTCTAGGGCGCAGAGGGTAGTTATCAGGTCGGAATAGCACCAGCGCCTTGAATAGCTCGTTACGGTAACGTCGGCCACGATGGCATAGGTGAACATGAACTTGATGACGCCAGCGACGCGCCCGCAAGGGAATCTCTTGGTGTCCAGGAAATAGCCGCTGGTCTTCATGTCGGCCGTTCGTCATCACTGGGTGGGGGCAGGCTGGTCGGGTGGCTTCCCAGGACAGTTTTCTGTTTAACGCGCATGATGCAGCTGCTCCTTGCTCCTTGCTCCTTGCTCAAAGCTCGAGGGCACTGGGCATCTGGCCCTTGTTGATGTTCACGTTGCACCGGCCAACAATCTGGGTGGTACCGTTGAAGAACACGACTTTGGTGATCACGTCTTCGCCTAGGTAATCCTCTGCCAGGGTTCCATAGGCGTAGCGGTGGCCATCCAGGGGTGCCTGTACCGAATGATGGGTTTGGCCAGGCCGGTTCCAGTCCTAGACCGGATTACTTTTGGATGCGTGCCAGCAGGCGCAGCATGTCCACCGGCACATTGGGTTTCTTGGAGACATGAGCCGGAGTCACGCTCCTCCCACCTTTGCTGTCGCAGGGTTGCCGATCATTGCGGCGTACCATCATGGCGGGTACGGTCAGCCCTTGCTTTGCAACGGCAGCGCCCACAACCAGCTTGCCTTCGTTGCTGCTGATCTGCAGGTCATTGCCATTTTCGTCACGGACAATGATCGAGGCGTCCATCGACATCGCGGCCTCAAAGCGCACGACACCATTGACCAGGTCGTAGCCGAGATTGGCCAATTGTTCCACAGGGGAAGTCAGGGTGTTCATGGGGCTCTCCAAAGCGCGTATTGGTTGATGAAGCGATCTTTACAGCGATGAGAGTGTGCCGCCACCCCTTACCCTGAGAAATATCGGGCCTGCTCTCCAGGGCAGTGTTTCGACGTGGTCAGAACTGAGTCACCCGTTATATTGAGGTCGATCCCCGAATTCGGTCAGGAAAGGCAATGGTCAAGATTTTTGTGGACGCCCGGGAAATCCCTTCACGTATTCCCGATGCCCTGCGCGAGATGGGCGCAGAGGTTGAAATCGTGAACCTGGAGGTTGGGGACTACGTCCTGAGCGCCGATCTAGTGCTGGAGCGGAAAACCGCCATCGACTTCTGCATGAGCGTTACCGATGGCAGATTCATCAACCAGTCCAGCAAGATGATGATGAACTTCAAGCGCCGAATCTGGCTAATTGAAGGCGACGTCTATTCCACCAGGGCCCAGATTCATCCTGATGCACTGGATGGAGCACTGAGTTATCTGGCAGTGGTGCACCAACAGACGGTGCTCTGGTACAAGGCCCCCAGGCGTGCGGCCGGAATGATCTACCGGCTCGCCAAGCACGAGCAGGATGGACTCGACTACGTGCCTGCCACTCGCAAAGGTAAGGTGCCGGCCGGCGTTGGCCAGTTTCTGTTCACTCTGGAGGGTTTGAATGGTTGTGGCCCAGTAGCCGCGCGCAAACTGCTCGAGCACTTCCGTTCCGTACATGCGGTGATCAATGCCTCGGTGGAACAGTTGTGTGCGGTGAAGGGGATAGGTCCGAAAAAGGCTCAGGCTATCTACGACGGGATTCACTTCCAAGTTTCGAAAGGCATGTCAGTTGAAGAGCAGCCCTCTTTGTTTGCTGATCCGCCGGCATCAGATCCGTTGGTTTGAATTCAAGTTACTGCGAGGTAAGCCCCCTGCGTAGCAGGGGCTTTTTGCTGGCGTTGGTCTTTGCAGTTCAGTCCAGAGTGGTGCCACTATCCCTGCGCTTGATATTTGGGTTGAAATTGAGTTCTGGGAGCCCTGCTGGCAGTTTCGCATGCGAAATCGGAAGGGAAGCATGGCTTCATAACGTAAAACCCCCTCAGTCTTGAGGGGGCTTTTGTTAAGCGGTCGCCACGAATTACTGCTTGCGCTTTGAGGTGGCTGACTTCGCGCTATCGTAGCCGTCGACATAATCTTCGTACTGGGCGCTGCCGATGCGCAGTGCGCTCTGCTCAAGCGGTACCCCGCAGTGGTAGGCCTGGCGGCCTGCTTCGAAAGCGATCGACTTCTCTTGCTTGGCGGCCATAGGTCAGTCCTGGATGTCTACTTCGACATTGAACCCGGGCAGATCGGGTTGCGCGTCATCCAAGGCTGCCCCTACGTGGTCATGAAACTGTTGCTCAGTCATGTCCATGTCAGCGAGTTCGTCGGCGGTGAGGGATAGTCCCGATGGGTTTCGGTGGTCATGACCGGCTCCTTACTCGGTACCGGCCAGCCAGCCAGGTTCCCTGGCCTCGGCCAGCCATTGCCGAAGCGTACCGACAGAGACACCTGGTTTGTCTTCTTCCTGCCATGGTTTGTCGAGCAGATCGCCGACAACCTCGGTGCAACTGTCGACTTCCTCACAGTCAATGCCCGTCAGGTCGGAGTGCAGCCGGAGGGCTTCGGCCTCGTCGGCGGCGGCGTAGTAGTCATGGTCGTCCACTCGGAAACAACGAAGGTTGATTGTCTTTTCGACCGGGTTTCCATCGATAGTCAGCTGTTCCATATCGGGTCTCTCTCTGGTTGCTCCTGAACAGAGCGGTTCGTTATTCGGCTCCGGCGATGATCGCCTGTGCCCAAGTACGTGCTGCGTGGAATGCGTAGCCTCGGGTCGGCTCATCGGCGCAACCGCCGGAGCGCCAGCCCTTCACTTGATGGAGCAGAGTCTTGGCTGCATCACTCATGCACATGTCCTCTGATTGGCGCGCGGTACTCAGCTTTCGCCCCGGAGAAGTCCGTCCTCGTCGTAATCCGATGCACCGTCACCACCATTAAACGATCCATCCAGGCGTGCCAGAATCAGTCCTGCGCGTCGGGCGTCTGCCTCGGTACGAAGGTCACCTGTTCCTGAACCGCCGAAGATCTCCAACCCCAGAGCTGCAGCCTCGCGGGCATAACGGCTCAGACCGGCAGCTATCCTGCGGACCTCCTTCGGATCAAGCCCTGCCGCCTCGCATTCGCGCGCGTTGACTTCCATGATCAGGCCAGCCGGGCTTTGAAGCCGAACATCGCAGTTGCGTCCTCGAAACAGTCATCCAGTTCCTGGTACGCCTTGTATTTGGCCTGGGCGTGGTTGGCAGCCCAAACTTGCATGGTTTGCCGTGCAGAATCCCACCAATTCCTCCCCCAGATCAGGACTTCAAACTGGCGGAGGGGGAGGTCACTCGTAACTTCCCCGTACACCATCTCGTCCGTGGGGTGGTAATTCCGAATCCGCTTCTTCGGGTCGCTATCCAAAACCACGCCGATGTAATGGCCGTGGTCCGCCATGATCGTGCCTGGTTCACCGTAAGCGGTAACGCGCCGGCCAACGCATGCTGGGACTTGATAGTGCTGGCGCACGTACTCGAATGCCATAGGGGCTCCATTACGCCCTGCGGGGCGAACTAATTTTCCGGGCTGCATGGGAGAACGAGCTGGTACCGCGATTCAACTCTCTCTCCGATGCCCCCTGGCAGAGCCGTGACGAACTGCCAAGGGTATCGGGCCTGTTTTACCTGGCAGGCTCAGGCGGGGAAGGCGTTAGTCCAGGCACTTCAACTCATATCCGGCCGGGGTATGGGATAGCACCCACCGGCGTTCATCGATGTCCGTCAGGTTGGCATTCCCCCTGGCGCGTGCGAAATACAGCAAGTTCGACGGGGTAGGCTTGTGCAGGTCCGAATAGCAGGTCTGCTCGTCGATCCATGCCAGCACTTGGGACTCCGTCATGGCCGTGAGGGGGCGGTTTCAGGGGTTTGATGCACTGTCGGGGTTCTCCTGGAGCGTTATGACTTCAGCCCATCTTCTATTTGATCAGTGCGTGCCAGAAGCCACCGGTAGGCTTTGTCTAGTCAGCCAAACTGTCGATCAGGGTTTCGATTTCGCTCTGGGCCTCTTCAAGACCTTCGCGGGTGGCCTCGCGACTGCGGCTGGTATCGCCGTAGTAAGCGCGGATCGCGTCAAGCAGTTGAACAAGATCCATGGTGCTTCTCCTGGTGGGGTGTGCTGGACAATAACGCCCAGGATGTGGATTTGGAGGTCGGGGTTACGGTTGCCGGAGACGAAGGAGCCGCTTCAACTCTTCAAAGTCGGCTAGATCGGACATGCCTTCATCGTCGTGGGCAATGCGCTCCAGCAGATCCCGCGGTAGGACCACATGATTCGCAGGAAGGACGTAAAGCTCCTGCACCTCATAATCAGGCCATTCCTTTGGGTTGGCCTTGACCATGTCATGGTGCTCCTTGCTGCATGGTCCCCAGTGCTGGGGAGCGCTCAGGAAGAACGCACGATGACAAACCGGCTTCAGCTTCTCAGGCATGGCCGGACTCCGCGCCCTTCAGTACAGCGTCCAGCTCTGCAATGACCTCCGCAGGGGTCAGCACTGCTTCTTCGCTGAACATCCTGCAGTCGCCGAAGCATTGCCAGGCGATGACCTGTCCAAGTCGACGAAGAAGCTGTTCATTACCCGTCCGTGCCTGGCCTCTCTTCACCATGACGTTCTTGTGAGAGCTGGTGCCATCGACGGCCATGCCGGTGATGAAATAGTGGTTTTTCCCACGGTTGTAGACGATTTCCTCGCGGCCGGTTCCCTCATGAAGCACCAGTTGCGCTGGCGCTTCGATCTCGCTGTCACCGACCTTAAAGCGAAGCATGTCCCCTTGTTTGATCTGGCCCGGGCCAGTGAGGGCCATCCACTCCGGTGCCATCCTCAGCATGGCGCGGAGAGTGGCAATCTCTTTCTGTGCCGCTGCGAGCGCATTGGCGTTTGCCTGGGATTCGGTGGCTACCTTGTCGAACTCCTCGACGTAGACGACCTCCCCCATACCCTGGCCTACCAGGAAGCCTTGCGGGTGCAGATGTCTCGCATCCACGCTGTAGCGTTGCACCTTATTCATGCTGGTCTCCTTCTGCCTTGGGGCACTTACACGGACCGATTTCCGCGGACCAGGTGCCGGCGAAGCGCGGTTCGACGGTCCAACCGTCGTACAGCCATTTGCCGAGCAGCCTGCCCGCATCCGCTCGCTCAGTGCGATTGATGTCCATCGCACCAATGGCAACGCCGCACTGGCAGGTCGCAACGAACCCAGTTGGACGGCGCTTCATGCCTCGTCCTCCTGGGCGACAACGCCATCACCAACCAGGTCGGAAGCGAGGAGGAACAGTACCGCCTCGGCAATGCCGGATTCACCCGCACGGGAGGCGGCATAGCCGGCGCCGTTGTGCAGGTGCTGGACGATGATGCGCTCGCCGGTACGCTCGATCTTCCAGTTTGCCGGGATCACGCGGACTTGAGCCGCCTGGCTGGCCAGTGCAGTGTCCCGTTCAGCTTGGAACGAGTCGGCAAGGGCCTTGTTAGCGACCGCCAGCCGGTCGAAGAGATCCACACGTGCTTGCAGACCAGCGACGTCGCGCTTGTACTGGTCGGCAGTTACCAGCTCGACCACTACATCGCCTTCGGTGGTTACACGTTCGGCCTGGAGCCGCTCGACGACCTTGGAATCAACCTGAATGTCGTTGTCGCCGTACTCCGAGCCGCTGATTCCTCCCAGCAGCAGAGCACCCACAACGTCAGGTTTGAGTTCCGGAATCAGCCAGGCCGGACGTGTCATGTCTACAGTCGGGATGGATTTGTCGAGCAGGACCTCCTGGGATTCCCCCCAGGTGTATTCGATAACACCATCGGCCGTCGTCTTGCACCCGATCATCCCGAAACTAACGATAGGATTCCGAGTGTGCCGACTCAGCGGGATACCGGCAGTAATCAACTGCTGGCGCGTCGGTTCGTGGTAGTTGAGCAGGCTGCTGCAACCGGTGGGTTCGCTGTCGGGATGCTTCAGTCGGACAACGATCTTCTTCGGCCTGCCTTCTTTGGCGACGGACTCCAGTTCGCTCATTCGGGAGAGAATATCGTCGCGGGGTGCCAGGGGCTGTGCTTTGGAAAGTGCGCCGGCCAGCATGTGGATGCATTTCTCGTCATCCGCAATGAGTGCCATTTCTTCGAACAGCTTGCGTGCCAGTTCGATATCGCCAACAGGCACCGGGCTGGTATTGTCGTCCTCGTCCAGGCGCAGATATTCCGCGTACTCCGCGGCATTGCATTTGGGGCACGGAATATCACCGCCGTTGAGCAGCGGCCCCCCAGGCTCATCGCAGCTATCTTCGTCCCAGAGGTAGCCATTCTGGCATTGAGCATCCAGGTACGGCGCTCCGAAATGTTTGCCTCGGTAGTCACACCCAAGCACAGGGCTAGGGGAGGCTTGCCCGGCTTCGACAGGGCGAGTGGCGTACTCCAACATTTTCCCGATGAGGTCAGCATCGAAGGTGCTGCTCTCGCGCAGATACTCGATGACGAACGTTGGATCGAAGCACGACCAATCAGAAGGTCGTTGATCCTGAACTGCCTCATGCGCGCCAGGTTGCTCAACTGCCGTTTTGATCGAGGACAGGACGTGTGAGCCCACTACTTTTTTGATTGCGGCAAGCAGATAGGACCAAGCAAAACCACGATCTTCCGAAGGGATGAGCCCCAACGCGCGACCGACATCATCCCGGCACTGCTTGTCGAGCGCCAGCAACTGGTCGGAGTGGGCGAGCGGGAGGCTCTTCCCGATTGCGCGCAGTTTGTCACGCAAGTCGTCCAACTTCTCCCACCATTTCTCGCCATAGTGGTGCCGCAGATTCGCGCTGCTGTCGTGCCCGGTGAAAACCTGGATGGCATCTGCAGCCTGTTTCACCAGCTCGAGGGTGTTCGCAATCTTGGTCTCGTAGGTCTCTTCTTGACTACCTCCGGCCAGCACTCCTTCCTGGTGCTCGAGCAGCAGTATTGCCCCTTCCTCAGGGCACTCATCGTGGTAGGCGTACAAGCCTGCCACAGGGAAGTCCTCGTCCTGCTCATGCAGCTCGATCACCAGCGTCTGCTCGAACTGCTCAGGAGTGTTGTCCGGGGCCAGGAACTCGATGGCGTTCAGCAACTGATAGCCGTTCAGCACGAGGCTGGGTACATGCCGGGGTTGATCGTCAGCATCGAGATCGTCCTTGTCGTACGGCGCCATACCCTGGGTGGGCAGCACCTGGGCGGGCTCATGGTCAACCAGGTAGATGGCGATGTCCTCTGGGAGTCTCTCGTGGCGCGCGTAAAGGCCGGACTCAGGACAGCGGATCTCCTGAGATTCGGAGTGCAGTTCGATCACCAGTCGATGACTCATCTGTTCAGGGGTGCGCTCCGGGGCCAGGAACTCCAGAGCATTTCGGATCTCATAGCCGTTCATCGCAAGGCCCATGGCTTGCGGTGTTGCGTCGGCTTCGGTTCGACCACCGGATTTCGAGGGGGATGGGATGAAAGACATGTTGGCTCCACGAGATTGGGAATGAAGAGATGCTGGCGTGCCTGTTACTCTGCAGAGAGCGAGGTGTCAGCCGTGCCGGCGTTCGATTCGGAAGTGATCTTGAGGATCTTTTGCACGCCCTGATTTCGGCGGGCGAGGATCTTGCTGTTCATTTCGTGGGCGGTGTGGTTCTTGCCCTTGAATACCCACCCGCCAGAAGAAAAGAGGGACTGTTTTTCGTCGTACTTCCATTCCTTCAGGTAGGCGTGATACGAGTCCAGCACCTTGGCGATCTTGTCTTCGGCGGTTTGTATCCGGCTCATCTGGCTAGTCCTCCTGCATTTGCTTGTCGAGGATCGCCCCCGTGGCCTCCTTGAGGCCCCGGGAATAGCCCAGCCCTTCAGCGCGGCTTAGCTCAATTTGATGCAAGCTTTGCTGGCGCTCCATGGCATCCGCAGCGTCCTTAAGGCCCCGGGAATAGCCCTGCTCTTCAGCACGGCGAAGCTCGATCTGATGTTGGGTTCGCTGGCGCGCCATTGCTCGGTGGATTTCGGCATCCTCGTCGTTGTAGCTGCGCAGACGTGCTTCCATCTCGCGGTACTCCGCCACGTCGATAAGGCAGGCCGGCGATTGCATCTCATGAGTGCCGAAATGAAGGGCGGCAGCGGCCTCGTCGAGGAAGTGCTCGCCACAGTGGAAGCAACGCCAGCCTGCCGTCCGATCCGCGCGCATGGTGTCGGTTTCGGCCTGCTCTTTTTTCAGGTGCTGGGACAAAATGCAGGCGAAATCAGCAGCCAGGCGATCGCGGATGTATCGGGTGAAGTCGTAGCGTCCGAGTTTGGTTTGGAAGTAATCCACCAGGTAGCCGCGGCCGCCAGCCGATGTGCTCAGGTTGTGCCGGGTCTCACTCATGGGCGTTCTGCTCCTGTTGGGCCAGGCTGGCAAGGAGGGCCATGGACTTGTGAGCTGCCCCGCTGGGGTTGTACTTCGTACAGTTGCTAGTTCTTGTGTCCTGCTTTCCATTCTCATAGCCGGACACGTAGGTGTGCCAGAAGGCGGTGTAGGTGACCAAACCGACATGCCCTTCCACGTCGGTGGGTTCAGGCATGGGCCGGGGCACCTTGGACAGTGCGTTCCACAGTTGGACGAGGCCTGGCTCGGTGAAGGTCGATACCGAATGCTTGCAGGCCGGGCATGCAGCTTTCCAAAAAGGTCCCAGGGAGTTGCGTTCCAGGGTCACGGCCGGAAGACGTTGATCGCCGCAGCGGCACAGGTTGAAGGTGGGCGAGGCAGTAAGCGTCTTGATCTGCGAGAGAGCCCCCTCATACATCCCTGCGAGCTTCGCATGGGCCTCATTCATCCCAGCAATGGTGACCTTGTTACGCTGCAGCTCGGCTTGAGCCGTAGCCAGGTCCTGCAAAGCTATGTCCAGCTGGGCCGTCAGAGCATCCACACTCTGGTGGTACTGCTCAACGGCCATCAGCTGCTTGCACTGCCCCGAAAGGGGCGAGAAGGAAAGGCCGGCGACGTCCTGCTTGTGGTAGTTGAGGTACGCGAGAACCTCCGGCTGATGGATGAGGGACGCCGGTATGGTGCTTTTCGCTTCGATGCTCATCGCTAGCAGTTCCTGAAAAATTGGAGGAATGGGATTTCACGGAAGCAATCATCGTCGCCCTAGGGGTGTGCCAGAACCAGACCCTGCTCAGGCAGGCTGGGCTTCTGCCAGGGGAAACTTGACCAGCAATGCAGTTCCACGCCTGAGCGTTCAAGTCGGCTGATGTCCTCCGTGCGTTCGCGCGGCGATATCAGATTGTCGGGCGTGGTGTCGGGGTGGCCTGGATTCTCCGTAGACGCCTTCCCATCCCGGTTCGTTGGGTTTGTGGCGGCAAGCATCCATACGAAGACGGCCGTCGGCCCCCCTGAACATGAATGCAACGGGCGCCTGATCTTTAAGCCGCTCAAGCTCGGCTTTGAATTGATCGCGTTCCGCTTCAGCGGACTGCAAGGCCAGGACGGTACGCTCGTAGTCTTCCGCATGGTCGGCTTGGTTGAGGTGTGCCAATACCCCAGCAGGAGCTGATCACTCCTGCCACAGTCGCCAGGATCAAGAACACGCCGAGGTGTTTTCGGTGTCGTCTGAGCACGGGATTTCTCCAAAGATGGACCCGGATTGTCCCGCGACCGAAATTTGGCTACCAACGAAAGCGACCGGCTGAAATTCGCTTGATGAGAGTTTTGAGGGGGAAAGCGAGTGTCCTAATCCACTCGCTCGAAATGCTTGTCCTGCGGAGGGTTATGGGGGTGAGAGTTAACCCAACCCATTCGATTCAATGAAAGCGATCACCGATTCAGTCGTCGGTTCGGACAGCAAGTGATACGCCACAAAGTGGAAGCAGCTGTCTTCGCTCTCAAGCATGGAGAGTTCATCTCGGTTGAATGACCAGCGCTGGCCAGCATGGTCAAACTCTGTGTACTTCTCAGGGAGAGGATCGACTGTCACCGGCACGAATTGAGGCTTGGTAATCCATTTGCGTGTCTGGCGGTAATCCTCATCCATCCAGCCCCCAATGCAGGTATTGAACGCGCTGCTATCGAAGTCGTAAGGCTCAGCCTCGTCGATCGTGCTATTGCGGTTCACCGTCAAGCCGATTAGCTCCCCGCTGGCGCTGAGGTAGGCATAATGGCAATCGCCAATTCTCATTGCTATGCCTGGTTTTCCCGTCAGTAGGCGGCGGTACTCATCGAGGCAGCCCTGGAAGGTGTATACCTCAACCCGAAGCTGACAGTAGAGGTCGATTTTCTGGTCGTGGGTCAGGCCGGAATCACCAGAATCGTACTGTTCCCACCATCTCATGAACGCTGGTGCGTCGTGAAACTCGTGGATTGACCGGCTCGCGTTGTTGAGGCAGCTCAGAACTTCGGTTTTGGCTTCGTCCATGATCGTTGGATTGAGGCTCATGATGGGGCTCCATGGCGTGTTAGCGATGAGACCAGTCTGAGGTCAATCGGAGTGTGTCAGAAGCGGGAGGTCAGCAATCGGAGCTGGCGCTTGATCCGCGCCCACACCGTCTGGTGCTGGGTGTATTGCTGCCAAACGCCTTCATCGCTGATCGATTCCAGGACCACAGGGCTTTCCCCTCGGACTCGGAAGAGAAATGCTGTGATGCAACGGCAGGACCGACACACTCCGTGGCCATCGATCACCACGACATCCGGCAGTACGTGGTTCCAGCTCCCCCTAAAGTCCTGCTTTCGGATTTCACTCCCGCACAGCTTGCATTGCGGGACCACCTCAGTGAGCTTAAAGCCCGAGGGGAACGTGAAGGGTAGCCGGGACGCAATCACTTCTCCGGCCTGGTACTGGGCGATCATGGCTTGCAGTTCTTCGGGGCTGACCTTCTCAGGTTGATTCCCTTGAACCGCCTGCTGTTGATTGGTTGTGGTCATGCGGTGTCTCTCCAGATGTTCGATCAGCTATGCGGCCAGCATGTCCAGCTGCTCCGGCTTCGCATATCGCCCGGGGCCCACGCGGCGCGCAGTCTGCTGGCAGACCTTACGGACCTGCTCCTTCCAGTTCGGGTTAGCCGTCGGCCGGCGATCAGCAACGTATTCGTAGATTTGGCTCAGGTCGGCCTCTCCCTCGAACAGATCGAGGGCCTGCCCGACGACCTCGCGCCAGGAGGCGGGGCCCTGACTCATGGCCTCCTGCACATCTTTTGGCAGGCCCTGGAGGTACGCCAGTTCGTGGTAAAGGCTGAGGCCGATCATCAGGCGCTCTTGGTCTTTGGTGAACGTCACGAAAGTCAGGGGATGCTTCAGCCCGGCGTAGAGGTTTCTGGGCAGCATCTCCTGCTGGATGGCCCAGCGTTCGTTGTACCGACACACTCTCGCCGCTGTCTGGAGGAAGTAGCAGGGTAGGACGAATGCCACTTGGCCATTGTCGACCAGCAGGCCGTGTACACGATCCAGCAATCGTTCGATGAATTTGGTTTCGAAAGGCGGATTACCGATGACCAGGGTTGGACGCTCTTCGAGCTCCACCTGGAAGAAGTCGCCGGTAATGACCGGCCTGCCGGTTAGGTCACGTGCTTGCTGAGCGAGATGCGGATCGATCTCTATCCCCAGCGCCGGCACATATTGGGGAACCGCTTGCAGAAAGCGCCCTGGGCCGCACGTTGGCTCAAGGACGAAATCCTTGGCGCTGAGGTGGCTGAAGTTCTTTCGTACGATCGCGGCTGCAGCCCAGGCCGGGGTTGGGTACTGGCCGAGTTCGATCTGTGTGTTATGCGTGCTCATCGCCTCAAGTGCCTGTTCGTTGATCAATTGAGGCAAGAATCGGGCTGGTCCTCCCGTGCCACCATCTGCGATCCGGAAATCAGCCGTAGCCTTTGAGCATGTACCTCCTCAGGAGTGGAGTAGCCTCGGGGAATCAATAGGGGAGATTTCCTATGCCGTGGATTGATCTGAAATCAGCACTGAAAAGCGAGGCCGGATTCCTGGAGTTCATCAGGAGCAGCTATAGGCACGGCACCGTCGTGGCCCTGTGCGCTGGCGCGATTGGAATCCTGAACCGCAGGTTGGAAGCCGCGGTGGCTCGCAAAGACCGTGACGGTCAGCGTTACCTCTATACGCAGATCGAAGTGTTGCGAAGCGAGATGCATGTACGGCTGGAAATCCGAACCGACCAGGCGCTTGCCCGTGGCGTGCTACATCTCGCCGGCGAGGCCGCCCTGGCGCGCGTGCACGACTACCAACGAGAGCGATACCTCTCCGAGTTCTCGAAGCTGTACCCGGAGATCGTGGGCGCTGTGGGAGTGATCCGAGCGAAGTTCTGGGAAGCGGGTGTATATGGTCAAGATTTTCCGCTCTGGGCCCAGCAGAACGGTTTCACCGACACACAACTCCTGCAAGCCATCCAGGTATCGAAACTCAGGGCCTATGACGCCCTGGTCGAACTGAACCGTGAGCTGGAGGAGAACGGGAAAGGCGCCCGGAGTTGGAAACTGAAAACCGAGTGGGACCGCCGGCGGAAGGAGATCAAGTTACTCTCTGATCTGCAATTCAGGTCTGCAATCTACAAGTGCATACGCGATGTGCTTGGCGAAGGCTTTATGCCCGAGCTTGAAAAATGGATGACCCTGAATACTCGGATACCCCACTTTCGGAAGCTTCGAGACCGATCTCGGGACTCGAAACCGAACCTCAAGCTCCAACTGCTCCCGGGCCGGAAATTTCGGCCTGAACGCACTCTTCATCGATGCACGGTGAGTTCGGAACCTCGGGCATGAATCCGAGCCTCACTACGGCTAGTGCGTAGCTTCAGCCCAACCGTAGGGCCCGACCTTCCCTGCAGGAACGAGAAGCCCGACAAATCGGCGGGCCTTGATCGGGGAGGGTGGGTCAGTTCGGGAACCAACGCTCCGCCAGCTCGCGGAACTTCGGCTCCACGGCCTTGGCCTGCTCGATGCCGGCAGAGACATATCCATGGTGCCCGCCGGCCTGCCCTCGCTCCCAGTAACTGCACGCGGCGGCCACCATCTCATCTACTGAACCGCCTTCGGCTCCAATACTCAAGCAGCGCACCGCAGCACCGACGTGGTCTCCGGCTCCAGGGATGCGGCTATCGCTCAGGGCGGCGCACCAACCATGTTCTGTAGGCGCATTGGCCGTCGGAAAGTCGGAGTAGAACTCCATGATCGCAGTGGCCAGTACCAGGGGATCGCCCGGGTAAACGGGATAGTTCCCGGTCACGCTCTTGATGAACGGACTTCCTTCCATCGAAACCCTACCTTCAGTCAGGAGTTGCTGCCTTATGGATTCGCTTGACGTATTCGTGCATGGGTTGGCAATCGCTGTCCTGGTAGCCGAATCGGTTCACGAACGTCGAGAACGAATCCCCACACTCTTCATCCTGTTGCAGCCAGGCTTCGTACTCAGCGGCCACCTTGAGGGCTTTCAAGCGGAATGCCAATGCCGCGGCACGCTGGGCCTTCTCGTCGCGATGCCGACGGATCATTTCTTCTTCTTCGGGGCTCAAAGGGCCTAGGGAATCGGTCATGATTTAGTTACCGGATGCTGGCAGGAGTAAGTGACCTTGACGCCTTCAACAGCTATCTCAGCCTTTTGAACATTTGAACTCTCTTGAATGACCTTCAACAAATCGTGTTTCGTCATTCGATAGTCGTCCTCGTCACTGTAGGGGTATATGACCTCGACAGACGCTCCGGTGAAGATTGCAGTCCAGGGCGAGCCGTTCGCTGTTTGCTTAGGCGCTCCCCTGGAGCGCCAGCTTGATCTGGTTCACGCGGCGCAGTTCGTGTTCGTGCATCCAGTCCATAACCGATTCCGCGGTACCCACGTCCTGGTAGCTGCGCGGGCCGCCCAGGCCCATCTCTGCTCGGGAACCGTATCGCCGGCGCTTCTCTGCCAGATGGCTGATAGCTGTCAGCTCTGCGAGCATCTCGTCGTAGGTGAAACGAGCGCGCATGTATTCGCGAATGTCCATGTCGCTGATCTGGAGAATTGGATCATCCAGGGCAACTACTGCGCCCGGTAGGAGGTGCGCCGGGCACAGAACTAGAGCAGGGCTCGCCGGGGGCGTTTGGGCCGAGAAGGTCAAGCTGAACTGATTGGGAGAGTGGGGGCGCTGCATGGGATAACCTCCTGAAGTGATGAGGCCATCTTCAGGGCAGGCTAACTGTGCCAGAACCGCAGTGCGCACACCTTGCGCACAGGATGGTCACGTCGATTGTTTGAACGATGACTCGGCGCCATGCTAGAACAGAATTGAAAACGGCATTGTGGCGTGGCGGGAAGCCCCCAACTTGGGAACCAAGAGTAAGGTTCCAATCTGGTTTCCCGCCATCCATCAAAAGAGCCCTTGTTGGTGTGAGAGTTTGGCCATGATCCGGACATCCATCTGCCGGCGCTCCTCTCGCATTGCGGCTTCACGCTGGGCCCCGACCCCGTTGTACTTCTCCACCAGGTAAATCAGGTTGGTGGGAGTCCATGCGTTGCGCCAAATGGTGTTCCAATCGCGGATGACCGAAGCCCTGTCGTCGCTCGGTAGGGCGAAAAACATGCTCCTGGCTTTG
Organism: Pseudomonas sp. PsB; assembly: GCF_043658375.1. Taxonomy (NCBI): domain Bacteria; kingdom Pseudomonadati; phylum Pseudomonadota; class Gammaproteobacteria; order Pseudomonadales; family Pseudomonadaceae; genus Pseudomonas; species Pseudomonas sp. PsB. The sequence goes on along the minus strand of NZ_JBIGLU010000011.1, from coordinate 46,902 downwards.
CGCCAGACTCGCGCTTCCCGATCTCGCCAGTTGATCAAGGTTGCATCATCCCTACGCTGGCGAATCTCTTTCTCGGTTTCCCAGTCGTGCTGTTCCGCTCGGATCATTTCAGCGAAGAGCGGTAAAGCATTCGCCTCACGTTGCTGCCTTCGCTCGAACAAGGAAGCCTTGCGCTGGTTGAAATCCAGACGGCGCAACCGATGAGGAAATGGTTTGAACTTCATTGTTGAACCCCACACGTTGGAATTGGAAAGCCCCAGTTTTTCGGCTGGGGAGTCGAGCGGAACATGTTTCGCTTCGAAGTGACTATCAAATCATCGGGTAGAAGCATGCGTACCAGAACCCATGCGAACCAACTCCGCGATCAGGTCCTCGCAAAGGACAATCTCGTCAAAGGAGGGGTTGATAATGCTGGGCACAATGCTGGCGCTGGCCTTGGCCACCGACATTCGGGTCTGGCAAGCGCCAGCATCGGGAACCAATAATCGGACTTCAACGTGGTGTTCCCACCATTCGCCGTCGATGTAGAAGGCTAGGTCATCGTGCTCGAACAACCAGGGCGCGCTGTCGAGAGGTGCAACGGAAGTTGCCCCCGTGCCCAGCGTCACATCGAAGGTGTGTCCCTTGTAGCCTACTCGGACGGTATGCGGCACGTCTGGCCGTTTCATTCGCAGCGCCCGGGCCGCGGCGTCGGTTGTCAGCTGAATCATGGTCAATCCCTCTCTTTGAACAGCATGCTTTGCGGTAGCAGCGTTAGCATTAGTCGACCAGGCCCAATTCCACGCACTCTTCACGCCAGCCAGCCCAGAGGTCAGACTCGATGGAGGCGTAGGTGTCCTGAATGTCTTGCCAGTGCGCCTGGCGCTCTTCCTCCTCCGCTAACTCCCTCTCGTACTCACGTTCGATGTGCGCCTGAACTACGGTCTCCGCAGCCTCGTCTGCATCCATCCCCCGGCTCCAGGCCAGCAATAAGGTTTTGGCTTGCCCCTGGGTAGCCTCAGCTACTTGCGAGTAGGAAATCTCCATCAAGGCCGCCACTTGCTTGTCCACCGCCACCAGCCATTTCGTGTACGGCTGATCTAGGGGCGAGGCCGGTTTCAGCCACTCAGCCGAGAGCTGACCAATCGAGCCGTTGCGGTAGTTCTCGTAGTACAGCTCCGTGTACAGCTCATGTGCCAGGTTGTACTGCTCAGCCAACTCAGGCACATCCAGTAAGAGCAGAGGGGCGCGTGACCCATAGTGGCGATGGATCAGCACGTCATCGCTTGCCAACTGATGGACAGCGTCATATGCCGACTGCAACGCCTCCTCGGCCTGGGGATCACACCCTTCGATGCTAGAGAGGACAGCTACGTTGTTCCACAGGGAGCGGGCGGCGAGTGCTTTTTCGAATGCAGGGTTCATGAGGCGGCTCCGTGACTGGGTTAGGTCTGATGGAGCCATCATCGGACGTGCCTAGCTGTGCCAGAACCTCCTGCGGATGTGGGCCGATGCAGGGCAAGGCGATCACCCCGGAATCAGTCATAACCGAAGATTGGTAGTCAATCGGCATACGAGGCAGGCGCAATATGCGGAGATGCACCGCAAATATGCGCAGGACCGGGCGAAATGTTCATAGCACCTTCGAATGTATGCGGACCACCTCCGCACATTACGGCCGCCGGCGGAACCTAGAACGGGTTTTCCTTCATCAGTAGCCGGCAGCCCTCGAGCACCAGGTCGTAGTGATCATCGGAAGAAATCAGTCGTTCATGTCGAATAATCGAGAGTGGATCTCTCTCGTTCGGCTCCTCCGCTAGGTTCAGGAAGGTTACGACCATGCGGTGGTACCACCACTCTACGTTTTCCCCCACGGCGGGCCGCACCAACGCATTGGTCTCCGATGTTTCATGCTGAACGCATTGCTTAGGTTCTTCGGGGATGAAGGTGACTTTGAAGTCCACCCACCAGCCTTCGCCTAGATGACGGAGCTCGACGGTATGTTCCTGGTCTCGGCCGGGCATGCGCAGCGCATGGCGGGCGGCCGGGTCGTAGAGGTTCAGCATCGTTCGGAGTCGCCTTCTGGTCCGGCTGCAAAAGCCCCCGGCGCCATTCAGCGCCGAGGAATGAGGTTCAATTTCTGCAGGGTATCAGGGCGCAGGAGGGATTCCAGCGAAGCGTCCTCCCCCGAATCTCGGGGATGATTTTGCGAGATCAGAAGGGGTGTTCTTTGAGGAGCTCATCACAGAGGCGAACGATGATGTCGTAGGGTTCGGAGAAGCTGGGCAGGCAACTGTAGCTGTCACAGGTGGCCTTCACATCGTCGATCTCCGAGCCGTCATGGTTGCGGATATGAACCATGATGTGGTGATACCACCACTCTCCGCGCAGCCATCCTTTAGCCTGCTCGTCGGTTACCGGATGATCGTTGGGGTCTGTGGGTTGGGTGCCATCTTCGTCAGGAAGGAACGTGATGTCGAAGATTCGGCCTTGATATCGCACCCGAACTTCCATTTCCTCATCAGGTTGCTGCATGCGCAGAGCCTGACGTGCACCGGCGGTGTTGAGATCGATCATGAAGGCTACTCCCGAATGTAGTGGTAACAACAAGCCGATCACTCGTACTTGAAAGGCCTGCTTTTGCTCTTGAGCCTCGCATTCTCCCAACCCCGCCCTGTGCCACCAGCTGTTGTCAGGCTGGCGCTTGGTATGCCAGGGGTGACCAGCTACCTGATCGCGATGATTCCCCAACCTCGCCACCCGCTCGAACTCAGCCAAGGTGACGCGCCCGCCGACGGCAGCTCTCGCCATCACGCGATGACCGGCCATGTCTGCCAAATCGATTTGGTCACCTATGTAGAGCTAACCGTTGATCCCAAAGCTGGGGTCCAAATATTGGATGGAGACTTAGGGTCTACTTCGAGAGTCAGCAGTGACTGCCGAGCCTCTGCGAATTCAACCTGGGCCTGAGCATGGTCATAGCGGACTACGGCGATCGCGCCGGTAGGGATCATCCTGGCTTTGTTGAAACAGGTGACAGCTACATCGGCATCGGTTAGGAGTGCCTCCACTGCCTCGGTACTGAGGAAGCCGAGCACCTGCAGGTCGCCGGTGGAGTTAGAGCGCGATTCGTCTACCCCATTCCAGGCGGCAAAGGCTTCTGCCTCGGAGTCCTTGATTGGGCCGCGCGCTCCACAGCACTGGCACTGGATGAAATGGCCCGCCAGACTCTGATCGGCGAGCAAGTTGATGGTCTTGCAGTACGGGCAACGAGCGTTCTGTTGGCTCATCCGTCGCTCCTTTTGCGAGTTGATTCCGATGTTAGGCGGCAGGTGAAGGTTTCTGGATGGCACTGGCTGCTTGAGCCTTGGCCATCGACAGCTTGATGTGTGGTGCTACGCGCTCAGCCGGCAGATCCATACAGATGACCTCATCGGGAAGGTTCACCAAGTGGTGGATGATGTAACGGCACGGCGTCTTGTGGTTGATCACATCAAAGAGCGATTGCCTGTCCCGGCGCTCTACTCGCTTGAGTAAACGCTTCGCCGTTGCTACGACGGCAGCGTCGGTCCGATGGTAAGTGGCTGCCAACGCGAGGCAGAGAATTACGTCTAATGGGCGCATAGGGTTCCTCACGATAGGAAGGCCGGAGCCCCGGATACTACCGGGGGGCCGGTGTCAGTAAGAGCCAAAGTGGTGGACTGTAATTCACCGCTGGCGCGGGGTTACCCGGTCACGGTGGAGTTACCCACGCTTGCGGTGCTAGCAAAGAACTTCTCGATAGATTCCTTGCACTCGATGTAGAAGGGGCCTTGCCAGTCGCGTACCCACTCAGGTGCGAGCCGAGCGTGGATGAAACCGTCAGACTCGTGAGTGTTGTCCCTGATAGCTAATGCATAGGGCCGGTCCATCGCAAGGACCTCGGGCGTTACGTCAATCTCTGTAGGGCCAGGGTCTACACCTATCGCGTTGTCGTTCTGCCAGGCCTGGGGATGGAAAGTTGCGTATACCCGGGGCCCATCTTCCGAGGTTCCATCGTTGGCTAGGTTTTGTGGGGGCAGAGCAGTTACCGGTGGGAATGAGGGGTGCCTTGCGGGTGGAACAGCCTCGACCAGGAAAATTACCTCTCGACCTTCAGACGTCCCGTCCTGGCTGTAGCCGGCGCAGATTCCCTCCAGGATCTCCAGTTCGACCGTATCTGCAAGACGGAGCAACTCCCCGCTGGTGTCGGCGCTCAGGGTTTTGGGCACCATGCCCAGATCGCTCAAAGCATCCAGGAACTCTCCTAGGCCACCTTCCTGCTCCAGTCGAGGGGATAGGTACTTCAGGTATTCGATCAGCGCTTCTCGTTTGCTGCTGAAGAAGAGTGGCCCCTGGATTGCTTCCATGGCGGGCTCACCCAGTGGATAGTCTGCAAACACCAAGCACCACTGTTCGGGGATCTGATGCGTGATGTGGGGCTGCTGCGTCATGGTGTACTCCGCGTCTGTGTCGATGGAGTCCATGTTCATGTCTGGTGGTGGGTGCCAGAAGCGGGCATTGCGAGTATCTGGGCCAGGCGGGTCGCCAATACGGGTCTTCGGTGCCCAACAATCGTAGTGGAGGCCTGCCCAGCCCACACTACAGAGTGATCCCCTTCAACTGATTGTTCAGGACAGCCTCAAGCTGATCGCCAAACCGCGATTGGAGGGCGTGCTCCGTCTTCTCGTTGTACAAAGCGAGGATCAGACGGAACGTTCCTTCCTCGTCACCTCGAATGCGGAACAAGGTGTTGGACTTCAAGAGCGGCTTCGCCTTGTTGAACCACTCCACCTCGTCAGCCATTTGCGGTAGAGCCTGCTCCAGGTATTCGTGGGTATCGCTGGCGTCGATCCGAGAAGCAGCCTCGAAGTTTAGCTGATACCCGTGCTCCTTCAGCGCCTTGACCATTGCTACTTGCTGGATGGAGTCGATCTCGATCGACAGGGGCTTTTCTTCGCCCGGGTCCTGAACGCTCCCCAACCGCTTACCCTTGAGAAACACGATGCAGGACCAGGCCAGATTTTCGCTGTCACCATCTTCGTGAGTGTGCAGGTCCTTCAGCCGTATGCGGGCGGCAGAGATGGCCTTGAGGTTTTTGATGGTCATTTCCATGTGAGATGCCTTTGTGGTTTATGGCATCTCCATCCTCAATGGCGTTTCCGTGTGCCAGAATCACGCTCTGCGCAGATCCATCTCACCCCACAATCCAGGGAGCCATGCACCCGTGCTGGAGCAAGCAATCAACTCATGGCCGGCAGTAAGCCGTCACCCGCGTGTCAGTTCCACTGTCTTGGTTATCGGCAGCAGAGATGCGCCGGAGTGTGAGGTCGCAAAAGTCTTCGTAACCAGTACAGAAGTGATCACTCAGCACGAGGCGTTTATCACAGTCGAGTACACAACCTCAGGCCGCAGCCATGCCTCAACTGGTAAGGGGAGCCTGGCCGCAGGTGTGAACAGGAACATGAACACGGCGTCGATCGGTGCCACCGACGGCTTTAACCGAGGATTCATCACAGTGACGCCGGATGCCCTACAGGGGCACAGGTTAGGAACCTATCTCATGTGGCGAGTGGCGCAGTTCCTGCACCAATTTCCAGATGCACAGGTCAATCCCATCAGGTTGAGCGATGCCCAAGCGTACAGATCCAATCGCGTACGCAGAAACCGGTTCTACGAGCAGGTAGGTCTCAAGTTCGACTATTACGATGAGGAACATGAGAATGGAAGATCGCGACCGGCACGCGCCGGAGACCTCATTCTTGTCGAGACCTGGAAACAGAACATCCAAGAACTGGGAATGGACGACTATCTCAAGCACCAAGACAGCCACGTACGTGGTCTGTGCCACGAGATCAGCACGCTGGAGAATCGCTGCAGTAGCCTTCAAAACGCTCTTGATGATGCGCGTCGACGTCCCATCCGATGGGGCGTTGCCACCTTTCTCGCCAAGCATCTGCACATCATAGGGCCGGCGGTCCTTATCATGATGGCGGCGTTGGCCGCCTATAGGGCCCTTAGCGGCTAATCCAGTGAGGCGATTGGTTCGACCTGAAAACGTCTCCTAGGCCCCGCGGCGGGCCTTCCTGGGCCATCTCCTCCCTCATTCGCTCGACTTGGGCAAATGCGCTGTGTTCGCCTCGGTGATACGAGTCCCAGCACGGTTCCGCCCGATCGAGGGCCTGGTCCAGGGCCAAAACGAAGTTCACCAACTCGAAACCATCACGCAGCTGGTGCCTCGCACCAACCTCATGAAGGTCACCGAGATCAATTACCAAGCTTCCCTGCCAACGTTTCGCCCTGAATCTCCAATCAGCCGACTGGAGACGCCGGGTAATAGTCGCCTGGTGGTAAGACGGAAGACTCTCCAGAACCGAAGCTAGGGTGCGAATTTGTGCGAATCGCCTCCTCCACGACTCACGAACGTGGTCGGTATGTTCCTGGTCTCGTCTCGCGATCCTGTCCAGATATTCGGTAACGGTAAGATTCCCGACCTGGACCTGCCAAAGCCATCCTTGTTGCTCCCTGGGGAGGTAGCTGGGGCTGGTAGCCACCAGAATCGGTATCAGGAGGTGGACGCACCTAGCCCGGTTCAGGTGTTCAACAAGGGCGCCCACGTCTACGGATTCAGCCAGGACCCAATCCGGCTCAAGACCTTGCATTTCGTCTTGAATCCGCAGGCACACCCTCTGGGTATCCTCAAGGCATGAAACCAGAAGCTCGGGGCCGAATGCGCCGGCCTCGAAGCTCAGCGGTAGTCGCGCGACCCGATGGGGGAGGGCAAGTGCCTGGGTGAGGGGAGAAGTCAGCTTCCGTCCACCTGAAAACAGACGTTCAAATCTGGCACCGAGGCGGGCCCGCAACCTCTCGTCAAAATCGCCAGCCTCATGTTGGATCTGCTTCACCCAGGGGGCCGCGGCGAAGCACTTATCAAAGGCCTCAAACTGCCGTTTGGTGTAGTTACCCTCACGTCCAGCTGGGATCAGAAACCAGCCAGCCTCTAGGGCACGTACTACGTCATTGGTTGCTTCGTCAGAATCCTTCCACATCCCTTTGAGACGCAGCCGGGCGGTACGAAGGTGCATCGGGCAGACCAGTGCATCACGGTTGATTGGGTACATGCTGTTGTCTCCTATGTAGCCTCCATATTCCAGGGGCGGGCGCTGTGCCAGAACCGGTCTCTGACCTTGAACAGCCCTCAGGACGGATTCCGACCTGCACCGCCGGGATGGTGTAGGGATTCGTCAGCAGAGGAAATTCCTTCCCACGCGGATTCGCGGGCAGCGGAAAAGGGGCACCCAAAGGACACTATTAGGGTGAGGAGATCCTCCCCAATGATCAGTTCTGTAAACCACGCTTTGCAAACAACCTGGTGGCTACAAGTGCGGCCGATGCCAAGCCTTCGTCACCGCGATGCGTTTATCCAACTCCTAGCTTCCGCAACCCACATTCTGAGAGACGTCGATGGCAGCTATGTCACTGGAGTACAAGACGTCCTCACAGCAATCCGTAAGGCGCCCTCGTTGACTGAGGCCGTATTTTCTGAGGTCGATCGCATGATGGAAGAGCTTCAATCCGCAAGCCGGCGAGTGAATGACGCAGCCGCTGAAACGTCAGGGCCGGTGGCGCTATTCGTCCCTGGCTTTGGGGTCAGGGCGCAAGAATTAGCTCGTGGCCTCCAAGGTATGGGGGCGAAGGTCATCACGCTCTGCCACCAGATCCCTTTCAACCCCGAAGATGAGGCCGGAATTCGCCGCTCCAGTATGCTCATCGTCGGTGACGGAGTGCTCTACGATCCAGAGGCCATCCCCTTCATCTCCAAGATCGTGATGACCTCTGAGTCTGATGCCCTGGTCGTGCTTGTCGTGGAGTCCTGCCCTCTGACATTCGAGCAGCGTCGGACAGCCACGGAGCTTGGACAAGTTCGTATCCTGGGACTCGATGATGACATCCGCAACTTGCGCTCCCTATTCCGGAGCCGAAATCGTGACATCGAGATCGAAGGGTATCGGGTGCTGCTTCTAGATGACTCCAGGACCGATGCCTACCTCGCCCGGAAATTCCTCACCGAGGAAGGCCTGATCGTTGAGCACATCCAGCATCCAAGCCAAGTGCTGGAAGCTCTATCCCGATTCCGACCTGATGTTTTGGTGACTGACTTCCACATGCCGGAGGCGAACGGGGACGTCGTTGCCTCGATCATCAGGCAGGACAGGGACGCCACCATTCCCATTATTTTCCTGAGCCGGGAGTCCAACGCCGAGAAGCAACTGCTCGCCTTGTCCCGAGGGGCGGACGGCTTCGTCCAGAAACCGCTGAAGCGAGGAGCCTTCATCAAGGCGTTGAAGTCGATAATCAGCAGGTCCAAGGGATTGGAGTCCAGGATGAGAAGAGACCCCCTGACGAACCTCCTGAATCACGGCCAATTTATGGCGTCCGCCGCGACTGTTCTTGCCGAAGGCCCGCCAAGTTCGTTGGTTCTGATCGACATCGATCATTTCAAGTCGGTCAACGATACCTTTGGCCATCCAGTGGGGGATAGGGTGCTGGTTGGCCTGGCCGAGGTGCTCACCGATTCGCTGCGGACTGATGACTATGTCGGGCGGCTTGGGGGAGAGGAGTTCGGCATTGTCATGGTAGGTGCCAATCCAAGCCAGGCGAAAATGGTTGTGGATCGGCTGCGGTCCATCTTTACCGCGATTCAGTTCCAGTCCGAAGATGGGACCTCGTTCAGTTGCTCGTTCAGTGCCGGTGTTGCGATTCTGAATGTAAGCGTGAAGGAAGCGCACCGTGCCGCCGATGAAGCGCTCTACAGTGCGAAACGGAGTGGGCGAGATCGTGTTGAGATCGCCTTGCTTGGATAATTTATCCGCAAAATGAAAGCCCCGCACTCTGCGGGGCTTTTGGTTTCCAGTCTTCAGGCCTGGAGTGTGGTGTTGCGCGGCTGAAACTCCCGCACATTGTCCGGTCGGGTGCTTGGCGGTTGTTCGTCCAGGGACGATGTTTGGGAGTGATCATCCTCTTCCACAGGTTCGGCCTCATGGACGAGCCCGAGCAGCGCGCGCTCCATCATCTCGTCGGTATCGAACTCCGCTATGGGGAAATCAAGCGGCATCTCGACCTTCTCGAGCAGGTGTTTGATGTCGCCATGGGTAAGGCAAGGCTGAATACGCATCAAGCGTACGAGTTGGATAATCGCCTCTTTGTTCATCTCAACGGCAGCCATGCACCGCGACCATACGTTCTTGCGGATCATCGCCAGGCGTGAAGCCTTCAGCGTTGCTTCGGCATCATTTGCTGGCCTGTAGAACGCATGGCGGCCATCGCCCAACATCAAGAACTTCGAAGCAAGTTCGTCGAACGACTGCAGGTCATCGAATGCTGCTTCGCTTGCGGTGCCGCGGATGACCTGCTCTGCTGCGCTACCAATCAGAAGCATGTGCATGCGCCAATTGATGAATTGGCCAGTAGCAATCAGGTTCATGTCCGAAAAGATCTTGGCGGTACGGGCATTGAGATCCAGGTCTGCGTAGAAACTGCCATCGATCAGGCAGTTGCTGCCTTTGTAAGCGATGATCCGTGCGGCTTGGTGTATGGCCAAGCGTGTTGTATCAGCCATTGTCACCTGAAAGGCCGGCCGTTGGGCTGGCGTCTGCGCGAACGTTTCAGGGAGAGCAAGTGCTTTAGACATCCCGGAAATCGGGTCGGTGGTTTCAGGCTTGACCTCCTTCTTGGAGGACGTAGCCCAATAGGCGCCACCCAGCAGAGCAGCAACCAGGAGGGCAGAGATGCTGTAACCCAGATTGTCTGTCACCGCTCTGTAAATGCCAGCTGCCCCTACGTAGGTTGCCAGTCCTGCGGATGCTGTTGCCCAAACGAAGTGAAGGCCGCGAGCGAAGCCATCGCTCATAGACTTCCCCAGCTTCCCGGGATCGGCTTTAACAATCGCCGACACCAGGAAAGCGAAAGCAATCACGATGGAGAGGACGATGGCAGCCGTCGTTGCCGTCTCTACGAGATCACTCGGTCTGTCCTTATAAGTGAACACGGCCAGTACATACAGACCAACTACCAGGCACGACAAAAAGAACGGAGGTACCCAACCCGGCAGAAGCCGGGTTGCCTCCTTTAAATTGCTGAGACTGCTCATCATCCCTCCTTTCTTATGCCTGGGCTTCAGCGGCTACTTCCGGAGCCGGAGTAGCTTCCTTTACCGCTGGCGCAGTTGGTTTCTGTGGCTTGGAAGCCGCGCCCGCTGGCTGTTGAGCTTTGCCATTGTTTTTTTGGCCGGCGGCGGTCTTCTGTTGCTGGCCCTGAGGTTTGGCGTTGCTGCCTTGCTTCTGCTGACCGGTCTGAGTTGCCTTAGCGTTGCCCTGGGCTTGAGTTTGTTGCTCTCCGCCCTTTTTCGCTTTCTGCAGGACAGGTTTAGGGGCTTGCTTCGATTGGCCAGACTGTTGCGCGGATCGAGCGGACTGCCCGCCGCCATTCCGGTTGAGGTTCAGGTCCTTGTTCACCTCTCGCATTTCGGCATCGAATGCGTTCAAGGCCCGCTCGAATCGGTCGGCAGCCTCATTAGCACGGCGCCGAGTCTCAGGTGAGCCGGCCATTTTCATCTGGAGGATCGTGGTATCAACGCGGGAGGCTTGGATTGCCATACCCACCAGGGTTGCAGATCGTTCGCCAGTGATCCGAACCTCTTTGGTCGGGTGTAGAGCTTCATTGCTGCGTTCATCAGCCATTGTTGTCACCTTGGTTGCTTGGGCCAAAAGACCGGAGCCAGGTCCAGTGCGCTGTGCGCTGGACGCAGGAGTTGAAGAATTCCTCAAGGTCGCGTGAGTGCTTGAGATATGAGGCGGTGTCGTCAGGCACCAAGGCTCCCCACACATCAACCCAGAAGAGATGGGCAGCCTTGTGGGGCAGGTAGCAGACCTCGATGTGTCGATACTCCGGCGTACGGAGGTAGATCTTGCCGATGTAAAGGATCAGCGTGACCGAGAGGATCAACGTGAGGATCTGACGAAAAGGGCTGCTTGCTTTTCCTTCAGCCATTGACGGTTTCCTGTGTGAGCGTGATGCGGAAGCCTGTGCGCTTGAGGACCAAGGCAAGAGCCTCGTCGAGATCAAAGCCACCATCGACCAGTGAGGAGAGGAGGCGCACCGAGGCGACGTCCTTAGGTTCACTGACTCCTAAGGTTTGGCTCCAGTCCTTCCAGTGCTTTGTTGAAACTGGGGTAAGCATGGGAACGATCGCGTGGATCTTTCGAATGCCGGAAATGTTCGGGGGAGATTCCGATGCATAGGTGTGGCACATGCGAGCCAAGAACTCGCCTGCGTTCATCCTGGACGCAATGAGCTTCTCGAACTCGGCGGTGCGTCCAGCTTTTCGGAGTGCATCAGGGTCATCCATGCCTTGGCCCAGCGGGACAATGGCCGTGACGATGCCTGCAGGTTCGCAGTTTCTGATCGAGACGATCCCGCCTTCATACCCCGCGATGTCGCCGTCCACCATATGTGCCACCTCGGTGACACCTTCACCTGCGAGGAAGGCCGCCTGACCAGCATTGATGGAAGCCTGCCCAATAGCGGTACCCCAGAACCCCATGAACTGGATCGACCAGCCATCGAAAGTACCCTCAACAGCAATTAGGGGGCCGGGCTTCCTCATGCTGAACAGATACGGGGTGTCCTTCTTGAGCGAGTCGGCGAACATATACTTCTTGTTCCATCGATCGCCTTTGCCGGAAGGCAGGCGTCCCCAGAGACGAACGTCCCCATCAGGATGCGGCCAGTAACCGATGACACGATTGTTCATCGTCCGCCGGTACTTCGAAGGGTTGTTCTCCTCGACCAAGATGTATCCCTTGGCGATGGCTACTTCCCGGGAGATACCGCGCTCCTCGAGTAAAGCCAGAACCTCTTCGGGGGACGAATAGACACCAAGTCGCATCGTCGCCATCTGCTCATCGTTGTAACCACGATCTGTCTGCAGCTGCTGAAGAAGATCCGGGTACTTGCGGGCCAGGATTTGGGTCGCTTGGATAATGGCGCGCCCTGGGGAGAGGGGGGCAGGGGAGCCATTGATACGACCTTCAGGATTTTTGTTCGAAGGGGGGGCAACTCGGGCAAGCTCGCATAGGCGCTCTACGATCTCCTTCCTCGAGTAGCCCGATTTCTCCATCACGTCCCACAGCGACGTCGATTCGCCACAGTTCTTCTTGCGCGGACAATGGATCAAGTGGGTTCCAGGGTGATGGAAGGCCTCATGCATTCCGCAGGCCGGGCAGAGCATCCGGTATGTCCCTGAGGTCTGAAGCTTCGTCGGCTTCAGGTGGTCGAGCAAGCCTGACGAGACTGCATCTATTTCGGGATACACCTTTTCATGGAGGAATTCGGTTATTGACTGGCGCTGCATTCGGCTGCTCCTGTCGAAACCGCTCGGATGAATTCCTTTGAGGCGCCGGCCTCACTGGCGATCTCAGCTAGCTTCCGCTTCAGGCCGCGACGTACCTTCCATGTCTGCTTTCTTGAGATCTTCAGTATCTCAGCAATCGCGCCGGACTCCTGATTCTCAATAACAGCCAGCCTCAGGATGTGGTGCTCACGGGCAGAAAGAAGGTGGCGGATCTGTTCGATGTATTGGTGGCAGGTTTGGCCGGTCTCGTCCGGTAGAAGGACCCCATCAGCCAGGAACTGAGGTGCGTATTCCAACGCCTCAGAAAACTGTGCAGACGCGAGCATGTAGTCGGACTGAAGAGAATGGGAGCGAGGACCAAGTTCGGTTACCAGGTCACCCATATTGATAGCCGAGCTGCCAGGAACTTCAGCAAGCACATCCCCGCGTCCGTCCCAACGTATGTAGTTGAGAGCCGCGCCGATGATATGGGCAGCACGTTGATGAGGCTCGACATCTTGATAAAGCTCGATCGCGGAAGCGACGGCCTTGTAGAGCCCGATCTGAAGGATGGACAGGATCTCGTCGTCCGTCAGGCTGACGCGCAGCTTTGAACGAACCTCAGCGATCCACTGTGGTCCTGACTCGGGATGGCAGACGACTTCCCACGGATCGAGCTGCGCGAACTCCTCGCGTGACAATCCCGTCAGCCAATTATTGCGCTGTGAGCGCATGGCCCCTCCTCCGGCAAGAACAGCCGGTCCTAAGCGTCGCGGTGTCGAAAGCCGACACCGCAACAATCTCCAATCGGCTGATTGCCAATTGGCCCCCCCTCAAACAGTGAGTGCAGCTTTTTCAGCTGTCACTGCACCAACTCCAGTGGCCATCCGCAGATTGTCCGCTGGTAGTTCGCGGCGATTTTATGGGGCAAGAAAAGGACAGGCAACCCAAAAAAGGTGGCTGAAATCCCGCGAAATAGGCGGGTCCGAGGCCGATTTGGTGACATGCGCGCCTAGTTTGTGTGGGCTGGGTCAAAGCCATGGTATGGCGCAACGCCAGTATCCATCAGGGTTTTGGCGCCTGAAAACCGTCAGCGCGTGACACGTTGGTTTTAGCTGCTGCCTGGAAATTGCACCGATCGTCGTTAAGGTCGGGAATGTGTAAATGGGAGTACAAAACTGATGATCGGTGTACACAGCGATGCAATGAAGGCTGTAGCGGGGCATCACGCCTTCGGCGCGCAGAGAGTGAGGGGTTGGTTGGTGGAAAGCGTGGACGGTGTCCCGTCCATAATCGCCCTGGTCTATCAGGACAATGGCGACGTGTGCGCAGAGGTGGTCTGGATGGACCACACCCATGCAGCAGATCTCGACCTCATTGTTGCTTATCTGAATGAAAGAGCTGGCGGGGGAGAGCACCTGGTTGGTGCCCTTCGCAACATCTACTGCGGTGCGCGGCCAATTGATGCTGGTACGAAACTGGGTTTTAACGGCAGCACTAAGCACTGAGTGAGCCCTTGGTCTGCTTCCTATATAAAGGGGAGCTTGTCCGCTACCCTGATGACAGCGCCAAGTCCACAAGAACGTCCCCCTTACCAGGCTGCTCAGCAGGGCAGGCAGCAATCCTTCTGCGCCGGTTAACCGAACAAGCCATCGTGCCAGCGCTCGCCTTGGCATCAAGACCTTGGCCATCCTCAATGGGCTACACGAAGTAGCCCACTGCGTGCGCCCGTAAGCCGCATCAGGCCTTCCCTTGCAGTACGACGGCAATCCCGAGGTCGTAACACAGATCAGTGACCACCGCGGCGGGGGGAGTCAGCACCCGCTGAAATGGGAGGACCACCGCGGCTGGTTTAACCCTCTGGATCTCATTGAGGACCTCGATCAACTGCTCTGTCCTAGTTCCAGATGCTGGCCGGTACTCCCTTAAGTGGACGTCTTTCAATAGCGGCATGGTTGTCACGTCACCGCCAAGTCCAATCCCGTCAACAACGCACGTGATGTATAGGGCAATGGCTTTCTGCGTATCCAAGCCAGCTCGGTAGTTATCGAGCGTGCTTCGGTACCAATAGGGCCTGCCACTGCCTGACACCTCGTCAGGAGGGAGAACGGTGTTGCGCAGTTTCCGCATGGTGGGCCGAGAAATGTGGAGGTGGTTAGCAGCCTGGACGGTGGAGAGTCGTTCCATATGGGGAAATTGGGTAAGTGCCTTGAAGAAGCAAAATCCTAAGAAATCCGTACTATTACATTAGACGGGGTTTTAACCAAAAATAGGGGAACGCAGTCGGCCCGCGTCCTGCCGTTTCAATGGTGAATTGCTTGCCTAATTTACCCAAAAAACCTACTGAAGAGGTCATTTTGCGAAATTCTGGCTCTCGAAGGCGTTCGTGTGGGGCCATAAATGTCGTCATGGGGCGGGATAAGGGATTTAAGGGCCGGTGTTGGCCTGGAGATGCCTAGAAAGGACGGCTAAGGGCATTTATGGGTGATTTACAGACTCATTGCGGAAACGGAATTTAGATCGGATTCCGGGCGTGAAAGGGCGTGAAAGGGGCCTTACGGGGCGATATGGGGGAGTTCTAGGGCGGGAAAAGTATGGGTGCGCCGGTTAAGGCCGATTAGAGGCGAATAAGGGGAGAAGAAAATGCCCAGAATTTCCGAAAATTACAGAAAACATTCAGTAGGGTGACTTTTGAAGAAGGAAATCCGTGATGCCCTGGCTAAAGGGTATGTTGATGAGTACGAGCACTCGGTAAGGCGCCGGTCAGAGACATTTCTGGCGCTCCTCAATTCCCTGCGTACCGCAGCCCGGTCTGCTACCGAAAAGCTCATGCAGCTTGAAATCGCTCTATCACGTTTTCCAATTGAGCAAGACGGGAGAACCATCTCCACTTTCTGGAAATGGAGAGCCTCCCGGAAATCGTCTGGCTCTCTCCGGCTCTACCTTAAGTGCAACGAGCGGATTGAGGGACGACTGCAGAGCTACCGAAAGGCCATCCTTCCTGATGCCGAGCCTGACGTAATCGATCTGCTAACTTCGCTCCTGGGGAAACGGCTTACCACTGAATTTCTCAACGACCTGGGTGACCTTCTCCACTTTTCAGAACGTGTGAGTCGATGGGCGCATACGTTAGGAATGCCTCTAGACATCGACGTCGTTCGCTTTGGCTCGGTGATCAGCGCTTGGGTTGGTGCGATTGAACGGCTGGGGGGCAGCGCTCCAATGAAGCTTGAAACCTTGATTGGCCGTTTCGAGTTGGTCGACTCAGAACTTCAGGAGGCCTTAATCGAGTTCAACCAGGCCAGGCAGCCTGTACGATATAGGTCGATCATCTGCCGCCAGGATGTCGATCAAAGTGATCCGCTGGGCCCATCGCAGCCTATCTTCAGGGTGGTCAGAATTTTTAATCGGGTCACTGGGGCCCGGAAAACTGAGCCGATCGAAGAGTTCAAGCGGAGCATGCTCCGCGCGGAGATGAAAGCGAGCTTGGCTAAAGAGTTGGGGCGAAACCCGACACCTGATGAGGTAGCTGAAGCAATAGGGCGTCAGAAGAGGAGGCCGCCGACGCAGTGGATCACGAGTGATGTCATCTCTCACTGCTACCTGGGTAAGCATTCAGGCAGCATCCTTAGGCAACAAAAAACTATCGCAGCGTCTATGGATGAATGGCTCGCACTACGCGGCCTTTTTCAAGCGTTGCTTTGACCATGAGGGGATTTAATGTCTATGAAGCTTGAGCAATTGGTTGCCATAGATCTGGGCAACGGCTCGACGAGCTACAAGGCCGGTAACGGTGCCAGCGGGGAATATCCATCCTTGGTTGCACCCTATGCCGGCAGCAGTCTTGGTGGAGCCCTCAGTCGGGAAGTCTTCACCACGAAGAACGGTCGTCGCTACCTGGTGGGTGATGATTGCAGGGAAGAGGGTGCGCGCTCTCGTAGCACAGACTCGAGCTTCTACAAATCCGACGAGATTCGAGTGCTCTTTCTGAAGGTGCTGAAGGATGCGAATATCAAGAACCCGGTCATCGCTACAGGATTACCGACCGAATTCTTCGCCACCCACGCGGCCGAGTTCGAGGCCGATCTGAAAAAGTGGGCACGAGAAGACGGCTACCATCCAGAGCTGGTCAAGATCCTTCCCCAGTTCGCTGGCCCATGGTTCGATCCAGAGCTCGAGGACGAAGAGGGTAACCCGCTTGATCCCAACGAAATGGTCAAAGGTAAGTACGGCATCATCGATATCGGCTACGGCACGATCGACGGTGGGCAGTTCAATAATGGTCGTGTCAGTGATATCCGATACGGCGAATCCAGTGGCGTCTCTGACATCCACAAAGCGATCTACACCTCTCTGAGTAACCCTGAGCAGTTGAACGAGCTCATCACGAAGAAGGGAGCGAAGCTTCCGAAAAACTTCGCATTAGACAACCAGATCAACGAGTACACGATGGATGTCTGGCTGAGAGAAGGCCACTTCATCTGGCGTGGAACCAAGATCGATATGGAACCGATCAGCTTTCCCGCGCGCCAGGCTTTCACCGATCAGACCATTCCTCGCTTCATCAAGCAGTTGTGGGGCTCAACTGATTTCCTGAAAGGGATGGTAGCCGCCGGCGGTGGAACTACCGTTCTTGGCCGCCCTCTCTTGAAGCGCCACATCACCTGCCCGATCTACAGCGCAAAAGACCCTGACAAGTCGATTGTCCGCGGGTACTACCGCTTCATGGTCAGTCAGTATTTCAAAGAGCATGCTTTGATCCGCCAGGGGTAACGCACAGATGAGCAAAGTCGTGATCCGAGCGGAGCTCATCCCTGGCCACCACGATGCGTTGATCGAAGCCCTGGGCCAACATGGGCCCAGAGCCGGAAATCAGATGGTGTTCAGCATTTCAGCTGCCTGCCAGAAACAGTGGCCTGTCACGTTGAGTGACTTCACCCCGCCGGCGCATTCTGACGAGCGCGCAGTCGAGGTGAAGATGACTCTGAGAGAGGATTACTACCCCGAACTCTTCCGCCTCTACAAAGGCTTGGGGCATGGCAATCGACAAACTGTCTTCCTCAACATGCTCAACCGCCACGTGTCGTTGAGCTTTGGTGCTCCAGAAGCGGTGATGCAGGCAATGACAGATTATGCTCTTGCCAGATCGTGCCCCGAATCTACACGGACGGTGCTGAGTCAAGATGCTGCCGCTGGGGTGGCTGAGCCGTCCGGAAATCCCAGGCCTGATGAGCCAGTGGGGCATGCGAACTCGGTCGCCAGCGCGATCTCGGCTGCTCCACAAGACGTGACGCCTGAACCTCCGGCTCCTTTATTCGTCCCTGACCCCATGGCATCAGTGGACATAGGCCTCTGAGAATGGGCAATAAAAAAGGCTATCTGGAGCTCCCGATAGCCTTTTTTTGATCTGAAATTACTCGGGCAGGTGAACCCAGAAAAGGCCGTCAGCTCGAGCAGAGAGCTTGATCTTCGGACGCTCTTTTGCAAACCAGCGAAGGGCGTACTTAAAGAAGCCAGCGTTGTCCGCGGAGATCGGGGGATTCGTGCCGGCGATCGAGGTGATGGCAACGTCGACGAGCAGGGTGTCCCTATCGCGAAGGTGAACCTCGTATGTGACAGTCTCACGCGGTCGAGCGACGGCCGTAGAGCCAACCAGGTCCATGAAGTCCTGCAGGCGTAGAGCTTCGAAATACGCACCCTGGCCCAAAGTGTTGGCCAGGCGTTTAACAAACGCATTCTTGGTCGTAGGCCATTCCGAGAGCATTTCGTTCACCGAAAATGCATCGTCTTGCTGAAGGTAGCTGGTGTCCGTATCGAAATCGAAGTCGTTGTTCATCTGAATGCTGCGCATTGGATTCACCAAAAAAATTCAGGTGTTGGGCTGGTGGCACACGTTCGGACCCGTAACCTAAGCAGAACGAACCAGTGCTTTCCGGTACACCTTCATGTTTGAAAACCAGCCATCTGCGACCTTCACGACCTCCCCAACGCAAATCTCGCCGGCGCGGGCCTGATGAAGATTCTCGTTGTAGTTACCACTCACAGGGATTGGGTGGATACCGTGGATCCCAAGAGTCTCTCTTACCGCCTTGGCCGACTCTTCATCCAACCCAGGCAGCATGTCGATAGCCTGAATTATCGATTCATCAGACTCATCCGTTTCTACCTGAGGTGCGAACGGCATGAGGATCTGTTCAACCGAATTTCGTGGGTACGCACGGCCGACCTCTGGCAGCAGAGGAGCAACCTTCGTGACACGGGACATTACCGTTTCAGGCGTGATCGACCAGGGGCGTGGGGCAATCACTTCAGCCGCCGGAGTCACCAACTCAACGGCGTAGGGGATCAGCGTAAGTGGAGAACCTACGGCCGCGCGGCGAATCAGGTTCCCAGCCATGTCAAGGACAAAGCAGGGAACCGACTCATCGTTGATTTGAAAGTGAAGCGATCCAATCATCCCGAAATGTCCTCCAGGATCTTGGCGATATCCTGGATCGCCTTGTCTTCCATGCTGGTGCCAAAGTATGCATGGTTGGGGAAGGTGGTGTACTGGGCTGGGCGAGCCCCGGTCAATGAGACTGTCTTCGGGTCCACGTCCATTTCCTCCACTACAGCGCGAAGAATGCTATGTGGGGTTGCGGCGTTACCGGTTTGAGGAAGCCAAGCGCGTACGACTTCATTGTCGGGGTTGACCAGAAAGACCATCGTTGGCCACCAGTCGTAGAACGCCGACGATTCGTCTGCACCAAATCCCTGTGCCAGCATCGTACGTTGATTCATCTGGCCCCACTCGTTGTCAGGGAAGTAGCTGTAAGGAGCGAGCCACTCTTTGAACGATACCTTACCGCGCTCTTTCAGCCGTAGTGCCGGCGAGTAGTAGTAGTGGTCGACACACTCCCGGAATCCAGTACCACATTCGTCTCCGAAGAATGTCATCCCAACGCCATGGTCACGTTGAGCTGTTCGTACAGTGGACATAGGCATCTGGCCATACGACAGATAATTGATGGACACCGGAAGCCCTGCATTTTTTAGGAGCAGCTTCAGATCCCACATAGCCCGTCCTTCACGGCGAGCTCGTACATGGCTTTGCTCGGCTTGGCCGGCATTATTAAGCTGTGCCTTTGCATCGGAGTAGGTGTTGGAAGCAACCCAAACTGTCCACCCTTCCGATTCCCAGTCCTTGGTTCGTTTGGCGCGGAATTCATAGCCATACGTAGCCTTTTTGTTTGGACTGTTCACTATCTCGTAGACGGTTGAGTTAGGCATTTTCCAGTCGGGGTGCCCATCCACCTGGCCTGTGGAGGCAACCCCGGCCGCATTGTTCTCGACTTCCCCATTCCCGCATGCGCTTACCAGAAGGCATGCCAGCAACATCATTTTTCCCTTCATCGTTCATTCTCCATCTTCGGATGGCGATCGTTATACCGCCCAGTGTTCGGATTTCAAGCAAAAAAAAGGGCCCAATATGGGCCCTGAGCAGGATTAGGTCTATCAGATGAGATCGTCCAGGCTCGAGCGCTGGCCTTTGGAGGACTGAGAAGCCTGCGGAGTTGGAATTTTCACTCCCAAACGTGCGTTGGCACCCGATGAACCTGGGCCACCGCCATTTTGCCCACCTCCACCTCCTCCCAGCCCCCCGGCTAACCCACCCGCAACCTGGGCTGCAGTTTGTACTTTCTGCTGCGCTGGTCCACCGCCGCCCCCACCGCCCCCACCACCAGGTGTTGGATTACCTCCAGAAGGGGCACCTGCAGCACTGGCGCCGCCACTGGCGAGAGCCCCAGCTGTACCTGCAATTCCGGTAGCGGCCCCCGCAAGTCGAATGGCTGCTCCTACTACGGCCATACCGGTTGCCGCCAATCCGGTAGTTGCACCGGCAGGGTTGAAGCCTCCAAGACTCTTAACATCGTCCCAGAGCAAAAGTTTAGCGAAGATGATTTCAATTACGGTCAGCGCCACAAAGATAATGTACTGACCAGTTCCGGCCGATATCAATAGAGTGGAGTTTTGAGCATAGTTGCCCATGTTGTAGCCTTGCATGGTCTCAGCATTAACTGCAAGCATTGTGGAGGCCATCGTTAAGCAAAGATCATTCACAAATGCAACAATAAAACAAAAAGCAATAATCTTAACAGAGGTGAAAATTACTCTCGTCGACCAGAATATGCCGAAAACTGCAAAGATGGGGAATGTAATTCCCATTAGTGCGGCGAGCATGGCAGCGCCGTTTATCATCATAGGAATTTTAACAGTAAGCATCCATTCGCGGAAGGTTTTGCCTATGTCCATGAACTTTGTTGTTCCGCTTTCGAACAGCATGGTCATAGGATCGCGGACGTCGGAATCTTGATAGTACATACCACCATAGGTAAGTAGCTCCGACTGTCCCTTTTTCCGCTGGGCGGCTTCATTCCGTATGTGATTTAGCATTATTGCCGCCGCATCATCACCATCCCGTCTGAATGAGTTTTCCTGATAAGCTGGAGCATGTTTTTGCACGGCAGAGTTAAAGTTTCTCTGAGCCATATCGATCATCAAGAACATGTCTTTGCAGGTCTTTGGATAGAAATTCTGCTTTCCGCCAGTAGTTGGCGCTTACTTGAAGCCCGAGTTCAAGTATTTTTTGTACTTTGAGTCGTTAGCGTCAAGAGACAATGCTTGGTCAGCAACTTCCCCAGCTTTTTCAGAGAAAAGCTTCTGAACCCAATAAGCTTCGGTTGGGATCTCGAAGCCTTGGGGTGGGTTCGTGCCGTCATAAGGATTGCTATCACCCTCGATCTTGTCGAGCATAGCCATACCCTTCTTTGTACCTTCTACTACTGCATTGCCACCATCACGCTTCAGCCAGGTGGAGTTGGTAGGGTTATCGTAATTGGCCTCGCCACTGCCCGTGATCTTGTCCAGAAAGCCTCTACTGTCTTCGAACTCAATCTCATTTGCACCGATTCCAGTAGACCCAAAGAATCCAACATAGCGTCCTGCACTTAACGCTTCGGGAGACTTCCCATTAGCAGCAATGAATGCAGGCTCGCACTTATTCAAATAGTCCGAATAAAGTGGATACACAGGGCTGTCAGCAAAACGTTTTAGGGTGTTTTGGTTTGTTACGTGGTAAGCCCTGCTGAATGCATCTTCCGTAATCTTTCCTTCATTGACCTTGTCAAGTGCAGACTTAAAGATCGCGTAGATGTTACCGACTATAGTCAACGACCATCCACCACCACGCGCCATTTGAACAGAGCTACCTGTGCCGGGGAATGTGAATGTAGAGACTGAAAGAAGCAAAAACATCAGGCAGGTGCCCGTGAGGCCGGTGAAAACTGACCTCAGCTTATCCTCAGGGCTCCTCATCATAAGGATGGAGGTCCAGGCAAGACCCAGACCTCCGATAATAACTCCAGCGGAGTTAACCAGAAGAGTGTGGTAGTCTTGCCAAAGACCAAGGTAGTAACCAACTAGGTCAGCGAAATTAGAATCTACGAGCTTGAGGAAATCGTAGTCCTTGACGGAGTTATCGACATCAACATCAGCCATTTATTACCGCCTTAGCTGTCTGCTCGATTAGTTTATTTCGCTCCATATCATGCTTAATCTTGTTCTGGAGCATTTCATATTCTTTGCGAAGTGAGGACAGTGCATTTGAATATCGAGTCTGATCATTGGAGCTTATTGCTTGGTCATCAACTTGGTTCGCCAGCCCGGTCATTACCCCAACTTCAAGTTTGGAAATAACCTCGTCTAGCTCTTTCATCATGGCCAGCGTGGCGAGATTTTGTTGTGCTTTGGCAAACAATGCGGGATTTGTAGTGCCCAGTTTCCGCATGAATTTAAATTCAGTCTCGGTGATGACGATGCCGCCGCGATTCACCAACTCTTTATAAGCGTCACTTTGTTCGAAGGTTGCTGGGTCTGCTTGATATACGTTCGCGTAGAGGCTTTGATACTCCTGAGTCAGCTTCTTCGATTCATCTTCGAGCGAAATGGTCCGAGGAGTGACCGTATGCGCGTCCTCTTCGGTGCTGTAATTTGGCAGCAGGCCCGAATATTTCTTGATGTCTTCACAGCCGAGCTCAGATGCAGCCAGCACAAGGGAGGTTTTGCCATCCTCTGGCTTGGCACCGCAATTCTTCGTGGGCAGCGGAGGAGAGCCCGCACCAGAACCTGTGCCATTTCCAGCGCTCCCGCCACTTGATCCCGACGCCCCCCCATTTGAAGAACCTCCCCCTTTGACACCAACCAGGCCACCAGTCATCCCCGACACGCCATTCATCAAGGATGAGGCTCGGCTGCTAATCGTCTTTTTGGTGTCTTTCATGCGGGTAATGAGACTGCTGGTGATTCCGTCTCCAGACATGCATTTCGCAGATTTGTAACCTTCTTCGACAGTACAGTCGGCTTCAGCCATCACCTGCATGTTTTCTTCGTATGCCTTGTCGGCTCGCTGGCGTACACCACTGCAGGTGAGGTTCGAAAGATCAAGGCCAAACTGGCCTACCCCGTTCAACTCATCGATCACCGATTTCACGGTTGGCTGGCTGTAAGCTAGGTACATGATTGCGAGCGCCGGCGCGTTCTGGATGAACTGCTCGACCATGTCGCCGTACTGACCAATCTGGCCGTCAAGCACTGTCCCCAAATTCAGACCATCACAACCTACTCCGACTTGGGTAGCTCCGTACGCACCTACGATGAATTGTTGCTTATCTTGAAATGGAGTAAAGGTGTCAAAGCTTCCGCTTCCGCCTCGCCCGGCCTTGTTTACGGCACTTCCAGAGAGTTTGGCGCCGAACAGACCGGTTACATCGTCCATCCGCCGGGACCAGGGAGAATCTGAACCATCGGTGTTCGCCGATTCATCGGCGGCATTAGCGGTGGTGAAAGCTGCGGCCAGGGAAAGACCGAGAAAGAAGGTTGTGAGTTTGTTGAGTTTCATTTGGAGTCCTTCTTCGCAACGGTGTTATTTTTCACGTAGGTCATAGCCATCAGCCGGCCCTCCAGCTGGTTCATGGTTCTGTTGCCAACCAAAGTTTCTCTTCGGCTCACTTTCATGTTGTCGATCCAGGTGATGGGCCAGGCTGTGATGCCCATCTTCGTGACGTTGTCTCTTTCAGCCTGGCTGAGCATCCGCCCGGTCAAGCCACGCGCGGTCACTTTCTCTGCGAAGACCTTTGCATCGCGATCGAGTTGGAAGACTCGCACCTTCAGCTTCGGATATTTCTGAACCAGCCTGCCGAGAGTGGCTAACTGACGGTCGCAGACAGGGCAAGTGGATTCAGTGAATACCGAAATGCTCAACGAGTCAGTGTCGATGGGCTTCTTCGCTGCAGACTCTTCCATGGCCGCGTCAAGCCCCTTGATGTGTTGGAGGTCGCCGCGTTGCCACATCGCCATCTGGTAGAGATTCGCTGCTTGCTTGTACTGGCCCCAAGTCTGGTCCATGTAACTGACCAGCTCGTTGGCAGCTTCGGGGGACTGCTCGAGCTGTAGGCGAATGACTGCACTTGGAGTTCCCGGTTGAAAGTTGAATTCGAGCCCTTTGTTGTTGGTAATTCGCAAAGGCGCGTTCGGGTTTTTCTTCGCGTTTCGATTGAGTTCTGTGCAGTTTTTCATCCACTGCATGTTTTGGCAGTCGAGGATGTTCGGG
This sequence comes from Pseudomonas sp. PsB, assembly GCF_043658375.1. Taxonomy (NCBI): domain Bacteria; kingdom Pseudomonadati; phylum Pseudomonadota; class Gammaproteobacteria; order Pseudomonadales; family Pseudomonadaceae; genus Pseudomonas; species Pseudomonas sp. PsB. Next base: position 22,867 of record NZ_JBIGLU010000011.1, on the reverse strand, counting down.
AGTTTGTCGAGCTCTTCATTCTCACGATCCCGAGCCGTCCGATTCACCTTATCCAGCGCCGAAGACAAGGCATCCGCCAGGACATCCTGGCCGTTGGGCACATTGGACATGACAGTGCCTGCGTTGGAAATCAGTGCGCCGGCGACGAAGGCGAGCCCGATTTTGAGCTTGTGGTTCATAGGGTGACCTCAGTTCAGGAACGATGTGAGATCGGCAACCAATGAGGCAGGGTTGTTGACCACCCTGGGTTGTCCGTTCTTGGGAATGAGGACCAGTGCCGGCGTGCTTCGCACACCGTACTGGCTGGCAATCCGCCCACCCATGTCAGGGGTGAAACCCAACATTGGCAGTTGGCCGGATTGCTGATTAAAAACTCGCTTGGGGTCCCATGTGGCCTGATCGATTACTACGTAGAACTGGGCGTCTACTCGATCACCAAAACGGGCCCGGACTTCGTCGATCGTAGAGCGAATCTTTTCGACCGCATCCGAGTTGTCGGACACGAACGACATGATCGTCACTTCTGCAGCGGCTTCACGTAGCGGGTCTATGAAACGGCCAACCTGTTGCCTCATGCGTTCTGCTTGCCGTTTAGCTCCTTCCAGATCTGCCGGTACCGGGAGGCCGCTTTTCCCGGCAATCGAGGGGAGGGTGCCTGGCGTGGCTGCAGCTAAGGATTTCTGTACCTGCAGGAGCATTGCCTCACTGCCCTTATGGCCACGCTTGGCAGCTGCCTCGAAGAAGGTCTTTGCCCTCTGCAAATGATCCGGGGTATTTGTTGCCCGCATCATCATCATCCCGAGGTGGTACATCGCCGTTACGTTGCCTGCTTTGGCTTCGGGGAAAAGAAGGTCCCAGGCCTTCTGATTTTCCCCTTTGAGCATGAGTACCAGGCCTTCGCCGACGCGCTGATCCTCTGAAGGACCTTTCTCCGCTGCGTTCAGTGAGGTACTGATCAGCAGGCTACTTAGCAGCAATAGAAATACCCGCACGGGCTCTCTCCTCGTGATAGATCGGCATGAACTCTTTCATGTAAATGTCGCGGTACTTTTTGGTCTTGGAGTGGTAGTAGCCGACCGCCTGAAGATCTGATCCGTACCGCTTTTTCAGGTCCGTGAGATGGCGGGCTGCGTAGTCAAGATTGAAAGCAGGATCGAGCCACTGCTGGACAGAGGCCTTGCCCTTGCCGTGAAAGCGGTAGTTGATTTGCGCGATTCCGAGATCGGTATTGAGTAGCCAGACTTTGCGCACGCGCAGCTGCCCATCGAGGACTTCTTTCGCGTCATCCATTCGTTGAAGGAGAGCGGGGAAGCCCTGGGCCTGTCTGCTGCGCTGATAGCTATTGGCGAAACTCATTGCAGCTCGTTCAGATGGGAAGAACCGCCGTATTGCTTTGGAGTTTTTGTCCGGGATGATCTTTACAAGCCAGGGTGCGGAGGTGAGCGCCCACAGGGCATTGACGGCCTGGTCTTTGGTTTGGAACCAAAAACCTTCGCCGTCTACGTTGAATACCCACGGCTGTTTTCTGGATTCCTTCTGCACCATTGCCCGGAACACGAGTCGATCATTTCCGTATCTGGCTGCCGTAGCGTCGATGAGGTAGTCATAGTCCTGAGCCGAGACAGTGGCCGAGGTGATCATCAGGAGTGCAATCAAAATCCATCTCATCGGGACGAATCCTCGATCGTTGTGAAATGGTTCTTGCGCAACCACTGCAAAGCGCGTGAACGATCACGTGCGCAGGCATCAAGACGTCGAAAAGCTTCCGGGTGAGGGTCTGTAGAGGAGGTATCAAGGAACTTGTGAACCATCTCGTGATGGATGATGTACCGGATGACGAAAATCGGTGCTCCATTGCCGGCCGATCTTGAGAGGATCGGATGAACCAGAAGCGACTCCTCGCCGCTGACCATTTCGATGCTGCCCGGGGCGACGTAGATCGTGTCGTCGCAAACTCTGTTCACCGATTTGGCCACATCCGGCCAGGTTGGATCTTTCAGCAGGGTGAGCACTCGTACGTACAGCAGTGCTGCGTCTCTTGGGCCGTTAGGTGAAAACTGCTCCAGGAGTCTTTTGGCTTGTTGAAGATCTTTTTTGTGGTAGGCCTCAACACCCGCCTGCAAATCCTTCAGCTCCTGTGGAGAGAGATGATTGATCTCAGTCTTAGGCTCTGGGGACTCGCAGGCGCTGGGGATGCCCCAGCGCGGGCGAATGTTGATGGAATTTCCGAAGTAGCTGCGATTCACCTCGTCGGCCAGGCGCTCCAGATTGAGTTGCTCATCCGGTGAGACCTGACGGAGGACGTTAGATCGCGCTACAGCCATTTGGTGAACTCCAGAACTTGTGGGCCACTTGACCGTTTTTGTCTTGCAGGTCCAAGCGATCGCCCACGATTGAAACGCGGTACCCATCAAGGAAATCGCCTTGGCCAACCATGTCCTCTGCTCCCGCGTGCACGATGAAGGCGTGTGCAACACAGGTGCTGCAGTTCCTGGCCGCCTCTGCTACTGCTTTCACACAAATCCGCGGACGAGCCTTGCTTATCGCGACTGGCGACGACTTCGCCACTGGGGTTCTTGTCGGCGCTTTGGTGATGCGTTGCTGAACAGCCGGTTTGGTTTGCTTGGCCTTTTCAGCTTTGAGTTGGGCTTCCATCTTGCTGAGCTTCTGCTCGAGGGCTGAGATCTTTTCAGCCTGAGCGGCAATGTCAGCGTTAGCCTTTGTCAAAGCCTCATTGCTTTTCGGCGCTTCCTTTACGGGAGCACTATCCGGGTTGACGCTGGGGGTTCCAGCGAAAACGGGGGGCTGCTTTTCCGCGCCAATCGAAGAGGTAATTGCGGGCCCAGATTGGCTTGCTATTGGTGCTTGAGCACCGAAAGGATTTGCCGGCGAATCCTCATGCGGCGAGAAAGGCTCCGCGGCAGGAGCAAGAGCAAGAGCAGGAGCAGGAGCAGAGACACCCAGGTCAGGGGATGCGGTGGTGTGGGGTGCCGCCTCGCTCAATGGCTGGTCCAGCCCACCGAATGCTGGAGGAGCCGAACTGATTTCAGTTGGTTTTTGGAATGGCTCTGGTTCCGAACTGAGACTGCTCGAAGTTTGACCGGGACCATCAATAGGCAGAGACAGATCATCCTGGGCGCCAGGTTCTGCTTGGGTGTGATCGGCGGGTTCTGTGCCAAAAGCCATTCCTTCCTCGCTGGAGGTAGGGGTCTCCTGGGCTGCTTCATTCTCAGAAGGCGTTTGGCTTGTACTGGAACCCTCCATCTGACCTTTGGCGAAGAGGACAAGCCCCACGACCAGGATCGCTGCAATCAGCTTTTGCCCCATCGTGAGTTGGGAAAGCTTGTTGGTCTTCTTGGGTTTCTGATCATCATCTTCCGCAATGATCGGTTCCAAGGGCTCCAGTTCGTCGCCGTGTGCGTCGGCTTGAGGCGACTCTTTCGCGGCCGCCGAACCAAGGTCAATGGTGGGCTCTGTGCCTTGGCTGGCGCTGTCCTGTCCTGGCTTTTTACGTGCGAGGTTGCCAACCCCCGAGCTGATCTTATTGACGAGGTCCTTCAGGGAAGGTTTTTCTTCGTTGTTGCTCATGGCTTAATTTCCCAATACCGGCAGATAGGTTGGTGCTTCTTCGGTCCAGCGACCTGGAGCGATCTGGACGCATTCCTTGTGGCCCGGGACCAGCATTCCGTTTTGCACCCGTGCAGGAATGTCAACACCGCACTGAATGACCGGCGGGTCCCAGGTGAACCGATCGCGTGCACGCATCTTTCCCTTCAGATCTGTGAGAACCTGTGTGACGCCTTCCTCGTACGCGCGGCGCTCGAGTTCGGTTTTGGGGGCGTAGAGGGGCTTAATAGGCTTGGCCTGCTCCTCGATGATCGTTTCGCGCGGTTCGTACTTCGACGAACAAGCTGCGAGCGAGGCGAGTGCGGCTACCGCCGCGAGGGTTTTAAGCAGCTTGATTGACATGGTATCGAGCACCATACGGGTGAGATTTTGCGAGCTCGGAGATTGCCTTCTGGCGAGCTTTTGATTCGGAGATGGAGTGCTTCTGCACAAGCTCCTGGGTCTTGCGCTCGCGCATTTGGTAGTCGTCCGGATGGGACGAGGCGATCCAAAGCGCCATGGGGCTGGCGAAGAGCCGGAAGACACCGCTGTAGTATTCGGATTTGGTTGTCCGCATCCGGTAAAAGACTTCGCTGTACAGCGGGGGCAGAGATGCAAGCGATCGCCAAAGCTCAATCTCCTCGGCAGTAAATGCGAGGAATTCCTTCGCGATGTCGTAGTCTGACTGCGAGCAGGCCAGGAAGAAGTAATGGCTTGTGTTCTCGAGGATGCCGTCCTGTGACTCGCCATTCCCACCGGACTCAGCACGGATCAGGTTGACGAAGTCCTTCACGGTCTGAGAAATCAGCAAGCAGCCGGCACCATAGCGGCGGAGTTCTCGATAGAAGCTGGAGAGCGCCGATGCGGCAGTCGGGTCAGAAAGGGTTGCCCACGCTTCGTCGACAGCCACGATCTTCTTGCGGCTACGTTCAAGCTTGAACTTGCAGTACAAGTCGATCTGGCGGAACAGGGCCAGAGTGACTACGGGTAGGGCTGGAGACTTTGCCATCCGCTGGGTTTCGAGAACGGTAAAGTCGTTCTCCCATTGGACCTGCAGGAAACCGTCAAAGAGAGCTGCAAATGGCCCGGCCCCGTAATAGAGGGTGAGCGCCTGGACGAGCGATCTGCCCGACTGTTCAGTGAACTCAGTTTTGTCGAGGTAAGGGATGAAGTCCCTGAAACGAGGTTCGTCCTTCGGCTTGGTAGCTACCCAGTCGGTATAGAACTCGTTGAGTGCCTGATACAGCAGAGGCACTGTCACTGGGGTAATGACCGATGTTTTGGACTGCTCTGCAGCGCTGGAGGTGATCATCATCACCAGCATGCGAGCAATGAAGAACATGTCTTCCAACGTCGGCATTTCGTTGTTGCCGTCGTCGTTTTTACCGATCCAGAACGGGTTGATACAGATGGGGTTGATGGTCCGCCCGGTGATCGGCTCTTTGAACGGCTCGGTCGCAAGGCGAATGTAGTTGCCATCGAGAACCAGGCAGAGGCTCTCGTAGGAGTCGCCCTTGTCGATGATCCAGACTTTCGGTCGGTACTTCACCCTCAAGGCCATCAACAGGTTGTTGAAGGTGAACGACTTACCGGTACCGGTACTACCGCAAATCAGGCTATGCGCGGTGTTCGTCATCTGGCCCCACAGGTCCAGATAGATCGGCTGTCCCGCCCTGTTGTTCATCAGGATTGCAGGGTCGGAACAGCCTTGGTATTCAACAAAGAACGGACACAGATGGGACAAGCTTTCCGTGAGGTGAGGGGTGTCACGACGGAAGAGCTTCATGCTGCTCTTGCGGAAGTTCAACGGCATGCTGTTCCTGACAGCAGCGTCGCCGCGAAGGGATTCTTTGTGCCCCACACGCCAAAGCATGTTCTCCAACTGCATGGCTTGATCATCGACCTGGGACTCGACGAACCCCATCAGGTTGATGTGAAGCGACACGTCAAAAAACTGCTCGCGGTTGTTGGCGTTTTCCGCACTGATCTTGGATTTAACCTTCTCCAGGTCATTGCGCTGCTGAGCCAGCAGATCCTTGTCGCCAATTTTCATGGCTTCTTTCCCGGATTGCATGCGCCCACGAGTCCATAGGCGGCTCATCATCGCTATTGGGGAGGGCACGCTCCAGTTGATGGTGATCAGCGATTCGCTCTCGATGCCCGACATGGCCACCTGCAGCATGCCCGGGAAGCTCGAGGTTGGTTTACCCAATACCGAGACTGGGCGGATGAAGTAGGGGACGCCGGAATCGTGAATGGTCCAGCCTTTCTCCTCGGTTTCGACAGAGGCGAACATCGGGGCATTGTTGAGAGTTTCCCGGTACGCGACTTGGCTCGGGTTCTTCAAGCAATCCAGGATGGGCAAGTCAGGCCGGTACTTGGGCGGGTCGACCTTGAAGCAGCGAACGGGGTTGAAAAGCTGGTACTGAAGGTTGATGAGGCCTTGGCCGTTAAGCGAGCCCGGCTGGAACCCGAACGTGGCCAGAGCTTGGCCGATCTCATGACAGAGTTGGCCAAAGCGTCTTGCGTGCTTCGTGTATTCCTTATGAGCCAGCTTGTTGGCGTCGATAAGCCCCATCGAAGCCAGTGCGTTCTTCGCTGTGTTGTCGATGAATTTGCCGAAGAGATAATCCGGACTCCAGAGCAAGACCAGGTAGAAGTCCGTTACAAAGGGATAGCGACCTTGGCTTACTTCGCGCTCAATCTGCTCGGTGACATTGGCCCGGACGTCATCCTCTCCCTCTTCCGCCCAGGGGTCACCGCCCATGAGAAGAGTCCGAACATTATTTCGAAGCTTCTCATCCTCGATCTCGGCCAGAGAGTCCTCACGCATGCGCTTAAGGACCTCGGTGGAGAGCTTTGTGAAGAAACCTTCAGGCGAGCTTGCCGCAACGATCTGTCGTTCGACGATCGAGTTCGCGATTTCGAGAGCGAACTCATCTTCTCCGCCTTCAATACCTGCACGGTAGATCCCAAGAACTTCGCGAATATCTCGATGGGTGTGACGAATGAATTGACCGGCCGATCCAGATGGATACTTGTTCAGTACATCACCAAGACCTTTACTGAGGGACCACAAGTCATCGTTGTTCAGGAGCGAGGCATCCATACCTCGTAGCTTCCAGATTTTGGCGAAGCGACCATCGATGGTGTGGAAATAGCTGCCATGCTTCTCGTACAGGAATGCATCGGAAAGCAACTGGATGGGCATGCCGCCCTGATACCCGCGGCGAGCCAGGCCAGCCAACTCAGTGTCGTAGAGATGCAGGTCGTCAATTTTTACCTTGGCCATCAACCCTGCCCCTTGAGTGTTGCTGTAACCACGCGCCCTTCCGGGTAAACGGTCACACGAGCGCCACTGACTCGGGTGAGGTATTCCGCAAGGTCGCGCAGCGAGTTGGGATGCGAGTTGAGCTTGATCACTTGGTCTTGGTTGACTTGCGGATCGAAGCGAGAGTCGTAGCCGGACGCTGCGGCCGAGAGTCGGACGATTTCACCAAGGGTGAGGTCTTGGTTCTTGAAGAGCTGTGCCCACGGGATTTCGTCTGCCTGAATCAGCTCGCGGTGATCGGTTGTGTTTTCCTTTTGGAAAATTTTCCGATAGAGAACGACGTCAGGTTGAAGAACAGTCAGGTCTTGGCCTGATCCCAGGATCATCTTTGTGTGGTGTTCGCGAATGGCATCCTTGTACATCTGGGGAACACCCTCAGCCAAAGCCGTGGATGCCGCTGCCAGGAGACAGAAGCCGATGGTCAGTTTGCCCAATCTGCTTCCTCCACGATGATGTAATCCCAGCGGCCGCCATGCTTCACGCCGGTTTTAGCGTCGGCGTATGGCACCACCCATACCGGCGCTACAACGTCCGGGTTTCGGATCGGAAAGTACGGTTCCGATGAGCCAAGCTCTGGCCGCGCGCGCAGGCCTTGGCGCAGGAGCGAGACCGTGTCTCTGCTGGCGCTGCCATGGACCGCATCGTAGATCTGGTCCATCGAAGCACTGTTTTTGAAAGGCTCCTCACTGGCACAACCGCTGAGAAGCAATGCGGTGGACAAGGCCAAGAATGGGCGGATGTTCATGGCTGGTTCCTAGATCAGGGTGTCGTACATGCCGGGGTCAATGTTGAACGCCTCAGCTGGTTTCAAAACACGGAAGGTTTGGTCTGTTACGAAGCGCAGCTTGATGCCCGGCTCGACGATGACGGTGTCTACCGCAGCGTTTGCTTCTCGCTCGAATCGCTCCGAGATCTTCTTGAACATCCCGGCGATGCCCTCGTTGACCGCCGCCTTCGTGGCGTTCCCGGTTAACTGGCTGGTGGTTGAGCTGGTTCCGTTTTCCATCGCGCTATTCGTAGTGAACTCGGCCTGGCTCAGGGTGGAGGCATATGCCGCTGCGGCTGCTGCAGCTGACTGGAGTGCGAGGGTGCGGCCTGAGGCCTTGTCCAGGCGGCCGTAGACGTCTTGCTCGTTGTCTCGCGTATCGACGATGTACCCGGTTGCAGGGACCGTCTGGGCACCACCGGTCTCGTCCCAGTAGGAGAGTTGCTCGATGCGAATGGTCGCGCGGCCCGTATTCGAGCTGGAGTTGCGGTTGCCAGAGCAGAGGCCCATCAGGTGGATAGTGCCGAGATCTCGTTCGGCGCCGTTGGGACCCTTGAAGATGCCGCGCACCGGAAGGACTACCGGTCGAGCGGGAATTTTCCCTTCTTCGGATGCCCCAGGAGCGTTGGCGCCGATCGGGCACGCAACCCCGTGAAGCGTGGTGACTTCTACAAAAGAGAAGGCGGGTACTTCATACGTTTCGCGCGGACTCTGGGTTGGCAGGGAGGCGTTGAGAGACTGGGCTGCCGGCATCGGGTCCGGGTTCGGCTGGCGGCCGTTCAGCTTTGCCAGGGTCGCGTCGGTCTCGTTGTAGGTATTCACGCCAGCGCGCTGAATGCCATTCGACTCAGGAGCTGACATGTTGGCAAACAGCTGTTGCTCGGTCTCAGCAGTTGAGCCCGCGCCGCCTCCGCTTTTTCCGTTGAATTGCTGACCGCCCGCGTCCCCGCCATTGAGCAGGAAATAGTTCGGACCGTAACGGTTGGAGTTCGATGGGTTTGCAGAAACTGCCGGCATTGGCGGCTCGAGTGAAAAGTCCTCGAGGTTTAGTCCTTCAGAAGAGGAGGGTGGCAATGGCATGCTGGAGCCTTTGTCCAGCTTGTTGATACCACCGTAAACACCGTCAACCTGATCTTTTCGTAGTTGTGCAACTTCTTCACTGAGAGCTCGAATCTCAGTGTTCGATTTCTGCTCTGCTTTGCGTTGGTCCTCAAGCATCTTCGCCTTGAGAGCCTCGCGATCCTCCTCGCCTCGCTTGATTTTGTCCTCAAGGGTTTCGATCTTCTTGGCGAACTGAGTCAGTGCAGCATCTTTATCCTGGATGGTGATCGAGTTGACTTTGTCACTGCCTACCTCAACTGCCTTGGGTGCGTCAACCGAAGTCGCCCCTGTGGTTTCGCTGTTGCCGCCCATGAAGTTCATGGCAACACCAAGCGCACCAACTGCAGCGACGATATATAGGCCGCGTTGCTTCGTTATTACGTTCTTCTTCTGATCGTTATCGGCGCTCACTGTACTTTCTCCGATACGATGAATAGCAACCCGCGATGTGACTCTCCGTAGACCTCGGTAATGTATTCGGGGGAGGGGCCTAGTATCCGAGAGGAAGGGAGCATGGAAACTTGTCTGGCAATTCCAAGGGACTCGCGTACGGCCTTGTTGCCATAGTCGATTTGATCAATGGCGACTTTTGTTGACGTGCGACCGTTGTTGATGACTTCGTAAGTAGTGCCGATGTACTTCGGACCCACAACTTGGGAGCGAAGTTTGAATTCCAGCGAGCCCTGCCGAAACACAACACGATCAGTCTCTGAAAGTCGGGAAAAATCCTGTTCGCGATATCCCGAAGGCAGTTTCCCATCGTAGAGATAGTTCATCAGACCTTTAATTCTTCCGCGGGAGTCTCGCGCCATGGCGGACCTATCAGCGATCGGCTGGCCCGAAATAGTGACTTGGCTGTCTGCGCAACCAGGCCGGGTTATAAGTTTGAGAATGTACGTTTGCTTGGACGGCGCATCGACATAAACAAGGCCCGTATACAGCGGGTCTGTCGCTTGAAATGCGAGCTTGTTTTTGATAGGGGACGGGTAGAAGTCCATGCCCTGAGTTACCTCTACATAAATACCGTCGAGGTAGGGCTCGGGGAACAAAACCTCTGCACGCTGGGTGTCGTTTGAAATGTAAATGTCAACTGGCGAGTTGTTGTAAACAACAGTGCGCGGATTCCGGTTGCACTCGTCGCTCGCAAATATCGTGGTTGACATGGCTGCGCAAAGGCCGGCAGCTATCAGTCGCTTCTTCAACCCTAAATCTCCTGGATGTCGAAGTCATCAGCCACAACCGCCCACTCGTAGAACTTCGAAGGCTTGACTGGCTTGATTAGAATTTTCACATTGTACTTAGCCTTGTTGAAAACCCTATTCAAAGTGGCCCTGTGGCGTTCAGCAGTGAAGGACACCACATAACCCTGTGGGGTAACTTCGACTTGATATGGAGAAGATTTTGTGAATACCTGTGTGATCTGCTGCTCAACCGACTGGTTTGCAACGATCTTCAAACTATCTTCCTTCAGCGCGCGGAGACGTGGCGACATCATTCTCAATGCTTCTTCGGCATTGGTTCGAGCAGACAGAGGAGTGAAGTTGTAGTAGTTGTCAAGGAAGACAGCCACGAATGCAATGATGTGTCTCTGTGGAATCTGCCGCTCGCTGATAAAGATCCCCTCAGAGTTTGGGAATCCATACATGATTCGCTCGCTTTGCAATCTCCGGTTTGTTTCCTGCAGTTCCCTATTCATGCCAACCAGCACGGCGATAACGACTGCAAAAACCGCTGAGATGGCGATCAGCGTAATGATGGCTCTGCCCGCTCGAAGATCACTTGCGCCGAGCAAATTGAAATACTTCAACGGTGCGCCGTATTGCTCACTCATGTCAGGGCTCGTATCGGTTGCAGTAAGACGGTGAGGGAATTAGCCCGATCTCGAGCCAGATCCGCGCAGTGAATCGACCGAACTTCCCGACTGCCTTTTGAAGGGCAGGGAACTCGCTCGTCATTACGTAGAGGTCGCCTACGAAAGTTGAGGCCATCAGGGCTAGGAAGCCCTGAGGCTTGTTTCGCGTTACACGCTTGAAGAGCCACAGACAGAAGAACGCAATGACAAAGGCCCAGATGTTTTCGCCAGTAGTTTTGCTAACGATCACCAGGGGCACGATGAAGAACAGAAGGTCCTCCTGGGTGAGGCCACCAAAGTTCACCGGTGCTGTCGCGAAGGCATAAGTCGGTGCTTCAGTTGTGACTCTTAGGCGCATAGTTATTTTGTTCCCGAGGAACCGGAACCACTGGCCATATCGAAGCCGGCCAGGTTACCTGCCTTGATGACGACGGTTTCGCCGAAGAGCGAAATGAGGACGACAAGCACGAATACCCACCACCCGCGGGCACCTGCAAAGAGAACCGACAGGAGCAGAAGCGCCAGGCCAGCCCACAGTCCATAACTGGCGATCAAGCGCCACCAGTAGAGGAAACTGTTGTTGGAGTTCTTGGCGATCTCCTTATCCGGCGCGAAATTGCCGTCGAACGCAGCCATGGCGATATCGGGCATGGTGACAATGAAGATGGTCACAGCCAGAGCGAGAATCCCCAACGCAAAGCGTTTGAGGTCCTCCGTTTTCAGTTGCGGCGCGAGGCCAGTCATTTGCATGGGTCAATCTCCGACTCGAGTTGGGGTGAAAAACAGGCCATCGGGGGTAACGGTCTGGTAACGGAGCCGCTTTTGCTCCGGTTGCAGAACTACGTTGATGGTCTCTTCCACGGGCCGGACCTGTGCGAGCATCCTTACGAGATCCAGCCCTGGAAGTGGGGCGCTGGCTTCGGCCTTCTTGAGTTCGTCCTGAGCCATGCGAAGGTTTTGAGCAGCGAGAGACAGGTGCTCAATGGCACGCTGATACCGGGGATCGCGCTGATCGATTACGTACGGGTCGGATTCAGCAATTGCTGGCTGAACGGCAATGGCCGCCAGATACCCGATCCCTAAAGCCCATGCGTGAAAGTTCATAAAGGGCCCTCCTTTCCCAAATAGTGGAAAGTGAGTGCCCCTTTTTTGAGGGTCGGTAGTGACAGGCCGGCTTTGGGCCGGCCCGAGGGGAGGGGAGCAGAGAGTTAAGAGGTTTTTTTCTCGTCGAACAGCTGGCCAACCCAGCGCCTGGTTCGATGGAATTGTGCAAGCAGCACCTTGCCCAGGAATCGAAACAACTGCACGGTCACCAACGACAGCACGATCTGTACGTAGGTGAAAATCATGCGGACGAAGGCGTTAATCAGCAGAGAGGTCAGGCCGCGAGTAGGCTGGAAAGCAAGCCCGAGGCAGATGATCACGGCAGCGATGGCCAAGTAAGCGGGCCAACCGATTCGCTGCACATGGAACTGGGTAATATCGAGAAACCAGTCCCATACAACCCCGAAGTCCCAATCCCACTGCCGCAGTTTGTCTTGCCAATTCATGGTGTCTCCTCAATGCTCGAGTTTCGCATGCTAAATTCAGCCCTGAGTCAGCTTTTCCAGCATTGCCTTGTTCTTCTCGTGGAATCGTTGCCAGGCGTTGACGCCCGAGCGCGCTCGACGTGGCCTGCGGACCAGTCGCATGTCCTTGAAGTGGACGTTCGGGAAGCTGTTCCTCACCAACGGCATGCGGACACGATAGGTTCCCGACTTCGCGACAATGATCCCGTCGCCTTGGTCGAGCGACGCAAAGTCTTCGGGTTGCAGGATGTCCTCCCGCGTCGCCTTGTATCCGGTACTTGAGCTGGCGCCTTCCGAGTCGTTTGTGTAGAGACCTGATTGCTCGGATGCGTAACTCTGCCCCGTGCTGCTGCCAGAGGACTCTTGGACGAACCTTTTGATCATCGTCCCCGCGAGCTTGACGGCGAACTCCCGCGTCTGGGCATCCCGGATGTCGCAGTACAGGTGTGTCCAGCAGTTGCCCAGCACCATCTCGACGAAGGCAGGGGAAATGTTCTGGAGGAAGCCAACGCCCTGGAAAGCAATGATGATGGGCACATTCGCCGATCGCGCCAGCTGGAACAGGGATACCTGGCTCTCGTCCATGAATGATGGGTACTCGTCGAAAATGGCCGGGCACATCATCAACGGCTTGGCTTTCGAGAGCTGGATTTCGCCGATCGCTCGAGCAAGATCAGAGATGAACAATTTGCCGAATAGCTCCACACCGTCTTTGTCGGCAAGCGACGACATGGACAACACAACAACCTTGTTCTGGAGGATCGCCTCTTTGAGGTCGACATCCGGGCTGTAGGTGTTGACGATGCTGGAGTATTCGGAGTGGGCGAACGCCGAAAGTTTGGACACAAGTCCTTGGAGCAACTGCTTGTACCCGCGCAAGTTCCACACCTGTTTTTCTTCGTCGAACCAGAAGCGAAGGTATGAGTGCAGCCACTCGACACCATCGCTGTGATAGATGGAGTCGGATACCCGTATGTTGCGGATAAAGCTCAGCAGCAGGTCGAAGTCGGACAGCACTGCAATGATGTCCTTGATGTGGAACACTGGCTCCCCGGGCTGCAGCTTCAGCGACAGCACCGCGGCAGTCAGGGAGTAGCGAGCAATGTCCGTCCAGAACTCCTCTTTGGAGTTGGCTTGGAGCTTCATTGCAGTGGAAATGGTTGCGCGGACCCCGCCCGAGAAGAACGGATTGTAGGTATGCGACATTTCCGGGAACTCGAAGTTGATGATCAGCAACTCATCGAGCCGGCCGGCCGCCTCCATCATTCCGTAAATCGAGCCCGAGAAATCAGAGTCTGACTTCGCTTCGATTAGCAGAAGTCCAGCCCCTTTTTTTATCTGTTGTTGAATGATTGCCAGAAGCAGTTCGGTCTTGCCGGTCCCGGTTGCAGCGAGCAGCGCTACATGGCGAGTCATGATGTCGTCGGACAGCATGAATGGGATCATTGATGGATAGGTGTCGATCAACTCCCGGCGGATATCGTCAGCGGTGGCGATGCCCTTCGTACTCGTGATCGCGTCAACGCGATCCTTCCACTCTGTCCAAGGAATGGCCTTGCCCAGAAAGGTAGAGCGGCGGAAGTCGCAATCCGGAATCGGGGCTTCGATGTAACCGGCGTCCCAGATATCCGTGGTAGACGCTTCTGCTTCTTTCCGATCAAGCAGCAGGGACCAGATAGCGCAGCCTGCAGCGATGGCCACCGTCAGGGGGAGCGGCACAAATGGAATTGCTGCCCCTACCAACGGAAGGCTGATTGCGATATTTCGCTGTCGCTGAATTTCCGCATGCTCGGCGGCAAGCGCCTCAAGGCGCGCTGATTTGATCGACATCTGGATTTATCCGTTTAGGGAGAAGAGACCGGGCAACAGTCGGTTCGCGCAGGGAATATCCCGTCAGCAATCCGTCGAGTGCGCCAACCACCAGCAAGGTGGTCTTCGCACTGTTCAGGAGAGTCGAGATGAGGGTGGTGTTGATGAGGTCCTGCTGGCCTTCGCCGACCACCAAGACGACAACGTCGTAGACTCGCCCTCGGATGAGCTTCGGCGTCATGACAGCGCCCTGGAACACATCGAGGCGCTCTGCCAGGCTGAGCATGTAATGGTTACCAGCTCGGTCTACAGCGTTCAGGCGCTCTGGATTGATTTCAGCGGCGGTGAACACGGAAAAGGGTGGATGGTTTGTGCTGGCGACGGATTGTCTAACTACGAAAGGCAATCCTTTGAACAGCCCTTTTCCATGGAACTCAACCAGGTGCTCCTCGCCAGTGAACTCCCGAGCGATCGCTGCAGACAGCGGGCCCACCATGTCCTCACCTCGAGACCCCTTGGCGGCTGGGACTACAACCCTGATATCGAGCAGCGGGTCTACCTGTAGCTGCTGGGCGAACTCCTTAACCACAACAGGTAAGGTCTCAATGAGCAGCTCGGATGGCACCGACAGCCAAGATATCGCTTGGGTCGGGTCGAAGGTTTCGCCGTTCGCTTTGAGCGTCCCGCTCCAGATACGCCGCGATGCTTCCCGTTGCGGTGATCTGGCTGGCAACCAAAAGCTTGCTTGGAATACTCGCGCCGGCCCGCATTGGGTGAGCTCCGCGAACGGTTGGCCAATGGAGTGAGCTGGTAGGTCCTTCGCCGCCCCAAGCAGGAAAACCCTGCTCGAATCTGGTACGGCGCGCAGGACGTTCACCATTTCCTCTATCCCAAGCGAGTCCGCCCCAGCAAGAATCAACACATCCGCGCTGATCGGTCTTTTGCCATGCTGTGAAGGAACACCTGTCTTTGGATCAATGCCTATCAAGGCCGAGTACGTGACGACGACACTGTCGTCATCGAGCAGCCGGTTCACCTCGTCAGCCATCTCGTTTGTATAAGCGGAATAGATGGCGTCTGCGCCGAAGGCTTTCAGGAAGAGTTGAAGCCCCTTGATAACCAGCATTTGGTCTGAGAGGGTTTCGCACTGGATGAGCGCAAAACGTTCTCCTAAGAGCGAGCGGAGTCCTGCTGACAACGTCTTCGCAGTCCCGTTTTCAAGGCCCAGTGGCTTCAAGAGCTTGGTGCCCATCTTTTCGGTGGGCACCAGGTCCTCGGCGTCTTTGCAGTCCAGTGCTGCCCATTTCCGCACGAGGCCGGCCAGTTTGGTTTCTGCTTCGTGCAGGCTCAGGAGTTGTAGCTGTCCGCTGCTGGCGTGGACAACCTTGGCCATGGCGAGGTCGGTTACGGCCTGAGCAATGAGGGGCTTGATCTCATCTTTGGTGAGTCGAAGCATCTTCATAACCGACTCGATGAGCGGCCTACCTTCAACGTAGCTGTGCCCGAGCCAAGCCTCCCGGCGGAGCACGCCGACCACCGCGCCTTTAACTGCAGAGACTGTGTTGTTGGTCACTCCAAACCTTTTCGCGAGGTTCAGCGCGGAAGTGAAGAGAATGTCCTCAAAATGGACGTAGAGCAGATATGGATCTTCTTTCAAAACCTCACTGAGGTTCGCGGCATAGCCTAAGCGACGTTGAAGTGTTGCCAGCTTCGCCGGCGGAATCCCCTCGACGTCGATCTGTGCGAGAGCGAGTTGCTCACTTCGTTGTTCAGCCCAAACCTGGCCTAAGGCCTGGGCTTCTTGTGGGGAGATTCCAGCTTCCACGAGTCTTTCTGGGGATTGGTCCAGAATTGGAATCAGGCTTTCGCCGAAGTACTGGACAGCCTTGCTCGTAACGCTGCGCGGGACGCCAGTGAGGACGCTGAGATATCCAACCAGTGACTCAACCTTCGCTGGTGGCATCGAGGTGAACTGGCTGACATCGAAATCAGCGCCGTCGATATCCGGTACGCGCTTGCCGTACAGGATGTAGTCCTCATAGAGGATTGCGTTGCCGAAATTGCCGGTACCGGTGAAGGAGGTGTTGTCTTCCCGCCGGAAGGTACAGACCGACCAAGGGCCGGCGGGATCACGGAAAACAATATCGACTAGGGTGCCGCGTTCGCGGGTGAGGGCTTCAGCCCCGTCAGGAATTCGATCAGTCATGCTCATCCGCTTGGGTGCGCGCGGCCGCTATTCACGTTCCGTACGCTCTTGTGGACGCCGTTGTAGCTACGGGCGATCTGGTTGGCGAGTTCGGCTCTCACGGCCGCAGCATCGTTCACCAAGGCCGGATACAGACGGGTCAGCCCAACGAAAATGTCGAAGTCCTCAAGCAGATCAACAGCCACCAGGACCTGGTCTGCGACGATCAGCGACTTATCGTATGCAGCAACCGGCTCCATGCCGTTGAACAGCCCTGTCGGGTCGACAAACAGGAATGGGCGGAGCTGGCGTAGTACCAGACTGCGCGCATGCTCAATTTTGGGTAGAACTTGACCTTCAGCCAGGCGGATCTCCTGGCTGCTCTTGCCGCCAAAGAGCATGCCGGATGCCTTGGCGAGGAAATGGGGGAGCGAAGTGTTTATGGTGGCCGGCCAAGTGCTGCCGTCGACCAGGAATGCCTTCGCTTCAGGAGTGTGGATGTATTTCATGTCTTGAAATCCTTGTTCAATCCAATAATGGAAAGGGAGTGCCCCTTTTTTGGGGGATAATCGAGTAGGAGGCGGCTTCACAGCCGCCGTCCTCTCACACCACCGTGCGTACGGTTCCGTACACGGCGGTTCAGGTTATACGGCTAAGCCGGTTTATCGTATCCAGTATCGAGACCAGTCCGAACCTATCCCATAGCCTCTTCGGTAGCGCCTGATTCACATGAGATGCTCCCGAGTTCCACCACGGGCCTCGGCCATTAAAGGCCGATTTACAGGCACGTTCTTCGCTCAGGCCCAGGCGCATCAGGTTGCGCGCCCTCGTTGAGGGCCGTTTCCATTGACGCCAGATGACGCAGCGAAGTTTATGCCTGACCCAACCATCCAATTTCTCAAGTGGGCGTTTGCTCTGGCTGAGCTTGAAGTAGCCAGCCCAGCCTCGCAGGACAGGGTTGATTCGCTCAATGACAGTCGCCACTTTGCGGGCCCTTACACTGCGTAGCAATATTCTGAGTCGGTCGCGTAAGCGCCCCAGGCTCATCGTTGCCACACGCAGCCTTGGTTGCTGGTGCCTGCTCATCCCGTAACCCAAGTAGTCACACTTCCAAGCCCCTGCTACTTGGCTCTTCTTCCGGTTCACCGTCAGTTTCAAACGATGGCACAGGAAGCGCTCGATACTGGCCAACACCCGCTCGCCCGCCCGAGGACTGCGCACATAAATGTTCGCATCATCGGCGTAGCGCACGAAGCGATGACCCCGCCGTTCCAATTCGCGGTCGAGCTCATCCAGAAGGATATTCGACAGCAACGGCGAGAGTGGGCCGCCTTGCGGTGTCCCCTCTTGCCGTTGGCTGACGATACCGCCCGACATGGCCCCAGCTTCAAGGTAGCGGCGGATGAGCCTAAGCACTCGCTTGTCTTCGACGCGACGCTGCAAGCAGGCCATCAGGATGTCGTGGTTGACCCGATCAAAGAACTTTTCCAGATCAAGCTCCACGCACCAGCGATGCCCCGCCGCCACATGGGAGCGGGCCAGTTCAACGGCTTGGTGAGCGCTTTTGCCCGGACGAAAACCGTAGCTGTAGTCCGAAAACAGCGGATCGAAGAGTAGCGTGAGTTGTTGCTGTAATGCTTGCTGGATCAGGCGATCCACGACGGTGGGGATTCCCAGTTGCCGTGTGCCGCCCTGCGGCTTGGGAATTTCAACCGCTCGCACTGCTTGGGGATGGTATTCACCGGCCAGCAACCTGGCCTTGAGGGTTGGCCAATACTGTTTCACGTAGCCCGCCAAGTCAGCGACCGTCATGCCATCGGCACCCGGAGCCCCCTTGTTGCTAACCACGCGTTGATACGCACGCCTGAGGTTGGCCGGTGCAAGCACCCGCTCCATCAGCGTGTCCGGCTCCGCGTTCGTCCACGTCGCTGACGCCGCCGGCACCTTTGCACTGTCAGGCATCACCCTCGGCTTCTGGCCGGGATTCGGAGTGACAGATTCCGTTGTAGGAAATTTCTGCATTACGGCTACCAACGAGACAGTGACGCCTACTGGCGGCATAACCTGTTCGGCCCTTGGTGGCGCGGTTAACCGCCACTTACTACGGCCTCGGCTGACTTCTGCACGCTCGTCCCGTCGCCTCTCGACGCTCGGTAGCACAGTGGCAAACGTGCAGATCTCCCAGGGTAATTCGCGTGACCTTCCTGCTTATGCCTGTCGGATTTACGTCACAGCGTCCCGTGCAAGTACTGGGCTTTGACGATTTGGGCCGCCTCACCCCGCTGTGCCGCCTCTATCCGCTTCCTGTTCGTCAGGCCAGCAGTTTGCCTCGGGCTTCCTTCAGATTCGCGGTCGCCCACGACACCCTTGCCTCTGGCTAACACTTCCCCTTGCCGGGTGTGTAGAGGACTTTCACCTCCAAGTCACCCGCTTTGGCCACCACAACCAAGCGGGTTGCGCTACGCGCAACGCGCCATGCCTGGCGCACTCAAAAAAAACCCCGCCGAAGGGCGGGGTTGTCTTGCGATGGAGCGATCAGTTGATCGCGTCCTTGAGCGCCTTGCCCGGCTTGAAGCCAGGAATCTTCGCAGCAGCAATCTGGACAGGATTGCCGGTTTGAGGATTGCGACCCTCGCGCGCAGCGCGCTCCTTTACCAAAAATGAGCCAAAGCCCACCAGCGTCACAGTGTCACCGGCCTTCAGCGCGGAAGTCACGGACTCGATCACCGCATCCAGTGCTTTCCCAGCGACAGCCTTGGTGATGTCCGCGGACTCGGCGATTTGGTTGATAAGTTCTTGTTTATTCACGCATTTCTCCATGTAAATCAGGGGGTGAAGTAAGCAGTATAACGGCGGCCTGGTGGCCTCCAAGTGAATCTGGTCTTCTGCAGCGATTGGATTCCATGGACGCGCCGCACAAAAAGAAAACGGCTCGGCAATGCCGAGCCTAAGGGGAAATCAGATCAAGCTTGCGCCCAGCGCGCCGGCCAAGAAGCCTGCTCCAATAAGGGGGAGCATTCCGGCAAGGGCCTTAGAGCCGGCTCTGTGGCACAGGAAACCGCCCACACTGGTGATTGGTACGATCAGGTATGCAGCGATCATCTGCACTGACACCATGCGTGTGGCCAAGGTGGCATCGCTCGTGGGGTGACTCCCGACCATCGATGCTAACGCCAACGCTCCGATGGCCAGGCAAAGCAAGGTAGCTAGGTAGGCACGTTCGGTATAGCGGAATGGGCCGACTTCGATCTCTGCAGCGCTTTTGACGGTGGTTTGCATAGCGCGTTCCTCTTGACTTTCACGACAAGGGTAGCAGCCTCTTTCAGCGCTAAACAGCAGAAATCAACTCCTGAATTTGCCCCTCTGCCGCTGTTAGCAGACAGAGCACCTCATCGGAGCAACCATGTGCGCTCAGAGCTTCCATCGCTCTGGAGAAAGCTCTGGCATGCGCGGCACAGAGATCCACTTTGTCGAATGCTTCCTGGATAGTCGTGTCAGTAGCCACTGGCGCCATTGCTACCAGGCCGTTCTCATAGATACGGCTTTCCCAATGGCTCGGTTCGATGCCGGTTGAACGAAAGTAAATGAAACCGAGCTGGTCGCCCAGGGAATAGGCTGCCGCCCCGTAGTGCTCATCAAATGTGGAACGGCCAGTGCTCAGCGTTCTGAATTCCATGGATGTCCTCCTGCTAGTGTGAAAGGTGACCATAACGGTGTAGTCCTGTGGTTCAAGTCCGCGTAGCCGGGGATTCAGCGGAGGCATTTGAGTTGAAGAGGGGAGAGGCCTCGTTAAGCTCGGGCCATCCAGCTCCTCACAAGGAATCGCCTATGTCCACCTTACTAACTCAGCAGCAACTGCTTTCCGCCCCGGAGTCGGAGTACATGTCCGACCAGCAACTGGCCTTCTTCAAGGACCTTCTTCTCAATCGAAAACTGCACCTACAGGGCCTGCTCGCTCAACGAGCAGAGGCGTTCCGCGATGACTCCGAGGCGCGTCTCCCGGATGCGGCGGATACTGCCTCCGCGGAAGAGCAGCGCGCGATGGAAATGCGGATGCTGAAGCGGGACCAGGCAGAGTTGCTGGACGTGGAGGCTGCACTGAAAAGGATCGAAGAAGGAGATTATGGCTACTGCGCTGAGTTTGGGCAGCCGATTGGGCTCAAGCGCCTTTTGGTCGCGCCGACTGCAAGCCTTTGCATCGATGCTCAAGAGATTCAGGAACGTCGTGCGCAGCGCCAGCGTGTAGCATGACCTCCAGCGAGGGGGCATGCCCCCTCGACTCTCCTTTCGATCTTCCTACTTCCTCACTCCTCAGGTTCTATGATCAGTCAAAATGCAGGCTGAACATCTCTTACCTAGGAGCTGCATCATGGAAGTCGGTCCCCGCATGTACTTTCTCGTTTTGGGTAAGCGGATTAAATGGTTGATCTTACCTTTGCATGAGAGTGAGACAGACCGGCATCTCATCGGATTATCTGGTTGATGCTTCACCTACTGCTGGTGCATGTTTCCTTCGCTAATTCCAGCAAGAACCCCACACGCCTCAACTTCCCGGTCATCGTTGCAACTCGCTCTCAGTGAAACGAGTTGTTTCTCAAGCGCTTGCAGAGCGGTTATCTGCGACCGCACATGAGAGATGTGATCATCGAGCAAGGCGTTGACGGCGGTACAAGGCTGATGAGGGTCGTCCTCATAGCTCTGTAGTTCGTGAATCTCAGCCAGTGACAGGCCCAGGATTCTGCAGCGACGGATGAAGGCCAGCCCCTCACCATGCTTCTCGGTATAGACACGGTAACCGTTGTCCTGCCGATCAGGCGGCGGCAACAAGCCCTGCTGTTCATAGAAGCGGATCGTCTGTGTTTCGACCCCTACCAACTGCGCCAACTGACCAATGCGCATCAGCCTCCTCCCCAACGGATTCTTTACTCTATTGACCTTATAGTAGCTTTATAGTTTTAAATGGTACCACAACATTGTTCAAGTGGAGTCGTATCATGAGCAAATCCTGTGGTGGCGCCTGTGGCGGTGATGCAACGTCCGCAGCGGATACCGATATACAGGCCTCCTCCGAGGCGCCAGGGAGATGGGTCAGTGTTTATGCCGTGCCGAAGATGGACTGTCCATCAGAAGAACGAATGATTCGCCTAGCCCTGAACGGCTTTGAGGAGATTCGGGCGCTGTCCTTCGACTTGTCGAACCGCCGGCTGAAGGTCGTGCATGACGGCGAGGTCGAGCCCGTCACCTCGAAACTGAAGACCTTGGGGCTAGGCGCCTCGCTTCAGGAAACCGTCGCTGCAAATCCGGAGACCATCAAGGCCGCCGAGTTTTCGGCAGCTTCTGCTAAGCAAGAATCCGGGACCCTGCGCTGGTTGCTCGGCATCAATGCACTTCTGTTCGTGGTGGAAATGACTGCCGGTCTGATCGCCCGGTCCACCGGCCTGATTGGAGAATCCCTGGACAATTTTGCCGATGCGGCGGTGTACGGGCTTGCCCTTTATGCGGTTGGACATAGCGTGAAAATGCAGGTACGTGCCGCGCATCTTGCTGGTGTACTGCAACTGATCTTGGCTGTGGGCGTGCTCGTAGAGGTGGTGAGACGCTTTGTATTCGGTAGTGAGCCTGAATCGCTGGTGATGATGGCTATCGCATTCGTCGCATTGATTGCCAATACCAGTTGTCTGCTGCTCATATCCAAACATCGGGAAGGCGGGGCGCACATGAAGGCAAGCTGGATATTCTCGGCCAACGACGTGGTGATCAACCTGGGGGTCATCACCGCCGGCGCCCTGGTCGCGTGGACCGGTTCCAATTATCCGGATCTGATTATCGGCACCATCGCGGGGGGCATTGTACTTAACGGTGCCAGACGCATTTTGGCGTTGAAGGGTTAAATAATGCTCATTATTGGCAAAAAGCTCTCGCCGTATGCCCTATTGTCCATATCGGGCCTGCTGGCAGCGTCTGATCAGGCTGTAAAGTGGCTGGTGCAGCAATCAATGGCCTATGGCGAGTATGTTTCGGTGACCCCGTTCTTTAACTGGGTGCACCTATGGAACACCGGTGCCGCATTCAGTCTTTTTGCGAATGGTGGAGGCTGGCAGCGCTACTTTTTTATCGGAATCGCGGTAGTGGTCTCGATTTTTCTGATCAAGCTGATCCTTGAAAATCGTCATAAAGGAGAAGCCATCGCTTACAGTCTTATCCTCGGTGGCGCCATGGGCAACCTGATTGACCGGGTCTTTCGCGGCTATGTTGTGGATTCCTTTGATTTCTATTGGCGAGACTGGCATTGGCCGGCCTTCAACCTGGCTGATATTGCAATTGTCCTCGGTGCCTTACTTTTCGTTTCCAGCAGCTTGTTGGGTAAAAAAGCAAACACCAATGCCGAGTCGGATGGATCTGACTGACACCTACGCCTATACAACACCATGACCGAACTTCCCGACAACATCCTTCACCTGCCGCAATACCAAGTACTGGGCTGCAAATCAACCGACGACGAAATGCACTTCCAGGTGGACGTGCCCGATCCCATCGCCTGCGAGGAATGCGGCGTGCAGGGTGAGTTCGTACGGTTCGGCAAGCGTGACGTTCCCTATCGTGATCTGCCCATCCACGGCAAGCGGGTCACTCTCTGGGTGGTCCGCCG
>NZ_JBIGLU010000080.1:0-2278 GCF_043658375.1 Pseudomonas sp. PsB | reverse complement strand
TGCTTCATGGAAAAACTCGGCTGGCGGGATCGGCGTATTTCACCAGATTCGGGAAGTCTTTTTCAGACCTTCCTTAGGGGAAAAGATGGTTGCTGATAGTTTCAGGGGCAAGCCCGCGGTCCTGCAGAACACCTCTGCGTTGAGTGTGCTCCTAACGCACTTGGCAGAATCTGGCTGGCTTCCGCATGAGGTACTGCAAGGTAGCGAATGGCTGTACACCCCCGGCGCAACGAAGGTCCAGGAAAAGATTATTTGCTGCGACCCACCGGTGATTCGGCTGTTGAAGAACGGCAGCAACACTGCGCTGATTCACCTGGATTGGGGCGAATCGCCTTCCAGGATGGTCGTGGATTACACCAAGTCCTGGGGATTCGAGCCCGTGATCCAGCAGGCGCTGGCGCGCATGAATGAAGCAGGTGTTAGCCAGTAGAATCACTGTCTACAGCCGTCTAGCGGGTGTTGTCCCAGCCCCTCAGGCTGGCCCTAGGAAGGAAGAGGATCGAGATGGTTTTGATTGAAATGGCGCTACAGCGTGCGCTGAGCGCATATATGGGGAAGGTCGATTAGGCCGGCATGTCTTATATCTTGCATCCACTGCGTCTGATGGCCAGATTCACTGACCCATTCGAGCAAGCGGTATCTCTTCTCCACGATGTGACCGAGGACAGTGACACCACCGCGGAGGATCTACTCAACGAAGGCTTTCCGGAGATCGTAGTCGAGGCCGTCGTCATCTTGAGCCGTCGACGTGGAGAGAACTACGCGGACTTCATCGAACGGATTTGTCTACACCCGCTGGCGCGTAAGATCAAGCTGGCTGACATCGAAGACAACCTAAACGTGCTGAGGCTGGCGAGCCTCGGGGAGTCGGATCTTCGTCGTGTGTCGAAATACCATCATTCGCCCTGCTCGGAGTCCGCCGCTTCCGGAATTTCAGCTCCCTGTTTTCGCACGAATGTAAGGGTTTACAGAGGTAAGCTTCAGGACAACTGAATTTTTGCGGAGGGGATGAAATGCGTGGCTCAATGGGTCGGCAAGCGGGCTTCTCGCTTCTAGAACTAACGATTGTACTTGCGATTATGGCCATGCTCGCTGTCGCTGCTGTGCCTAGATACATGGAAGAGATCAACCGGAACCGTTCGCGAGTAACAACTGAAAATACTCAAGCCATCCTGGACGCAGCCAGAGCCTACAGGCTGTCCAAGGGCGCATGGCCTGGTGGCGCCTCCTGTATCAATGCCATTTCTGAAATGGTGAGCCAATCACCGGCAATGCTGCCCCCAGGCCTGGAGGTGAACAAATACAACAACGCTGTCTCCACGTCCTGCACGGCTTGGACGTTCAGTGTCGACCAGTCCATCGTTGAAGACTGGGATGGAGTGCTGGCAAATAACCTGCCGGGGACTTCGATCGTTAACGCATCTCAAAACAGAATCCGAAGCACCATTGGGATACCCGGTTCTGAGACAGCTAACGATGCGAAGTTATCGCGCGTAGCAGAGCAAAACGTCGAGCTAAATAGGATGAAAACCAACCTGCTGCTAGGCAACTACGACATTAAGGAGGTCGGCCGAATTGAAGCAGTCAATGCCACTATCAGTGGGTTGGCACAAGCAGGCCGAGTTGAAGCGGTCAGTGCTGCCATCAGTGGATTGGCCCAGGCTGGCCGAATTGAGGCGGTCAATGCTGCAATCACTGGATTGTTACAGGCTGGCCGAGTTGAAGCGGTCAATGCCGCCATTAGTGGATTGGCAGAGGTTAGCCAGTTGAGGGTGAATGGTGAGTCGCAGTTCAGTGGTGAAGGAACCTTCCAAGACGGGATTTCTTTGCAAAAGGTCGTACAGGAAAACACTTTCTGTCCAAAGACTGGGGCCATAGCAAGGACAAGCACCGGTGCAATACTTTCTTGCCAATCCGGTATTTGGAAGGGAATCGGACAGGCGCAGGATTTTGTAGTTGCAAACTGTGTAATGAATAACTATAGAACTTGCGTACCCGTGTGCCCGGCAGGTTACAGCTTGAAATCTTACAGCGGCGTAAAAGGACAAAACGCATCATATTGGGATGATAGATATTTCGCTGTCGGCGTATGCGTAAGATAGACGATCATAGTAAGTAATAAGCGCCAAAGAATTGCCGCAGCCAGAAAGAATTTTATGGATTTAAGTACTGTTTTAATTGATGGTGATTTGTTACTATTGCGTAAGTGCTCCATGAACCCCACATTCAAAGCGCTTACCTGATGCCCGATGCTGTGCTCCCGATTTCCTTCTGGAGC
>NZ_JBIGLU010000094.1:0-866 GCF_043658375.1 Pseudomonas sp. PsB | reverse complement strand
AGCGACGAAGCGATTGTCCTGACCGTCCAAGAACTCAATTGGCTGCTCGACGGTTTCGACCTTTGGCGCAACCGTCCCCATCAGGTTTTGACTCCGCGCTACGTCGCCTGACCCGGTATAATCCGCGGCATGATTTCCGTGCCCGACAATCTTCCAGACGATCCTGCCCTGCTCAAGCAATTATTGCTCGAGAGCTATGCTGCCCGTTTGCGCGAGCAGGAAGTCAATCAGGCCCACATCGTCCAAATTGACGATCTGAAAGAGCAAATCAAGTTATGGCGTGACCGTTTCTTTGGCCGCAAGTCCGAGCAAACCGTCGATCCCAAAACGCCGCAACTGGCCATGTTCGATGAAGCGGAAAATGACCCTCTGCTGGCTGTAGTCGATGATGCCGATGAAGAAGTCGTTTTCCCGGTCAAGCGCCGTGGCAAGCGCAAGCCACTGGCGGCTAATCTGCCACGTATCGAAGTTATCCATGAGTTGCCCGAACACGAACTGACCTGCGCCTGCGGTTGCCGTAAGCATGTCATCGGCGAAGAAACCAGCGAGCAGCTCGATATCGTGCCGATGCAGATCCGCGTACTCAAACACGTGCGCAAGATCTATGGCTGCCGTGGTTGCGAGACTGCTCCTGTCACTGCTGACAAGCCCGCCCAGTTAATCGAAAAAAGCATGGCCAGCCCAAGCGTGCTGGCCATGCTGCTGACGACCAAGTACGTCGATGGCTTGCCGCTACACAGGTTTGAAAGTGTGCTGTCCCGCCACGGCATCGAGGTTCCACGACAAACCCTGGCGCGTTGGGTGATCCAGTGCAGTAAATACTTCCAGCCGCTGTTGAACCTGATGCGTGATCGGCTGCTGGAAAG
>NZ_JBIGLU010000010.1:0-168335 GCF_043658375.1 Pseudomonas sp. PsB | reverse complement strand
GCCCGCGAAGCAGGCGACGCGGTGGATGGCACCGGCTGCGCCGGTGTTCGCGGCCACGGCCGCTCCCACAGGTACAGTGTGATCCCGAAGCCTGCGCCGTACCTGTGGGAGCGGGCATGCCCGCGAAGCAGGCGACGCGGTGGATGTGTTCGGTTACTGCGCAGGTTTCGGGTACAAGCTGTACCTGTGGCTGCGGCGCTCATTTACCATGGCGGCTGTTTTTAGCCATTACCAAGGAATCCCGCCATGAGCGCCCCTCAGTTTCGCACCCCCACAGCCGCCGACGCCGAGCGCTGCTACGCCATCGAAATCGGTGCCTATGAAGGCGATGAGGCGGCCACGCTGGAGAAGATCCGCACCCGCATCGCGCAGTATCCGCAGGGCTTCCTGGTGCTGGAAAACGCGGGCGAGATCGTTGGTTTCATCAACAGCGGCTGTGCCCACGAAGTGGTGATGTCCGACGAGGCATTCAAGGAACTGGTCGGGCATGACCCGGCGGCGCCAAACGTGGTGATCATGTCGGTGGTGGTGGACCCGGCACACCAGGGCAAAGGCTACGCCAAGCGGTTGATGGATGAATTCATCGCACGCATGAAAGCTGCGGGCAAGCTGACCATTCACCTGATGTGCAAGGAGCAGCATGTGGCGTTGTACCAGAAGCTGGGGTATCAGTACGTGAAACCGTCACCATCGGACCACGGCGGCATGGCCTGGCATGAGATGCTCATGGTCCTCTGATTTAGCAAGACACGGCAGCGTTGCCGGCGATGGGCCGCCAAGGCGGCCCCGAATGGCTGCTTATTCGCCGCTGACCAGCTGGCGTGCCAACTGGTTGTGGCGCTCCAGCACCCGTGGCAGGTCGACCGTGGCCAACTGGCCATCCTTCACCACCACACGGCCATTGATGACACTGGTGTGCACCTGGGTCGGGGTGCAGAACACCAGCGCCGCCAACGGGTCGTGGTGGCCGCCGGCATAGGCCACGTGGCCGAGGTCGAAGGCGACGAAGTCGGCCACCATGCCTGGGGCCAGGGCGCCGATGTCGTTGCGGTTGAGCACCTTGGCACCGCCGAGCGTAGCAATCTCCAGTGCCTCGCGTGCAGTCATCGCGTCGGGGCCGAAGCCCACCCGTTGCAGCAGCAGGGCCTGGCGCACTTCACCGATCATGCTGGCGCCGTCGTTGGATGCCGAACCGTCGACCCCAAGGCCCACGGGCACCCCGTGGTCGCGCATCTTGCGCACCGGGGCGATGCCCGAGGCCAGGCGCATGTTCGAGCATGGGCAGTGGGCGACACCCGTGCCGGTGCGGGCGAACAGCTCGATGCCATGCTGGTCGAGTTGCACGCAGTGGGCGTGCCACACGTCGTGGCCGACCCAGCCGAGGTCTTCGGCATATTCGGCGGGGGTCATGCCGAACTTCTCGCGGCTGTAGGCGATGTCGTTGACGTTCTCGGCCAGGTGGGTGTGCAACGACACCCCGTACTGGCGCGCCAGCACGGCTGCTTCGCGCATCAGGTCGCGGCTGACCGAGAACGGCGAGCAGGGCGCCACCACGATGCGGCGCATCGAGCCGTGGCTGGCGTCGTGATAGTCCTCGATCAGGCGCTGGGATTCCTTGAGGATGTCGGCTTCCTTCTCCACCACCGAATCAGGCGGCAGACCGCCCTGGCTGCGGCCCACGCTCATGCTGCCGCGCGCGGCGTGGAAGCGCATGCCGATCTCGTCGGCGGCATGGATGCTGTCGTCGAGCTTGCAGCCGTTGGGGTAGATGTACAGGTGGTCGCTGGAGGTGGTGCAGCCGGACAGGATCAGTTCGGCCATGGCGGTCTGGGTCGACACCGCGATCATCTCGGGGGTCAGGCGTGCCCAGATCGGGTAGAGGTTGGTCAACCAGTTGAACAGCTCGCCGTCCTGGGCCGCCGGCACCACGCGGGTGAGGCTCTGGTACATGTGGTGGTGGGTGTTGACCAGGCCAGGGATGACCACCCTGCCGGCCATGTCCAGCACCACGTCGGCGTGCTGTGGCAGGGTATCGCTGGGGCCGACCTGGCGGATCAGGTTGCCTTCGATGAACATTCCGCCGTTCCTGATCTCGCGGCGTTCGCCGTCCATGGTGACCAGAAGTTCGGCGTTTTTGACAAGTAGCGTTCTTGGAGCATTTGTAGATGACATGGCTTAAGCCTGTCGCAATACGCATCGGCGATTACCGATGTCATAGGCGCATGGCATTGTAAGCAAGGTTTTTGCGGATTGTATACAGGGCTGGTAATCCTGTGCCGGCCTCTTCGCGGGTAAACCCGCTCCCACAGGTACTGCACAGAATTCATGAGCTGTGTAGTACTTGTGGGAGCGGGTTTACCCGCGAAGAGGCCAGTACAGGCTACCTCAATGTCAGATCAAACCGCGCCACGGCTGGCGACCCCATCCACCAACCGTGCAATCCCCAGCGGGTTGGCACTTTTCAGCGCATCCGGCAGCAGCGCATCCGGGTAGTTCTGGAAGCACACCGGGCGCAGGAAGCGGTCGATGGCCAAGGTACCGACCGAAGTGCCTCGGGCATCGGAGGTAGCCGGGTATGGCCCGCCATGCACCATCGCGTCCGATACCTCTACGCCGGTCGGGTAGCCGTTCAGCAGCAGGCGCCCGGCCTTGCGCTCCAGCAGCGGCACCAGCGTGGCAAAGGCACGCAGGTCGTCCGGTTCGGCAATCAATGTGGCAGTCAGCTGGCCTTGCAGGTGGCGCAGCGCTTCGGCCAGTTGCTGGGCATCGGCCACTTCCACCACCACGGTGGTCGGGCCGAACACTTCTTCCTGCAGCAGCGGGTCGCTGTCCAGCAGCAGGCTCACATCCGCCTTGAACAGCTGTGGCTGGGCCTGGGTGCCGGTTTGTGGTTGCCCGGCCAGGTGCTGGATGCCAGGGTGCGCCAGCAGATGCTGCACACCGTTCTGGTAGCTGCGCAGGGTGCCAACGTTGAGCATGGTCTGCGGCGCCTGGTCGGCCATGCGCGCCACCAGCGTGTGCACGAAGCGTTCGAACTGCGGCGACTTGATGCCCACCACCAGGCCCGGGTTGGTGCAGAACTGCCCGCAACCCAGCACTACCGAGGCGGCCAGTTCGCTGGCTACCTGCTCGCCACGGGCCTGCAGGGCCTGGGGCAGGACAATTACCGGGTTGATGCTGCTCATTTCGGCGAACACCGGGATCGGCTGCGGGCGCGCAGCCGCCATGTCGCCCAGGGCGCGGCCGCCACGCAGCGAACCGGTGAAGCCGACCGCCTGGATGGCCGGGTGCTTGACCAGTGCTTCACCCACGCCGGCGCCATAGATCATGTTGAACACGCCTGCAGGCATGCCGCAGCCGGCCACCGCGCGGTCAATGGCCGCGGCCACGTGGGCAGCGGTCAGCATGTGCCCGCTGTGGGCCTTGAACACCACCGGGCAGCCGGCCGCCAGCGCCGAGGCGGTATCACCGCCGGCAGTGGAGAAGGCCAGCGGGAAGTTGCTGGCACCGAATACAGCCACCGGGCCGACGCCGATGCGGTACTGGCGCAGGTCCGGGCGTGGCAGCGGGGTGCGCTCGGGCAGCGCACGGTCGATGCGCGCACCGAGGAAATCGCCACGGCGCACCACATCGGCGAACAGGCGCAGCTGGTTGCTGGTGCGGGCGCGCTCACCGCGGATGCGTGCCTCGGGCAGCGCGGTTTCGCGCATCACATGCTGGACGAAGTCATCGCCCAGTGCGTCCAGTTCGTTGGCGATGGCGTCGAGGAAGGCGGCGCGCTGCGCCGGGCTGGTGCTGCGGTAGGCCGGGTAGGCAGCCTCGGCGGCCTGCACCGCGGCTTCGACTTCGTCGCTGGTCGCCTGGTGGAAGGCGTATGGCAGTGGCTCGCCGGTGTGGGCGTCGACGCTGTTCAGCAGCACGTCACCGTTGCCGCTGAGCTGGCCGGCGATGTGGTTCAGGCGATGTTCGATGGACATTTCGTTTCCCGTTGGCAATGACAGTCGTTGGGCTGGGACTGTAGGGGGCGAAATGCGTGCTGAATAATGATTAATGCGGATCAGGTGATAACAGATCGTTATCACAACGGCCTTCTCCAAAAGTTTCCATCGTATGCACGGCCCACTGTGGGAGCGGGTTCACCCGCGAACACCGGCGAAGCCGGTGCCATCCACCGAGTCGCCTGCTTCGCGGGTAAACCCGCTCCCACAGGGACCGCGCAAATGCTCGAAAGCGCGTGGGTCACTCGGCCATCTGCAACTCCGGCAGCTTCACCCGGAACGCCCGGGTAAGCCCCAGCAGCACCACCAGGCCCATGCCCATCCAGCACAAACCGATGGTGAACGACAGGCTGGTCAGGCTGCTCCACAGCCACAGCGTGCTGAGGAAGCCCAGGCCGGGAATGGCGCCATACAGCAGGTAGTTGCGGCCACCACGCAGCTTGTGGTCGATCAGGTAGTGCTTGACCACGGCCAGGTTCACCGCCGAGAAGGCGAACAGCGCGCCAAAGCTGATCATGTTGGCCACCGTGTCGAGGCTGATCACCAAGGCAATCAGCGACAGCAGGCTGACCAGCAGGATGGCCGTGGCCGGTACGCGCTTTTTCGTCACCAGCTGGCCGAACGCACGCGGCAACGCACCGTCGCGGCCCATGGCGAACAGCACCCGCGACACGCTGGCCTGGGACACCATTGCCGAGGCGAAGCAGCCGGCCACGTAAGTGGCGGTGAAGGCGGTCACCAGCAGTTCGCCGCCGACCCGGCGCATCACGTCCACCGACGCCGAGTCCGGGTCGGCGAAGCTGCCCCAGTCAGGGAACACCATCTGTGCGCAGTACGACA
Source organism: Pseudomonas sp. PsB (assembly GCF_043658375.1). Lineage (NCBI taxonomy): Bacteria > Pseudomonadati > Pseudomonadota > Gammaproteobacteria > Pseudomonadales > Pseudomonadaceae > Pseudomonas > Pseudomonas sp. PsB. The sequence continues at coordinate 163,497 of NZ_JBIGLU010000010.1, read as the reverse complement.
CCACCAGGAACAACATGCCGCCGATCAGCGACACGGCGAGGATCGCCACGGGAATGCGGTAGGTGGGGTTGCTGGTTTCCTCGGCCATGGTCGAGACCGCATCGAAGCCCAGGAACGACAGGCACAGCACGGCGGCGCCGGTCATGATCAACGGCACGCTGAAGCCTTCGTGGTGGAACGGCGCCAGCAGCGACACTGGCTGCGCCTGCCCGCTGAGGTTGTGGATGGACAGGGCGACGAACACGACGATGAACACCAGTTGCACCACCACCAGGATCCAGTTCACCCGGGTGATCGACTCGATGCCGATCAGGTTGAGGAAGGTGACCAGGGCAATGGAGCCCGCCACCCACACCCAGGCGTGGATGGCCGGGAAGTACTCCGACATGTAGATGCCGATCAGCAGGTAGCTGAGCAGCGGCAGGAAGATGTAGTCGAGCAGCAGGGTCCAGCCGGCGATGAAGCCGATGTGGCTGCCGAAGGCCTTGCGGGTGTAGGTGTAGACCGAGCCGGAGTAGGGGTGGGCCTGGACCATGCGGCCGTAGCTGTAGGCGGTCAGCAGCATGGCGGCGAGGGTCAGCAGGTAGGCGGTGGGCAGGTGCCCCTTGGTCATCTGGGTGACCAGCCCGTAGGTGGTGAACACTGCCAGGGGGACCATGTAGGCCAGGCCGAACAGCACCAGGGCGGGCAGCCCCATGGACTTGCGGAAACGGCCGTTGCTGGCGGTGGGTTGCGACGGGCTATGTGCAGGGCTATGGGCTGTACTTGTTGTTGTATGCATTGCTAACTCCTGGAAAGGGATGCAGGACGCCGCGGTATGCGAGCGAGCTCGATACCGGTGGGTGTTGTGCAAGGAGGTCGAGCGGGTGGCTCGCAGCGCTGGGGCGGGTTGATGCTCCCACACCCCGCTGGTACCCGGAATCACCCTTTGGGGTGAGCCAGCAGGGGGCTTTGCCTGCTCACCCCAAAGGGTGATTTCGGTGTTTGCAGTGCCATGGGAGTATCTGGCCAACGACGCACCGCACTGGCGGCGGTGCCTTTACTTGAGACGGCAGGCCCAAAGTGACTGATCAATTGCTTTCGCAACAGTGGTTCGAGCACCTGGCCAAGGTCACCGAGGCGATCGGCCGACCGGGCTTTGCCGCCACCCTGTTTGCTGCGCTTGGCGTGATTCGGCCGATCCAGGCGACCACGGTGTACCTGTACCCGCACGACGGCATGCCCTGCGCGCTGTTCGAGCAGGACGACAAGGCGCCCTGGCAGCCCGAGGGCAATGTCAGCCGCTACCTGTCCGGCTTCTATCTGCTCGACCCGTTCTACGGGGCCTGTGTGGAGCAGGTCGAGTCCGGTTGCTACGGCCTGTTTGAAGTGGCGCCCGACCACTTCGAGGTCAGCGAGTACTACCAGTCGTTCTACCGGCACTCGCACCTGGAGGATGAGCTCAACTACATCCTGCAGGTCGCGCCCGGGCAGAGCCTGGCGGTATCGCTGGCGTTCACCGACAAGCTCGATGGGCAAACCCGTGCGCTGTTCGGGCGTATCACGCCCTGGGTACTGGCGGTGCTCGGCAAGCACTTCGCCGGGCTGGACAGCCGCACCGGGCGCTTCGAGAACATCCTCGAGCAGCGCATCCACGTGGCGTTGAACAACTTCGGCAGCTCGCTGCTGACCGAGCGTGAGTGCCGTATCGCCCAGCTGATCCTGCGAGGCCACTCGACCAAGTCGCTGGCCGAGCGCCTGGGGGTGTCGGAGGACACCATCAAGTCACACCGCAAGAACGTCTACGCCAAGCTCGACATCGGTACCCAGTCCGAGCTGTTCTCCCTGTTCATCGACGCGCTGGCCAATGCCCAGGGCGTGCTGGGCAAGGACCCGCTGGAAAGCTACATGGGCAAGCTGCGCTGAGCGCAAGCCACCCTGCAACCCCACCGCAAAGGAAAACCAACAATGAATGCGCCTTTCGCCCCGCAACGCCAGACCCGTGACTACCAGGCAGCCGATGCCGCGCACCACATCCATGCCTTCCTCGACCAGAAGGCGCTGAACGCCGAAGGGCCGCGAGTGATCGTCGGTGGCGAACGCCTGCACCTGTGGGACAGCGAGGGCAAGCGCTACCTGGATGGCATGTCCGGCCTGTGGTGCACCCAGCTCGGCTACGGCCGCCGCGACCTGACCGCCGCCGCAGCCACGCAGATGGACCAGCTGGCCTACTACAACATGTTCTTCCACACCACCCACCCGGCGGTGATCGAACTGTCCGAGCTGCTGTTCAGCCTGTTGCCGGGGCACTACAGCCACGCGATCTACACCAACTCCGGCTCCGAGGCCAACGAGGTGCTGATCCGTACCGTGCGCCGCTACTGGCAGGTGGTCGGCCAGCCGAACAAGAAGATCATGATCGGCCGCTGGAACGGTTACCACGGCTCCACCCTGGCCGCCACGGCGCTGGGTGGCATGAAGTTCATGCACGAAATGGGCGGGTTGATCCCGGATGTGGCGCACATCGACGAACCGTACTGGTACGCCGAGGGCGGCGAGCTGACCCCGGCCGAGTTCGGCCGCCGCTGCGCCCTGCAACTGGAGGAGAAAATCCTCGAACTGGGTGCCGAGAACGTCGCCGGCTTTATCGCCGAGCCGTTCCAGGGCGCGGGCGGCATGATCTTCCCGCCGGAAAGCTACTGGCCCGAGATCCAGCGCATCTGCCGCCAGTACGATGTGCTGCTGTGCGCCGATGAAGTGATCGGCGGCTTTGGCCGCACTGGCGAATGGTTCGCCCACGAGTACTTCGGCTTCGAGCCCGACACCCTGTCGATCGCCAAGGGCCTGACCAGCGGCTACGTGCCCATGGGCGGCCTGGTGCTGAGCAAGCGCATTGCCGAGGCGCTGGTGGAGCGGGGCGGGGTGTTCGCCCACGGCCTGACCTATTCCGGCCACCCGGTGGCGGCGGCGGTGGCCATCGCCAACCTGAAGGCGCTGCGTGACGAAGGCATCGTGCGCCAGGTGAAGGACGACACCGGGCCGTACCTGCAGCGCATCCTGCGCGAGGTGTTTGCCGACCACCCGTTGATCGGCCAGGTGCAGGGCGCCGGGTTGGTGGCGGCGCTGCAGTTCGCCGAGCACAAGCCGACGCGCAAGCGCTTCGCCAACGAGAATGACCTGGCCTGGCAGTGCCGCACCTTCGGTTTCGAGGAAGGGGTGATCATTCGCTCCACCCTGGGCCGGATGATCATGGCGCCGGCGCTGATCGCCAACCACAGCGAGCTGGATGAGCTGGTGGAGAAGACCCGCATCGCCGTGGACCGCACGGCGCGCCTGGTCGGCAAGCTCTAGACCGCTGATCCCTGTGGGAGCGGGCAAGCCCGCGAACACCGGCGAAGCCGGTGCCATCCACCGTGTCGCCTGATTCGCGGGCACGCCCGCTCCCACAGGAACCGCGTAGCCCCTAGGAAAATTGCTCCAACAGCTACCAGGAGTACAAATGTACACCCTCGAATTCTGGCAACAACGTGCCTCGGACCTCTACCTCCCGGCCAATGCACTGATCGACGGCAAGCCCGTCAACGCACAGGACGGCGCCACCTTCGCCGCCATCAACCCCGCCACCAACAAGGTGCTGGCCCAGGTCACCGCCTGCGGCCAGGCCGAGGTCGACCTGGCCGTCGCCAGCGCCCGCAGGGCTTTCGAACAAGGCCCATGGCCGCGCATGGCCCCGGGCGAGCGCAAGAAAGTGCTGCTGCGCCTGGCCGAGCTGATCATGGCCCATCGCGAAGAACTGGCCCTGCTCGACTCGCTGAACATGGGCAAGCCGGTCATGGACGCCTACAACATCGACGTGCCGGGCTCGGCGCAGGTGTTTGCCTGGTACGGCGAGGCGCTGGACAAGCTTTACGACCAGGTGGCACCCACCGCGCCCAACGCGCTGGCCACCATCACCCGCGAAGCCCTCGGCGTGGTCGCCGCCGTGGTGCCGTGGAATTTCCCGCTCGACATGGCCGCCTGGAAGCTCGCCCCGGCGCTGGCTGCCGGCAACAGCGTGGTGCTCAAGCCCGCCGAGCAATCACCGTTCTCGGCCTTGCGCCTGGCCCAGCTGGCGCTGCAGGCCGGTGTGCCGGAAGGCGTGCTGAACGTGGTGCCGGGCCTGGGTGAGCAGGCCGGGCAGGCGCTGGGCCTGCACCCGGATGTGGATTGCCTGGTGTTTACCGGCTCCACCCAGGTGGGCAAGTACTTCATGCAGTACTCGGCACAGTCCAACCTCAAGCAGGTATGGTTGGAGTGCGGCGGCAAGAGCCCCAACCTGGTGTTCGAAAACTGCCAGGACCTGGACCTGGCTGCGGAAAAGGCGGCATTCGGTATCTTCTTCAACCAGGGTGAGGTGTGCTCGGCCAACTCGCGGCTGTACGTGCAACGTTCCATCCATGACGAGTTCATCGAGCGCCTGCAGGCCAAGGCCCGCCAGTGGCTGCCTGGCAACCCGCTGGACCCGGCGAGCCGTGCCGGTGCGATTGTCGATGCCGGGCAGACCGGCCGGATCGAAACCGCCATCGCCCGTGCCGGGCAGGACGGGGCGCGGATGGTGTGTGGTGGCCGGCGCCTGACTATCGACGGCTCGGACAATTACATCGAGCCGACCATTTTTGCCGGTGTCGATGGCCGTATGAGCCTGGCGCGGGAGGAGGTATTCGGGCCGGTGCTGGCGGTCAGTGCCTTCGACAGCGAAGAGCAGGCCGTGCGCCTGGCAAACGACAGCATCTATGGGCTGGCGGCGTCGGTGTGGAGCGATGACTTCAACCAGGTGCACCGCGTGGCGCGGGCGTTGAAGGCCGGCACCGTGTCGGTGAACACGGTCGATGCGCTGGACGTGACGGTGCCGTTTGGCGGCGGCAGGCAGTCCGGGTTTGGCCGCGACCTGTCGCTGCACTCGTTCGACAAGTATTCCCAGCTCAAGACCACCTGGTACCAGTTGCGCGCCTGATACATCCGATCTTTACCGCGTCGCCTGTTTCGCGGGCTTGCCCCGCTCCCACAGGTACTGCACTGGCTCAGGTGCTGCGCGGTCCCTGTGGGAGCGGGCAAGCCCGCGAAGCAGGCGACGCGGTATCCGGATCATTCATGGCGTTCCGTTAATTTTCTTTGCCAACCCGGCAGAAAGCTCGGGTCCGCTCTACACTGCTGCCAAGATGGGGCTGGGCTATGTGCCGCCACGCCCCCGTCTCGCTGCCTGCGAATGGCTTCGGCCTGCATGATCGTCCTGGCTGCCCCGTCAAACCGCCATACATGGAGTACCTGAGATGGGCTGCGTGTCGAATGGTCGTGCTGCTGGCAACGCCGGACGTGGCATTTCACTGCAGTGGCTGGTGGCACTCGCCATCGTGCTGGGCATGTTGCTGCTCGGCGCCGCCCTGGCCTGGCAGGGCTATCACGGCATTCGCCAGACCTTGGTGGCCGCAGCGGGTGATTCTGCCCAGCAAATAGGCAAGACCATCGACGAGCGCGCCCGGCGCCTGATCGACCCGGTGCACAGCAGTATCCGCCTGCTCGCCCACAACCCGGCCGCGCAAACCCCGGCTCAGCGCCTGGAACGCTTGCCGCAACTGGTCGAGACGCTGGACGCCAACCGCATGCTCAGTGCTGCCTACATGGGTTACCCCAGTGGTGAGTTCCTGCTGGTGCGCCGCTTGCGCGACCCGCAGTTGCTGCAGCGTTTCGCCGCGCCGCCGGGCACCGTTTTCCTGGTGCAGAGCGTCAGCCGTGAGGGTGGGGCGGTGCAGGGTGAGTGGCGCTTCTACGACCACGCGCTGAACCTGCTGCAGGCCCAGGCCAAGCCCGAATACCGCTACGACCCGCGCACGCGCCCGTGGTTTGTCGAAGCCAGCGCCCAACCCACCACCGTGCTGACCCATCCCTATGTGTTCTTCACCACCCGCGAGATCGGCCTGACCATGGCCCAGCGCAGTGTCGACGGCGGGGCGGTGATCGGCATGGACGTTTCGGTCGACGACCTGGCCAGCGAGACCCAGGGCCTGCGCATGACCCCCGGCACCGAGATCGTCGTGGTCGACGACCAGGGCAGCGTGGTGGCCTACCCTGACCTGCAGCGGGTAATCGTGCACGAAGGGCAGGCCGTGCGCTTGTCGCGCATCGGCGAACTGGGCATCCCCAGCCTGCAGCACCTTTACGCCGACCTGCCGCAAGGCACCCGGCCGCAGCCTTATCAGGTGGACGGCCAGACCTGGTATGGCATGCGCGTGCAACTGACCAACCTGGCCGGGCAGGACCTGCAGGTGCTGATTGCCGTGCCAGGCCATGAGTTGCTGGCCGGTGCGCGCAAGGTACTGCTCGAACAGTTGCTCTGGACCGCCGCCCTGATAACCGTGCTGCTGGTGCTCGGTGGTGTGCTCGGCCGGCGCATCGGCCGCCCGTTGCGGCTGCTGGCCGAACAGCTGCAAGGCGTGGCGGGTTTTGATTTCAGCCGCGAAGTCGGGGTGCGCTCGCGGGTGTCCGAGGTGCGTGAGCTGAGCCGCGTGCTCAGCCGCATGTCCGGCACCATCCGCAGCTTCCAGGCGATTACCCTCACACTCAGCAGCGAGCGCGACCTGGAACGCATGCTCGACGGTGTGTTGACCCATCTGGTGGAAGCCGCCGGGGGCAGTGCCGGCGTGGTTTACCTGTTCGATGCCGAACACGCCTTGCTGCGCCTGGCCGCTGCCTGCCATGGCGAGCAGTACCCTGGCGAGCTGGCCGTGGATGAAACTGCCCAGCAGCACCTGGCCACGGCAGTGAGCCAGGCCCTCGGCCTGCATGAGGGCACCCTGGCCTTGGTGCTGAATGACCGCAGCCAGGCGCTGCTGGGCATATTGATCCTGCAACTGGGCGATGGACATGTACACGAGCAGGCAGGCCAGCCGTTGCGCAGCTTTGTCGCGGAACTGTCCGGGGTGGCGGCGGTGGCGATCGAGACGCGCCAGCTGGCCGAAGCCCAGCAACGCCTGCTGGATGCCATGATCAAGTTGCTGGCCGATGCCATCGATGCCAAGAGCCCCTATACCGGTGGCCATTGCGAGCGGGTGCCACAACTGGCGCAGATGCTGCTGGACCAGGCGGTGGCGGCTGAAACCGGCCCGTACGCCAGTTTCAACATGACCGCGGCTGAACGCTACGAATTCCACGTCGCGGCCTGGCTGCACGACTGTGGCAAGGTCACCAGCCCCGAGTATGTGGTGGACAAGGCGACCAAGCTGGAAACCTTGTACAACCGTATCCACGAGGTACGCATGCGTTTCGAGGTACTCTGGCGGGATGCCGAGCTGGCCTATTGGCAAGGCCTGGCCAGCGGTGGCGACCGGCAGGCGCTGCAAGCCACCCTGGTGCGCAGCCAGGCGCAGCTGCAGGACGACTTCGCCTTCGTCGCCCAGGCCAACATCGGCGGCGAGTTCATGCAGGACGCCGACATCGAGCGCCTGCAGCAGATTGGCCAGCGCCTTTGGCAGCGCCATTTCGACAACCGCCTGGGCATCTCCCGTGATGAGCTGGAGCGCTTTGCCGACGTGCCTCCACCTGCGCTACCGGTTGACGAGCCACTGCTGGCCGACCGCCCCGAGCATTGCGTACCCTGGGGCCCCCGCAAGCCGCCGGTGGCCAAGGACGACCCGCGCAACCGCTGGGGCTTCGACATGCGCCTGCCGGCCTGTGCCAGCAATTACGGCGAGCTGTACAACCTGGCGATCCGCCGCGGCACGCTGAATGACGAGGAACGCTTCAAGATCAACGAACACATCGTGCAGACCATCATCATGCTCAGTTCCTTGCCGTTCCCTCGCCAGCTCAAGCGGGTTCCGGACATCGCTGGCAACCACCACGAGAAAATGGACGGCAGCGGCTACCCGCGCAGGCTGGGCAAGCAGGACCTGGGCATTGCCGAGCGGGTGATGGCCATTGCCGACATCTTCGAGGCGCTTACCGCGGCCGACCGGCCCTACAAGGCGCCGAAGACCTTGTCCGAGTCGGTGAAAATCCTGGTGGGCATGGCCCGTGGCGGGCACATCGACGGCCAGTTGCTGGAGCTGTTCCTCAGCAGCGGGGTGTACCGCCAGTATGCCGAGCGGTTCCTGCGTGCCGAGCAGATCGACGAGGTGGATGTGGCGTACTGGTTGGGGCAGATGCGTTGCCCGGCTTGAACGAAAAATCAGATTTAGCCCCTTCCTTGTAGGCTATTTCCCAAAGATACTCACGCCGCCTGTTTCCCGTTGCGGCCGCTTTGGCAGCGCTCTAGTCTCGGCGGGTCGCTGCACATCAGCGATCGGCTTTGACAGGCCGCGACGAGATACTTCGCATGGCTTTGCCCTTCATGGTGGCTGTGCATGGGGCACGTTCGCGTGCGCCGGTTCTGGTATCCGCCGGTCTGTCAACCTATGTACAGCTGCCACCTACCTGTTTGACAGCAGGCCGGTGGTGGCCCAACAAATGGATACCAAAGCATGCTGAAATTTGTCCCCGATCCACCCCACATCCCCCCATTCCTTCGAAGACACCTTGATCCAGGTGCAGATGCCCAATGGGCGCAGCACTTTGCACTAGGGCAGAAGTAATGTGTTGCCTGCTCTGGCCTCTTCGCGGGCACGCCCGCTCCCACAGGATCTTCACCGTACTCAGGAGTTGCACAGTACCTGTGGGAGCGGGTTTACCCGCGAAAGGGCCGGCTCAGGCAGTCGAGATATTTCAGGGGGATTCACCAATGACCACAGAAGACACCCAATTCACCGTCGGCAAGACCACCTTCTACCAAGGCGAAAACGGCACCCATCCACTGTTCCGCATCGAGCCCGGCATCCCCTGTCGCGATGCCCGCGAGCAGTCCTCGGAATTGATGGGCTATGTCCGCGAACTGACCATCACCGGCCTGATGGATGAGAAACCGATGATGATCTGGGCCGCCCATTACCTGAGCGCAATGGCCAAGGCGCTGATGGATGATGCCGAGCTGGGCATGAAGCACTGAGGTATCGCAGGGCTGCGTGATTACTTTGCAGGAGCGGCCTTGTGTCGCGAAAGGGGGGCGAAGCGCCCCCAACGATCTGTGCATCACCGCAAAAACGCCGGGGCCGCTTTGCGGCCCTTTCGCGACACAAGGCCGCTCCTACAGGAATCGCGCCGTTCATGAGGAACAGGGCAGGCAGGCGCAGGTCAATGCATCAGTTCATCCACCCCGACCCACCCACCATCGAACTCATCCATGGCATCCAGCACCGCTTCACGGAAATACGCCAGCGACGCCCGATCAAACAGCAACTGCAACGCCGGCCTCTCATCGCTCCCCACATTCAGCACGATCACGTTGATCCGCGCCGCCGAGGTCTCCCACAGGATCACCACAGACTTCAAGACTTGCACAGTACCTGTGGGAGCGGGTTTACCCGCGAAAGGGCCGGCTCAGGCAGTCGAGATATTTCAGGGGGATTCACCAATGACCACAGAAGACACCCAATTCACCGTCGGCAAGACCACCTTCTACCAAGGCGAAAACGGCACCCATCCACTGTTCCGCATCGAGCCCGGCATCCCCTGTCGCGATGCCCGCGAGCAGTCCTCGGAATTGATGGGCTATGTCCGCGAACTGACAATCACCGGCCTGATGGATGAGAAACCGATGATGATCTGGGCCGCCCATTACCTGAGCGCAATGGCCAAGGCGCTGATGGATGATGCCGAGCTGGGCATGAAGCACTGAGGTATCGCAGATCTGCGTGATTACTTTGTAGGAGCGGCCTTGTGTCGCGAAAGGGGTGCGGAGCGCCCCCAACGATCTGTGCATCACCGCAAAAACGCCGGGGCCGCTTTGCGGCCCTTTCGCGACACAAGGCCGCTTCTACAGGAATCGCGCCGTTAATGAGGAACAGGGCAGGCCGGCGCAGGTCAATGCATCAGTTCATCCACCCCGACCCACCCACCATCGAACTCATCCATGGCATCCAGTACCGCTTCACGGAAATACGCCAGCGACGCCCGATCAAACAGCAACTGCAACGCCGGCCTCTCATCGCTCCCCACATTCAGCACGATCACGTTGATCCGCGCCGCCGAGGTTTGCGCCACCGCCCCAACGGGAAACGCCTGGGCGCGCAAGTCCACCCCGCACAACTTGGCCATCACCGCGCTGCAATACTCCCCCGACAGCTGCAGCCAGGCATGGCTATCCTGGCGCGGCAGCAGGTAGTTGCGCCGGGCATCCTGCACCCACCCGGCCTCTTCGGCAGCCACCCGTGCACCGCCGTCCGCCAGGCTGCCCAACAGCAGGTACTCGGTCTGCGACAAGCGCGCTACCCAGCCACCGTCTTGCTGGCGCACGGCCTGGTTGGGTAGCGATGGCAAGCGGTAGCCACGCGCCTGCAGGCAAGCGGCACTGTCGCCCCCTCGAAACCCGACCCGTGCCAGATCGGTCAGGTCAGTCAACGCGCAGTTGTGCAACAGCTCGGCCCGCGGGCTGCGTGGAATAAAAGCTTCGGCTTGCAAACTGGTCATGGCTCAGAGCTCCTGGCGCAGGTTGTCGGGATCGTGGAACGGCAGGGGCACCACCTTGGCATTGACCATCACGCCGCCCTCCACGCGGATCGGGATGTGCATGCCAGGCGTGGCCTGATGGGCACCGGCGTAAGCCAGGCCGATGATCTGCCCCAGGGTTTGCGAGTATTCGCAGGATGTGACGTTGCCGCTGATATCCGCCCCGTCCAGCACCAGATGCCCCTCCAGCGGCTGTGGGCTGCCCTTGGGCAGGGTGAAGCCGACCAGTTTGCGCTTGAGCGGCTGCGCTTCGAGGATCTCGATCGAGCGCTTGCCGACGAAGAATGGCTTCTTGCGGCCGATCGCCCATTGCATGTCGATCTCCGCCGGGTGGGTCATGCCGTCGGTGTCCTGGCTGATGATCACGTGGCCTTTTTCCAGGCGCAGCAGCCGCTGGGTCTCGACGCCGAACGGGCGAATGCCCAACCCCGCGCCGGCCTGCATCAAGGCATCCCACAGGCGCTCGGCGTGGCGCGCCGGCACGTGCACTTCGTAGCCCAGTTCACCCACAAAGCCCACCCGCAGGATGCGTGCGGCAATACCGGCCACGGTGCCCTGGCGTACGCCGAGGTAAGGGAAGGCCTCGGCCGACAGGTCCACATCGTCACATACCTTGGCAAGCACCTGGCGTGACAGCGGCCCGGCCAGGTTGACCGCGGCCAGGGCGGCGGTGACGTTGGTGACGTCCACATCCAGGCGCCATTGCGCGTTCCACTTCAGCATCTGCTGGTAGATGCGGTCGACGCCGCTGGTGGTGGCGGTGACGTAGAAGTGCTGCTCGCCCAGCCGGGCGCACACGCCGTCATCGATCACCACGCCGTGCTCGTTGGTCATCAGTGCGTAGCGGGTGCGGCCGATGGCCAGCTTGGCGAAGCCGAAGGTGTAAAGGCGCTCCAGCAGTTCGGCGGCGTCGGGGCCGCGCACATCCAGGCCACCGAGGGTGGAAACGTCGATCAGGCCGACCTTCTCGCGCACATGGTGGGCTTCCTCCTGCATGCAGCGTTCGCGTTCCTCGGGCTTGCCATAATAGGCCGGGCGCTGCCAGAGGCCGGCCGGCATCATCTTCGCCCCGGCTTCCAGGTGGCGGCGGTGCATTGGTGTTTGCCGGTACGGGTCGAAGGCGCGGCCGGCGACGTGGGCCAGTTTTTCCGCCTGGAACGGTGGCCGGGCGGTGGTCACCCCGGTTTCGCTGATGCTGCGCCCGGTGGCGTGGGCCACCAGGCGGGCGGTCGGCAGCGCCGAGTGGCGGCCCTGGGACGGGCCCATGCCGACCGTGGAAAAGCGCTTGACCAGCTGCACGTCGCGGTAGCCGCTGCGGGTGGCGTTGACGATGTCGCGCACTTGCAGGTCTTCGTCGAAGTCGACGAAATCCTTGCCCTTGGGGTGGGGGAAGATCGGCCAGGGGAAGTTGACCTTGGCTTCGGCACTGAACACAGGTTGCGCCGGCGCTTCCAGGCCCAGCGCTGCCAGCGCATCGGCAGCCCCGCGAGTGGCGTCGGCCAGCACATTGCCCAGTGCGTGACGGCCATTCACCGAGCCGGCGATATCCAGCCCGGCCGGCAGGTTGCTGATGGCGAATTCATCGCGGTTCACATCGTAGGCCAGCTTGCCGCCAGCCTGGCACAGCAACTGGTACACCGGCATGTAGCCTGCCGACATGCACAGCAGGTCGCAGGCCAGGCGCAGGCCATGCGGGCCGACCTTGCCCTGGCCGGTGATCGGGCGAATATCCACGCCACTCACGTGGCGCATGCCCGCTTCGTGCAGGGCTTCGTACACGGTGCTGCCCAGGTGCACGGGTATATCGCGGCGCTTCAGTTCGGCGGCCACTGCGGCATCGGCTGGCGCGGCGCGCATGTCGACCACCGCGGCCACGGCCACGCCTTGCTCCTGCAGGTCGAGGGCGGCGAGGTAGCCGTCATCGTGGCCGGTGAGAATTACCGCACGCTGGCCCGGCTTGACCGCGTACAGCTTCATCAGCCGCTGCGCGGCGCTGGTCAGCATGACCCCCGGCAGGTCGTTATTGCGGAACACCACCGGCTGGTCGAACGCACCGGCCGCCACCAGGCAGCGGCTGGCGCGCACCTTGTACAGGCGTTTGTGCTGGATCACCGGCAGGTAGTTGTCGGTGAACCAGCCGTTGCAGGTGGCTTCCAGCAGCACCTGGATGTTCGGGTGGCCTTCGACGGCCGCCAGCAGTTCCTGGCGCAGGCCGGTTGCGCGGGTGCCGGCAATGTCGAAGCGGGCGTAGGTGAGCGAGCCGCCAAGCACCGGCTGTTGTTCGATCAGCAACACCTTGGCCCCGGCATTGGCCGCGTCCAGTGCCGCACGCAGGCCCGCCGGGCCAGCGCCGATGACGGCCAGATCGACGAACAGATAGGCCTTGTCGTAATACTGCGGCCTGAAACCGAGGTCGAGCACGCCCAGGCCGGCCTTCTTGCGGATCAGCGGCTCCCACACTTTCCACATGCCCTTGGGCTTGTAGAACGAGCGGTAATAGAAGCCGACCGGCATGAAGCGCGAAAACTTGCCCAGGTAGGCATCGCGGTCGTGCGCCAGGCTACCGTTGAAGTTCTGCCCTTCGACCACCTGGCCATCGCGGGCGGCTTCCAGGTCGGCCAGCACATTGGGCTCGTCCGACAGCTGCACCAGGGTGTTGGCATCCTGCCCGGCCATGCTCAGCGGGCCGCGCGGGCGGTGGTACTTGAACGAGCGCGACAGCAGCCAGCGGCCGCTGCCGAGCAGGGCGCTGGCGATGCTGTCACCGGCAAAGCCCTGGCAGGCCTGGCCGTCGAACTGGAAGTGCAGGGGCCGCTCGCGGTCGATCAGCAGGCCCATGGGTGCGGGGAGGCGAGTGTGGCTGTTCATCCGGCAATCTCCGGGGTGGCGGCGGGGGAGAAGTCGACGCGGCGGTCGAACAGTTCTTTCGGGTCGAAGGTGCGCAGCACCTGGTCGCTCACCGTGTGGCGTTCGGCCAGGAACCAGTAGCTGGAGGCGTTGTGCAGCCACCACTCGGTCACCACCCCGGCCAGGTTGTCGCTGTTGAACACATAGTCGGCCCATTCGGCGTCGCTGCAGCTGGCCGGGTCGGGCATGTGCCTGAATTCGCCGCCGTAGGTGAACTCGCTGATATTGCGCGGGCCGTTCAAGGGGCAGGTCAGGATCTTCATCGTCGTCGCTCCTTAGTGGCTGGCCGCGGTGGCGCCCATTTCGTTGACTTGCTGGAAGCGGCTGAAGCGCTCCAGGGCAAAGGGTGCGATCAGTTCCGGCACCTTGCCGCCACTGGCGACCAGCTCGGCCATGGTCTTGCCGCAGATCGGCGTGGCCTTGAAACCCCAGGTGCCCCAGCCGGCGTCCAGGTAATAGTTGTGCACCGGCGACAGGCCCATGATCGGGCTGTAGTCCGGTGTCATGTCGGTGATCCCGGCCCATTGGCGCATCAGCTTGGCGTTGGCCATGAACGGGAACATCTCGATGGCGTGGGCCAGCAGGCTTTCCTTGAGGTCGAGGGTGGAGCGGGTGTTGTACAGCGGGTAGGGGTCGGAGCCGCCGCCAAAGACGATCTCGCCACGGCTGGTCTGCTGCACGTAGCAGTGCAGCGCCGACGAGCTGACCAGCGGATCGAGGAACGGCTTGAACGGCTGGGTGACCATGGCCTGCAGCGGGTAGGTGTGGATCGGCGCACGGATGCCGGCCTTGGCCATCAGCAGCGAACTGGCCCCGGCCACGGCCTGTACCACGCAACCGCACTGCACGGTGCCACGGTTGGTCTTCACCGCCTCGATGCGGCCATTGCGGATCAGCAGGTCCTGCACTTCGGTCAGCTGGTGGATCTCGACGCCGCGCTTGGCCGCCTGCTTGGCGTAGCCCCAGGCCACTGCGTCGTGGCGCGCGGTGGCGCCGTCGATGTGCCACAGGCCGGCCAGCACTGGCAGGTGGCCCGGGTCCAGGTTCAGGCTTGGCACCAGTTCGCGGATCTGCTGGCGGTCGATCATTTCCGTGCGGCCACCGAAGTGCCTGTTGACCTCGGCGCGCTGGCGGAAGGCGCGCACGGTGGCGTCGGTATGCGCAAGTGTGAGCTGGCCGCGCTCGGAATACATGATGTTGAAGTCGAACTCGTTCGACAGGTTCTGGAACATGCGCACCGATTCTGCGTAAAAGCGCACACCCTCACTGGTGAGGTAGTTGGAGCGGATCACCGCGGTGTTGCGCGCGGTGTTGCCGCCGCCCAGGTAGGCCTTTTCCAGCACGGCGACATTGGTGATGCCGTGGTACTTGGCCAGGTAGTAGGCGATGGCCACGCCGTGGCCGCCGCCGCCGATGATCACCACGTCATAGCGTGGCTTGAGTTCGCACGGTGGTGGCAGGTCGACCTCCACCGGGTAGTCGGCGCTCAGGCCGTATTTCAGCAGGGCGAAAGGCATGGGGTGCGCTCCTGGTGGACGGCCTGTTGTTGCAGGTCGAGGGCGAGCAGGGTGTTTTTCATCAGGTAGGCGATGGTCATCGGGCCGACGCCGCCGGGCACCGGGGTGATGCCGGCCACCTGGGGCAGTGCGGCGGCGAAGTCGACATCGCCGACCAGGCGGCTGTGGCCGCCTTCGACGATGCGGTTGATACCGACATCGATCACCACCGCGCCGGGCTTGAGCCAGTCGGCACCGATCAGCCGCGGCTTGCCCACTGCGGCCACCAGGATGTCGGCCTGGCGGCACAACGCCGGCAGGTCGCGGCTGCGCGAGTGCACCACGGTCACCGTGCAGTCGGCCTGCAGCAGCAGGGCGGCCATGGGCTTGCCGACGATGTTCGAGCGGCCGACCACCACCGCATGCTTGCCACGCAGTTCGCCACAGGCATCGCGCAGCAGGCGCATGCAGCCGCTGGGCGTGCACGGGGTGAGCACATCGCGGCCCTGGGCCAGGCCGCCGACGTTCTCGCTGTGGAAACCGTCCACATCCTTCAGTGGGCTGATCGCCTGGAGAATGCGGTGTTCGTCGATATGGGCCGGCAACGGCAATTGCACTAGGATGCCGTTGACCTCGGGGGCGCGGTTGAGGCGCTCGATCAGGGCCAGCAGCTCGGCCTGGCTGGTGTCGGCGGGCAGGCGATGCTCCAGCGAGCGGATGCCCACCTCTTCGGCACGCAGCACCTTGTTGCGTACGTACACCTGGCTGGCAGCGTCGGTGCCCACCAGCACCACCGCCAGGCCCGGCTGCACGCCACCCTGGCGCAGTTCCTGCACCTGCTCGCGTACCTCGGCCAGCACCCGCGCCGCGGTGGCCTTGCCGTCGATCAGCTTGATACCGGGAATGGCGTTCATTTGAAGATCACCGTGCGGGCGTGGTTCAGGAACACCCGGTGCTCAAGGTGGTATTTCACGGCGCGGGACAGGGCGATGGTCTCGGTGTCGCGGCCGATGGCCACCAGGTCATCCGGTGCGTAGGCATGGTCCACGCGCTGCACTTCCTGCTCGATGATCGGGCCTTCGTCGAGGTCGCTGGTGACGTAGTGGGCGGTGGCGCCGATCAGCTTCACCCCGCGCTGGTAGGCCTGGTGGTAGGGCTTGGCGCCTTTGAAACCGGGCAGGAACGAATGGTGGATGTTGATCGCCCGGCCCGACAGCTGGCGGCACAGGTCGTCGGAGAGGATCTGCATGTAGCGCGCCAGCACCACCAGTTCGGTGCCGGTGTCCTCGACGATGCGCAGCAGCGCGGCTTCCTGTTCGGCCTTGGTGTCCTTGCTGACCGGCAGGTAGACGAAACGGATGCCCTGGCGCTCGGCCATCGGGCGCAGGTCCAGGTGGTTGGAGACCACGGCGGTGATCTGCATGTCCAGCTCGCCCTTGGCATGGCGGTAAAGCAGGTCGGATAGACAGTGGTCGAACTTGCTCACCATCAGCAGCACGCGCATCGGCCGGGCACTGCTGTGCAGGCTCCACTGCATGTCGAAGCGCTGGGCGACATCGGCAAAGCCGGCTTCCAGCTGCGGTGTGTCACCCGTGACACCGGTGTTGTAGCGGAACACCGCGCGCATGAAGAAGCGCCCGTTGTCCTCGTCGTCGAACTGCGCCATCTCGCTGATGTAGCAACCGTGCTCGGCCAGGTAGGTGGTCACCGCGGCGACGATGCCGGACACGGCCGGGCAGCTGACGCGCAGGATGAAGTGATCGGGAGCGGGATGCATGTCGGATAGGCCTCGTGATGGAGTGGGGCAGGTCGGGCACAAGGGCAAAAGAGGCTTCGCGGGAGGCGAAGTTATGTTTCTTGACAGGAATATAAATTTCCTTTTGGCGATTTATAGGCGAAGTCAGGGGTAGCGGTCTAGAGGTTTGTGAAATTTTTTATCCTGACAGGAAAGTTTTTTAACGCCATCGCGGCTCCTGTGGGAGCCGGCTTGCCGGCGATAGGGCCCGCACAGGCGGCACAAAAACTGGCTATGCTTGCCCCATGACCAGTTCTCCATCCCTGCGCCAACCGTGCCCACCTGGCGCCTGCATTTGTGGCCGCGAACACCTGGCCGACCACCCGCAGACAGCCCAGCGCATCCTCCTGCTGACCCGCCAGGAAGAAAAGCGCCTGCTCGACCGCCTGGAAAACCTCAAGGACCTGGAAGACCTGCAACGCCTGCAGCAACGGATGTACGAAAACCTGGGCATCCGCGTGCATATCGCCCCTGGTTTCAACGAAGTGCGGACCATGCGTGGCATCGTCATCGAACTGGACGACCAGCCCGGGCTGTGCCGCAAGACCCGGCAGTCGATCCCGGCGGCGATCCGCCGTGGGCTGGAGCGCAACCCGCAGGTGGCCTTCCGCTTGCTCGATACCCACGACCTGTTGCGTGACACCTGAAGACCTGCCCGGCGCGGTCTTTGTAGGAGCGGCCTTGTGTCGCGATCGGGCGCGCAGCGGCCGCAAAGCCTGCAACCCCGGTCTTCCTGGCAGGTCTGGGTCGCCTGGATTACGGCCGCTGCGCGCCCGATCGCGACACAAGGCCGCTCCTACAAGGACCGCATCAGCCCCACTAATTTTTTCGCCGCATGCTACGTCTACTTGAAAGCCCCCCTGCGCCAGGCGCGCAGCGGCATTCATCACTCAAGGAGACAGGCAATGACTTCCGTTTTCGACCGCGACGATATCCAGTTCCAGGTAGTGGTCAACCACGAAGAGCAATACTCGATCTGGCCCGACTACAAAGCCATCCCCAACGGCTGGCGTGCCGTAGGCAAGAGCGGCCTGAAGAAGGAATGCCTGGCCTATATCGATGAAGTCTGGACCGACATGCGCCCGCTGAGCCTGCGCCAGAAAATGGCCGAAGCCGCCGCCCAGTGACTGCACTGAACCTGCTGTGCCTGCCGTATTCCGGGGCCAGCGCCATGGTCTACAGCCGCTGGCGGCGCAAGCTGCCGACGTGGCTGCAGGTACGCCCGGTGGAACTGCCCGGGCGTGGTGCGCGCATGGCCGAGCCACTGCACACCAACATGCAGGCCCTGGCCCGGCAACTGGCCGCCGAACAGCGCCTGGCGGCCAGCACCCCCTACGCGCTGCTCGGCCATAGCCTGGGCGCCTTGCTGGCATTTGAACTTGCCCATGAGTTGCAGGCGCTGGGCTGCCCGGCGCCACTGGCCCTGTTCGCCTGCGGTACCGCAGCGCCGACCCGCCGCGAGGACTACGACGGCAAGAACTGGCGCGAGCCCAAGAGCGACGCCGAGTTGATCGGCGAGTTGCGCGAGCTTCAGGGCACGCCCGAGGAAGTGCTGGCCAACGCCGAGCTGATGAGCCTGACCTTGCCCACCCTGCGCGCCGACTTCCTGCTGTGTGGTACCTACGCCTACCGGCAGCGGCCGGCCTTGCAGTGCCCGCTGCACGTGTTGGGCGGCATGCAGGACCGCGCCAGTGACGAGCAGTTGCAGGCCTGGCGCAAGGAAACCCACGGGGCGTTCTCGCTGCAGATGTTCCCTGGCGGCCACTTCTTCATCCATGAGCATGAGGACCGGGTGCTCGCTGCGCTGACCGCGTCGCTGCAACCGCTTCGGCTGTCCGCCTGATTGACGGCACCGCTTGCCTTGGGGGAGGCTAGGCCTTTTCCCAGGCAAGAGGCAGACAATGCTGATCGATCCCCACAAGGCCACGCTGCTGGTCGTCGACATCCAGGAAAAACTCATCGGCGCCATGAGCGACCCTGAAGGCACCCGCGCGCGGGCCCGCTGGTTGCTGGCGGCGACGAACGAGCTGGAACTGCCGACGGTGATTTCCGAGCAGTACCCCAAGGGCCTGGGCCATACCCTGGCCGAGCTGCTGGCCGCAGCGCCGGCCGCCGAGGTGGTGGAGAAAAGCCATTTTTCCTGCGTGGCCGCCGAGTGCCTGCCAGCGAGTTTGATGGCGCGCGAGCAAGTGATTGTCTGTGGCATGGAAACCCACGTCTGTGTGCTGCAGACCGTGCTTGGCCTGCTGGCACTGGGCAAGCAGGTGTTCGTGGTCGAGGATGCCTGCGACAGCCGTACCCCGGCGAGCAAGGCCGCAGGGCTGGCGCGCATGCGGGCTGCGGGGGCGCAGGTGGTGACCCGCGAAATGGTTTTGTTCGAGCTTATGGGCAGTGCCGGCCACCCGCTGTTCCGGCACATCAGCAAGACCTACCTGGTCGGTGAACAGCCCTGAACGGCCGGTTACTGGCTGCCGGGTTGATGGCCCTGGCGCTGCTGCAAGGCTGCGCCGGGCGCCGTGAGGAAGCACCCGAGGCGGACCCGGCCAAGGTCCGCGCCCAACTGCTGCGGCTGTTGCCCGCCCAGGCCAAGGACCGTGAGGGCTGGGCCCGGGACATTCAGGTGGCGTTCGAGGCCCAGCGTATTGCTCCCAGCAAGAGCAACCTGTGCGCGGTGCTGGCGGTGACCGAACAGGAGTCGACCTTCAATGCCGACCCGCAGGTGCCCAACCTGGGGCGTATCGCCCGGGAGGAAATCGACCGCCGCGCCGCGCGCCTGCATATCCCCAAGCTGCTGGTCGATGGTGCACTGAAGACGCCGTCGGGTAATGGCAAGAGCTACCAGCAACGTTTGCAGGCGGTGCGCAGCGAGAAGCAGTTGAGCGAACTGTATGACGAAGTCATCGCTCGCGTGCCGCTGGGCAAGACCTTGCTGGGCGGGCTGAACCCGGTGCATACCGGTGGGCCGATGCAGGTCAGCATCGACTTTGCCGAAAAGCATGCGCGGGATTACCCCTACAGCCACGACGGCAGCATTCGCCAGGAAGTGTTCACCCGGCGCGGCGGCATGTATTTCGGTATCGCCCATTTGCTGGGCTATTCGGCCAACTACGATCGCCAGCTGTACCGCTTTGCCGATTTCAACGCGGGCTGGTACGCCAGCCGCAATGCGGCATTTCAGGCGGCACTGAGCAAGGTGACGGGGGTAACGCTGGCGCTGGATGGCGACCTGGTGGCGCCGGGCTCGATCATGCCCGGGACCACGGAAAAGGCGGCGCGCAAACTGGGAGGGAAGCTGGGCCTGCGCAACCCGCAGATCCGCAGCCAGCTGGAGGAGGGCGATAGCTTGGCCTTCGAGGACAGCAAGCTGTACAGCGGGGTGTTTGCCCTTGCTGATGCCGCGGCCGGCAAGCCGGTGCCACGGGCGGTGCTGCCGGGGATTCAGCTGAAAAGCCCGAAGATCACCCGCAAGCTGACCACGGCGTGGTTTGCCGGGCGGGTTGATGAGCGTTATCAGCGGTGCATGAAGCGTTGATGGTGGCCTGGCTGTCGAGCGCGGTCCTGTAGGAGCGGCCTTGTGTCGCGATGGGCTGCGCAGCAGCCCCAAGATTGTGCATCACCGCTGAACCCTTGGGGCTGCTGCGCAGCCCATCGCGACACAAGGCCGCTCCTACACAGGGACCGTGCAGGCCTGTGGGACTGCGAGGAGAACATCAGCTTTCGCCCAGGGCGGCAACTACCTGATCCACACTGGCCTTCAACCCGGCAAACGCATCCTCAGGGTCACTTTCCACCACCACCAGCTTCACCCCGGACGCCTTGATCACCTCGGCTACAGCCGCCTCCGGCTGCCGATGGTCCAGCACCAGCGCCACATCCTGCGCCTTCAGGTTGTCCCCCAGCGCCTTCAGCGCAGCGGCATCCCACTCGGCCGGCAGCGGCTGCTCGACCATGTCCAGGTTCAACCCGCTGGCCAGATAACCCAGTCGCTCCGACAGGCTCACCACCGTCAGGTTGTCGACCTTGGCCAGGCGTGTCTGGCTGCTGGCCGAGAGCTCCAGCAACTGGCGTTTGAGCCCGGCCAGGTTGCCCTGGATCTTCGCCTTGTCGCCCGGCGCCAACCGCTCCAGGTCATTGGCTACCACGTCGGCCATGCGCCCGAAGTTGGTCGGGTTGAGCCAGGGGTAGGCGCCATAGGCCTCGTCACCGCTCACCGCAATACCCGGCAGCGCGCCGTCCACCGGCCGTGCGGCGTCGATCTCGACGATCCGGATATTGCTGCGCCGGGCCATCGGGTACAGCGGGTCGTCACGCCAGATCGAGCGCACGCCGATCACCGCGTCGGCCTGCTGCGCGGCCTTGTGCAGGCTGGCGCCACCGCGCCCGCTGAAATAGGAAGGTTGGCGGCTGGCAGGCAAGTTGGCGGGTGCTGCACGCGTGAGCTGCACCGTGGTGCCGTCGAGCAGGGCGCTGGCCAGGCTGTGGGTGACGGGCAGGGTGGTCAGCACTTGCGTGGCGAAAGACAGCGAGGGCAGGCCGGCCAGGGCCAGCGCCAGGGTCAGGCGTTTCAGGTTCATGCCGGGTTTCCTTGCAGGCGGGGGACGAGGGCGCGGGCCAGCGCCGCCAGGGCGAAGCAGATGCCCGCGACCAGGATGATCGCGGCGCCGGACGGCACCGGC
This sequence comes from Pseudomonas sp. PsB, assembly GCF_043658375.1. Lineage (NCBI taxonomy): Bacteria > Pseudomonadati > Pseudomonadota > Gammaproteobacteria > Pseudomonadales > Pseudomonadaceae > Pseudomonas > Pseudomonas sp. PsB. Next base: position 142,069 of record NZ_JBIGLU010000010.1, on the reverse strand, counting down.
AGGTCGAAAACGATCGGCAGCAGGATGCCGAGCAACGTGCTCAGCGTGGCGATCAGCACCGACAGGAAGAAAAAGCCCTTCAGCGACTGGCTGACCAGGCGTGCGGCGGCAGCGGGAATCACCAGCAGCGCCCCGACCAGGATCGCCCCGATCACCTTCACCGAGGCCACGGTGACCAGGGTCACCAGCACCACGAACAGGTAGTCCAGGGTTTTCACCGCCACCCCGCGCACGGCCGCCAGCTGGGGGTTGAAACTGGCCAGCATGATGCGGTTGTACAGCGGCACGGCCAATGCTAGCACCAGCACCGCGACGATGCCCAGCACCACCAGGTCCTGGCCGCTGACGGTCAGCACCGAGCCGAACAGCACGTTCTCGAGGATGTGCACATTGATCTTGCCCGCCAGCATCAGCAGCAGGCTGGCGCCCAGCGCCAGCGACACCGACAGAAACACGCCGATCAGCGTGTCCGGCGACAGCCCGGTGCGGTTGCGCAGGAAGTTGAGCAAGATGCCGAAGAGCAGGCAGTAGCCGAACAGGCTGCCGTAGGGGCCGGTGTAGGGCTCGCCCAGCAGGATGCCGATGGCCACGCCGGTCAGCGCGGCATGGCCGACCGCCTCGGAGAAGAAGGCAAAACGCTTGACCACCACCAGGGTGCCCAGGCCGCCCAGCACCGGGCCGATCATCAAACCGGCCAGCAAAGCGTTGACCACGAAGCCGTAGGCCAGCGCCTCGGGCAGGTAGCCGGCAGCGGCCCAGTCCTGGACCGTTTGCCGAAAGATTTCGAAACTCATCAGGCAAGGCTCTCGCTACGCGGGTGAACGGAGAACAGGCCGAGCAGGCGCTCTGGGGTAAGGGCCTGGGCGGGTGGGGCGTCGAACAGTACCTGGCGGCTCAGGCCGGTAACCCGGTCGGCCAGGCGCAGCACGGCTTCCAGGTCGTGTTCGATCCACAGCACGGTGGTGCCGGCCTGGCGCCAGCCCTGCAGCAGTTGTTCGAACACCTGGATGCCGGCTTCATCCAGGGCCGACATCGGTTCGTCCAGCACCAGCAGTTGCGGCTCGGGGATCAGGCCCTGGGCCAGCAGCACGCGTTGGCGTTCGCCACCGGAAAGCGCGCCCATGCGCCGTTTGCGCTTGTCGAGCATGCCGACCCGCGCCAGGGCCGCGTCGATGGCCGGCTGCACACGGCGCGACAGGCCGAGGAAGGCGGGGCGGTGCTGGCACATGGCAGCCATGAAATCGTCCACGGTCATCGGCAGGCCACGGTCGAACTCCAGCGCCTGCGGCACATAGCCGATCACTTCGCGTTCGCCGGGCCAGTGCAGGGTCAGCTGGCCCTGGTGCGGCATCTGCCCGAGCAGGGTCTTGATCAGCGAACTCTTGCCGCCGCCGTTGGGGCCGACGATGGCATGCACGCTGCCGGCGGCGACGTTGAAGCTGACCTGTTCGAGGATGCGGGTGCGACCCAGGGTCAGGTCGATGCCGGCAAACTCGATGCGCGGCCCGCAGGCTGTTACCAGGTTGGCGGCGGCGGTCATGCGCGGTTCTCCTGGATGGCGCGGACCACGGTGTCGAGGTTGCGCTTCATCTCCACTTCGTACTTGTCCTTGGTGTATTCGCCGTAGGAGATGTGCGTCAGCGGGTACAGGCGCACGCCGGATTCACGCTGGATGGTTTCGACATAGGCCGACGGGAAGTCCATTTCCGAGAAGATCACCCGCACGTCCAGCACCTTGAGCTGGTCGATGGTCTTTTTCAGCTGGGCCGGGCTGGGTTCGATGCCATGGGCTGGCTCGACCACCGCAGTCACCTCCAGGCCGAAGTCGCGCACCAGGTAGTCGTAGGCGGCATGGATGGTGGCGACCCGGAAGGTGGCGCTGGGCGCCTCGGTGACCTTGGCCAGTGCGTCGGCACGCAGCGTGCGCAGGCGCTTGGCATAGGCGCGGGCGTTTTGCGTGTACAGCTTGGCGTTGTCCGGGTCGAGCTTGCCCAGTTCGCGGGCGATGTTGTTGACCTGGGCGATGGTGGTGCTGATCGACAGGAAGGTGTGCGGGTTGACCACCTTGCCGGCGCCACGGGCGGCAATGCCGGTGGCCGCCAGCAAGGGTACGTTCTGGTTGGCCTCGATGGTGTTGATGCCGGGCTTTTCGCTGGCGGCGATCATGCGGTCGGCGAAATCGTCATGGCCAACGCCGTTGAGCACCACCACGTCCAGGGTGCCGATGCGCTTTATGTCCTCGGCCCGTGGCTCGTAGGCATGGGGGTTGAACCCCGCCGGAATCAGCGGCACCACTTCGGCCTTGTCGCCGACGATGTTGCTCACATAGCTGTAGTAGGGGTGCAGGGTAATGCCGATACGCAGGGGCTTGCCGTTATCGGCCAGGGCCTGTGCCGGCAGGGCAAGGGCCAGGAGCAGGGCGAGGGCGGAGCGGAGCATGGGGGAGTCCTTGGGTTCAGTGACGGTGTTCGCGGGTGACCCCGGCGTCGTAATGGCTGACCACCTGCTGCCAGCCGGCGGCGATCAGGGCGGCCTGGCCAAGGTCGTCCGGGGGCACGGCGGCACTGTCGCGGCGCAGCCAGACATCGGCCTGGCGGGTGCTGTCGGCCGGCAGGATCAGCAGCAGGCTGCCGGCCACTTCCGGGGCCTGGCTGCGGCCGAGGTAGGCCCCGGTCTCCAGCCACGACCATTGGTGGCTGCCGCGGCTCTGGCTGCCGGCATCGACCACGAACGGCGGCAGGCCTTCCTCGGCCAGGGCCTGTACGCTGGGCGCGGCGGCGTTTTCTTCACGCAGCAGCTGGATTTCGTCGAAGGCCACCCGCAGGTCGGTGTACAGGCCTTGCTCGGCGGCGGTGAGGTCGCGACGGGCGTCGATCTGGTGGCTGGCGATGGCCTGTTCATCCTCGCGTTCGCCGCGCAGCAGCACCACGCTGGTGGCGAGTACCACGATCAGCAGGCTGACCAGCAGCACGTACAGGGTTTCGTGCCCGGCACCGGCCGGGCGAATCACTTGGGCGCGGCTCATGGCTGGGCGATATCGGCGTGGTCGACTTCCACCACGTGCCCGGGGCCGGCATCGAACAGCACGTAGAACTCGCCGTCCGGGCGCTTGAAGGTCAGGGTCGAATCGTCACCGAGCTTGCCGCCGACCAGCACCTGTTCATCGTAGGCGATCACGTCCAGGGTTACCCCGGGGGCACCGCTGCCATCCGAGAAGCCGCCGGTGCACTTGACCTGGCCGCCAGGCAGTTCTTCGCACTCGCACATCGGGTTGTGCGCCAGGGCCGGGCCGGCGGCCAGCACCAGCAAGGGCAGGGCGAGGGTGCGCATCAGGTGTTTCATTTATTGCCTCCTTGTTTCTCGAGCCAGGCCACGGTGGCTGGCGATGCCTTGGCCAGGGGGACCGACGCCTGGTGCATGCTGCCGTCCCAGCCTTCCAGGGTGATCCAGATCTGCGCGTCGGGCTTGGTGCGTGGCGGGATCGGCAACGAGGTGCCCATGTTGTACGGTGCACCGAAGAAAATCGTGCCGGCGGCGCGCAGGCTGCGCGGTTTGCCGATGCGCAGGTAGGCCGCCTTGACGCCGTTGACGCAGGCCTTGCACAGCGATGCATTGAAGACCTTGAAGTGGCCGGCAGGGCCGTCGGCGCGGGGCGCCTCGTCACGCATCTCGGCCAGGTCCAGGGTATAGGGGCCGACCTGGATGTCGTTGATCACATTGGCGCCGAGCCCCGCTTCGCCGCGGAACAGCTTGGCGTCGGCGAAGTACTTGGGCATGAAGCCCAGCGGGATGAGGATCAGCAGGATGTTCAGGTGAAAACGCCATTTCAGCCACAGTTGCTTCAGCGGGCTGACGGGCACGGCTTGGGCCTGGCTCATGGGCGGATCTCCGCGGTGGGTTCATGGCGCGCCATGCGCGGTGCGCGCTCGCTGCGCTTGAGGGCGGCGGCGGTGGCCTGGGCGGTGCGTTTGGTCCAGATCAGTAAGCCGCTGAACACCATCAGGGTGAGGACCAGGCCAAAGAAGAACCACACCAGCTTGATCGGCAGGCCGCCGAAATCGCCGGTGTGCAGCGGGCGCATCGACTCGGTGACGAACTCCAGGGCGGAGCGGTCGCTGATCAGGAACTGGCTGTCGACATTACGCGTGTATGGGTTTACCGAGGCGCTCTGGAACATCAGCGGGTACCAGCCTGGCCCTGCCAGGGTGATGTGGCTGTAGGCGGTGGCCGGCAGCGAGATGAAGCTGATGTCCAGCCCCGGGACCGCCAGGCCGGCGATGCGTGCCGCTTCATCCAGGTCGATGCGCGTTGCCGGGCTGCCATTCGGGGTTTGCGGCACGTCCTCACGGGCGATCACCGGCACGATGGGCCGGCTGGAAATGGTGATGTGGTTGTCGGCCAGGATCGCCTGGATCAGGAACCAGGTGCCGGTGATGGAAATGACCGCAATGAACCAGATTGACCAGACCCCGGCCAGGCGGTGCAAGTCGCCCCAGAAAATCCGCGAACCATGGCCGGTGCGCACCGGCTTGAAGAAGCCCTTCCAGAATTTCTTGTACACCACCAGGCCGGTGACCAGCGAAGCCAGCATGGGCAGGCCGAGCAGCGACACCAGGTACCAACCCCAGCTGAAACCGCTGGTGAACGGTACCAGCCACCAGCCGTGCAGGGCGCGGGTGAAGGCTTCGAAGTTGAAGTCCGGGGTCTTGCCCTGGATGGCCCCGGTGTAGGGGTTTACATACAGCGTCGGGCTGGTGCCGTCAGGCAGGGTGACATTGGCTTTGACCGCAAAGTGCGAACCGTCGGGCTGGATCAACCGCTCCACCACCATGTCCGGCTCGGCCTTGTGCAGGGCGTCCAGTACCTGCTGGAAGCTCAGGCGCTCGGCGTCAGCGTCGGGCTTGTTGGCGCGCACGGCCGGGTCGGCCAGCCAGACGATTTCCTGGCTGACCACCGCGAGCATGCCGGTGAAGCAGACGATCAGGACAAAGAACCAGATCGGCAAGGCGAGCCAGCTGTGGACCAGGAACCACAGCCTGGATTTGGATTTTTTCGGTGATTTGGCCATCTGACGGTCTTCTGCAATGGGGAGTCGAGCGTGTGCCCAGCCAAAGAGGGGCTGTATTGATAAGGACGAATGAGAATCGAAAACCTGCCGTTTTAAATGCAAGCAAATGTTTCAGGCAAAGAAACCTGAAAGCTGGCGCGACCCTGTAGGAGCAGCCTTGTGCTGCGAAGAGGCCGGTACTGACAATGCATCTCTGTTGTCAGTACCGGCCTCTTCGCAGCACAAGGCTGCTCCTACAGGTCCTGTTACATGCCTAGGGGATCAGGCGCGGGTCAGGGCCACTGCCGGTTGCGGCTTGCCGTGCAGCTGCGCCAGGTCCTGGTACAGCGCGCGGCCAATTTCCGCAGCGCGCGCCGGCAGCACCGAGAGCAGGGTGTCACTCAGGCCGTGGCTGTTTTCGCAGAAGCCCTGCAGGTACACCGAGGCCTGCAGGTCGGGGCTGGCCAGCACGCGGTAGTTGCGGTCGACGCTGAAATCTTCCAGGTAGCCTGCCAGGGGCGCCAGCAGGTCACGGTGCGAGCGGCGCTCGTAGCCGGTGGCAAGTATCACCGCGTCGTAGCGGTGGGTCTGCTGCTGGCCGGTGGCGAGGTCGCGCAGGGTCAGTTCCAGGCCTTCGCGGGTGGCCACCACGGCTTCGACCTGGCGCCGGCACAGCACGTTGTGGCGGTACTGGTGGGCGACCTTCTGCCGGTAGAGGATGCCGTAGATGCGTTCGATCAGGTTGAGGTCGACCACCGAATAGTTGGTGTTGTGGTATTCGCCCAGCAGCTTGCTGCGCTGGTCGGCTGGTTCGTTGTAGACAAGGTCGGTGTAGTCCGGCGAGAAGATCTCGTTGACGAACGGGCTGTCATCGGCAGGCTTGAGCGCCGAACCGCGCAGGATCATGTCGACCTTGACCGACGGGTAGCTGTCGTTGAGGTCGATGAACGCCTCGGCGGCGCTCTGGCCCGAACCGATCACGGCAATGCGCATCGGCTTGCCGGCGGTGCATGGCAGCTTGTTCAGGCTGCTCAGGTACTGGGAGTGATGGAATACCCGCGGGTCGTCCTTGAAGGCGCCGAACTTTTCCGGGATTTTCGGCGTGCCGCCGCTGCCGACCACCACCGAACGGGTGCGGCGGCTGTATTCGCGGCCTTGGGCGTCGCGCGAGACCAGGCGCAGGTGCTCGACCCGGCCCGCTTGCACGTCCGGCTCGATGCGCAGCACTTCCTCGCCATATACCGCCTGGGTGGCGAAGTGCTCGGCGGCCCAGCGCAGGTAGTCGTTGTACTCGAGGCGGCAGGGGTAGAAGGTGCCGAGGTTGATGAAGTCGGCCAGGCGCTGCTTCTGGTGCAGGTAGTTGACGAAGCTGTAGGGGCTGGTGGGGTTGCGCAGCGACACCAGGTCCTTGAGGAACGAGATCTGCAGCTCGCTCTGGGTGGCCAGGGTTTCGCCGTGCCAGCGATAGTCCTGCTGTTTGTCGATGAACAGCGCGTCGAGGGCATGGCCCTGGGACTCGGCGAGTTCTTCCAGGGCGATGGCCAGGGCCAGGTTGGAAGGGCCGAAGCCCACGCCGATCAGATCTTTGATGGTTTCCTGCTGTGAGGGCTGGCTCATGGCTGCGATTCCCTGAATGGTCGGATTTTGACGCCCGCCGGAGCTCCGGCTCCTGCGCAAGTACATGTGTTGGAACGAGCCAGCCGGGGGGGAATTTAAGCGGGCTAAAGAACTGTGAGGGGGGGCCGATAGGGGTACGACAAGGAGCCAACTTGAGGCAAGGAACCGAGATGAGCGGGATAACAGCAAGCAATTTGATGATCAACGGCGTTTCAGCCCAGACGCTGAGCGCGAACGCAACTGCCGAACGCGAGCAGGCGAAACAGGCTGGTGAGGCACTGGGGCCCTTGAGCATCAGTAGCGACAGCATGAAGGTTGGCGGGGCTGGCCAGGCGCAATCCACGGACAATGAAGGCAGTGGGGAGTCGCAGGCCGTGTCCGAGCTGCGTCAGTTGATCAAGGATTTGCAGAAGCAGCTGGCCGAGGAGCAGAAGCAGCTTGCTGCATTGATGGACAGCAAAATGGACGAGGCTGCCAAGGCGGCTGCGGTGGGCGCCAAGCAGGCGAGCATTGCCACCATCAACGGGCAGATCATGGCGGCCACGGCGCAGTTGCTGGAGTTGTTGCAGCAAGAGGGCGGCAGCAGCGCGGGCGGGATGGTCAGCGCCACGGCCTGACAGCGGATATGGTCCCCTGTAGGAGCGGCCTTGTGTCGCGATGGGCTGCGAAGCGGCCCCGGGATGTTGGCATCAATGCACAAATCGTCGGGGCTGCGTTGCAGCCCATCGCGACACAAGGCCGCTCCTACAAGGGCCGGGTAGCATCAGGCGGCGGTCATTCGGCCGCCAGGCGCCCCTTGTTCTGCCGCTCCGCCTTGTACTGCATGGCCACCGCCGGCGCCGGCTTGGCAGCACCGGTTTCCAGCCACTGACGCATGCGGCTGGCATCGGCGAAGTGGGTGTACTTGCCAAAGGCGTCTAGGATCACCATGGCCACCGGGCGGTTGTCCATGCGGGTCAGCAGCACCAGGCAGTGCCCGGCTTCATTGGTGAAGCCGGTCTTGGTCAGCTTGATGTCCCAGTTGCTCTTGTTCACCAGGTGGTCGGTGTTGCGGAAGCCCAGGGTGTAGTTGGGCTTGCGGAAGGCTACCGTCTTCTCGCGGGTGGTCGACAGCTCGCTCAGCATCGGGTACTTGCGCGACGCCATCAGCAGCTTGGCCAGGTCACGGGCCGTGGACACGTTCTGCGTCGACAGGCCGGTCGGCTCGACGTAGCGGGTGTGCGCCATGCCCAGGCTGCGGGCCTTGGCGTTCATCGCCTTGATGAACGCCGGGTAGCCGCCGGGGTAATGGTTGGCCAGGGTGTTGGCCGCACGGTTTTCCGATGACATCAGGGTAATCAGCAAGGTTTCGCGGCGGTCGAGCTGGCTGCCCAGCCGCACACGCGAATACACGCCTTTCATTTCCGGGTTGTTGGCAATGGTCATGGTGAGCATCTCATCCATGGGCTGCTTGGCATCCAGCACTACCATCGCCGTCATCAGTTTGGTCACCGAGGCGATCGGCACCACGCGGTCGGCATGGCTCGAATACAGTTCCTGGTTGGTGTTCAAGTCGATCAGCAGGGCGCTGCCCGAGGCGAGATGCAGCTTGGATGGGTCACGTTGAACCTGGGCCGGGGGTTGTGCAGCAGCGGTCGACGGAAGGGTCGCGGTACCTGTGAGCAACAGCAGCAGGCTGAGGATGGACAGGGATGTTTTCACGTTGAGGCTCACTAAAAGTTGGTATGTCGTTGGCTGTGCAAGGGTTTTCCCCCAAAAACCGCTGCATTCTGGAGTATGGCTGATTTGCTGTCGAATGCCTTATGACTAAAGGGCGCAACGTGAACGAAATTTAATCCTGTACCAATTCTGGTACCCATCATCACTCTGCCGAAGACAGCAGAACAACCTCAAAGGTCGTCCCTTCCTCTTCGGTCGACTCCACCTCAATTCTGCCACCGTGGTTCGCCACGATCTCCGATGCGATGAACAGGCCGAGGCCGAGCCCCGCTGCGGAGCCCCGGTCTCCGGATGAGTAGCTCGAGTATCGCCCTTCCGGCTTGAAGATGTAGGGCATCACCTCGGGTGGAATAGGCTCTCCGGAATTCGGGACGCTGACCCGTGGAACACCATCCACCCTGGCCACCGTGACCTTGATCGGGGCCGTCGCATCGCCATGGCGCAGGGCATTGCCTATCAGGTTGGAGAAAGCCTGAGAGATGCGGTCAGGGTCGAATTGCCCGGTGATGTGCGCCTGCTCATCCAGGATGATCCGCGCGTGCGGGAACGCCGTGCGCAGTTCGTCGATGACAGCCTGGCAGATGGCGTTCAGATCCATTTTCCGCAAATCCACTGGAATGCCAGTCCCCAGGTTGCAGCGGGCCAGGTCCAGCAGATCGTTGATCATGACATTTGCCCGATGTGCACTGGTACAAAGCTGGGTCGCCAGTAACTTTCCCTTTTCATCCAGCCCGGTCTGCCGCTGGATCAGCCCGCCAGCCATGAGTATCGCGCCCAAGGGCGAACGCAAATCATGACCGAGCACGGCGAGCACCATTTTCCGGGTCGCCTCGACTGCCGTTCCGTAGGCCGCGATCGACTCTGCGAGCGCCTGGTCAATCGCTTCATTGAACCGGATCATGTCCTGAACATGATGCGCGTCTGCGAACGACTCCTGGGTAAGCCAGAGTGACAGAACGCTTGCGCGCAATGCCCGGTATTCGGACACCATCTGATCCATCGAGAACCCAGCTATCAAGCGAGCAACCGCGTGGGTCTGCGCTGCGGTTTCGCTGGAACTCCTGGGGCCTCTCCCTTGTGCTTTCTCGGACTGTTGTTGCCTGCTCTGGGCGTTCTCATGTCTGCGGCCACGGTGCGGAGCAACTCCTCGGCATGATTGCGCAAGCCGATGGAGTCCTGCTTTGGCAGCTCTGTTTCAACCGAGCGGGCGTAATTTTCCCAAGCCTGGAGAATGGGTTCCATACTGCTACCAATGAAATCGAACAGTCTCATGGGGCCTAACCCTGATCAGGAAAAAAGACATCCGAGTAGCTTAGTTCATCCGGGATACAGGAAGTTTGAGCGGCAGTCATGAGCGGCCCACCTGGAGTTCAAAGGCGATCCCGATGAAACCTGCGTTGGGGGGGCAGGGGCATCGGGATGTCTTACCGGCTGCCTGGGTTCAGGCATGGGTCAGCGAGAGGTCGCTGATGATGCAGATCGAGCCGTCATCGGCGGGCGTGGTATCGGTGTAGTCCACCTGGTTGTAGACCCCGCCGTGGAACTCGAATAGCTGTGTAGCCCAGGTGTTGTCGAACTGTAGATCGCCGGACGTACCGCTCACGCCATTGCACTTGGCCGTAACGTTGACCACGCCTGCTGCGGTGGCATGGATGCTCACCTCGAACTTTGCCCCCAGCGGTACCCCCTTGAGCACCGTCGAGTTGATAGGGTCAGTCTGGTTGTAGGTCCGCCGAAAACCCAGGGTGATGTCGCCCTTTTTCCAGAACACCTTCACGGGCGGGCTGTCGTCCCCGTAGACATGCATCTGCGCGATGACCACCTTCTGCGCCCAGTTGACCTTGGTCAGCGTCATTTCCTGGCGATTCCAGTGATGTGGGGCACCGCTCAAGGTCCAGTATTTCGGCTCCGACCACTCGCAGCGGGTCCTGCGGGTGCTTTTGCTCGAAGCACCTTTGGTGGGGGCAGACAACTGGACCGAACCATCGCTGAGCACTGTCACATAGTTCGGGTAAAGGGCAATCGCTTCGCTGCCGGTGAGTTCGACCGCTACGGTGCTGATCGACGATTCGGCTACCGGAACGGCGATGGTGAGGTTGCTGATATCTACGCTCATGGGGGGAACTCCTGAATGGAAATGACGGTTGGTGCCGCAGCAGCACGGTGGCGGCTGCTAGAATGAAATTTAGCCTTGCGCTAAATCATCGTCAATAGCTCATGGCTAAAATTATTTCGCCGGGCGACAAATTACCTGTTGGCGAAAATTTTCCACATCGGGGGCTTTACGCTTGATTTGGCGGTGAGATAAGCTTTCCTTGAATACTGTACGAATATACAGCTGTCAGGATAAGAATATGTCTAAGCCCTTGAAGTCGACGCCCCATCAGCGCCAGGAAATGACCGGAATAGAGCGGCTGAGCTTGCGGGTATCAGCGATGATCAACCACCCGCTCGCGCAGACGCAGCGCTGGGTGACGGTGCATCGCCTGGATACCGACGGTGATGCCGAGTGGGAGGAGGTGATGGGCCTGCTGGCCGAGACGCCCGAGCTGGAACTGACCTTCAACGACGACGAGAGCGTGACGGTGCGCTGGGAGCGCGGCAGCGTGGAGGAGCGCGACGACTTTATCGTCGAGCAGGACAGCGAGCAGCAGGTCGAGGAGGCGGCACCTTTCTGAACATCGGGAAAATGCCCACTTTGTAGGAGCAGCCTTGTGCTGCGAAGAGGCCGGGACAGGCAACAGATATGCATTGTCAGTACTGGCCTCTTCGCAGCACAAGGCTGCTCCTACAGTGCCCTGCTAGATCAATGACGCTTACACAAGGTGCGCATTCCACACCAGCAGCACCCTGGCCTGGATGTAGGTCTCTTCCCGGCGAATCATGCGGTCCTTGTGCCGCGAGTTGTCGGAAATCATCTCGAAATGGTCTTCGTCGGCAATCTGCAGCCGCTTGATGTAGATGTGGTCGCCCCAGGAGAAGAAGTAGATTCCATCACCGACGAACTCGCGGATGCTGACGTCCACGATCAGCGGGTCGCGGTGCTTGATGGTCGGTTCCATCGACTGCCCCCAGCCGGTCACCATCTTCAGGTGGTGGTGCTCGCTGAACTCCACGCCCAGCTCGCGCAGGTGGCTTGGGCTGACGCGAACATCCTTGAACATCTCGGGGTAGTCGTGGGGGATCTGCCCGCCGCCCATGGCCGCACGGACGTCGTAGTGGGCAATCCACACTTCGTCGCCCACCAGGCCTGGCCGAACAAGTTCAGCCGCCACCAGCGTCGAGTCTGCCGGCTCCTCGGCGGCGGCCAGCAGCCTTTGCCGGGTTTCTTCGGGGATGCCTCTGCCGCTTCTGGCAAGCATCTGCTTGACCAGGTCGGCCGCGGAAAGCTTGCTGTCGCCAGCCTCGACCGGCGACTGCGCCTGGTCGCCCGCTGCCATCGCGTCGAACCACCCCCGCGGCAAGCCTTCGATGCCCTCGATTCTGCGGGCCACGTCATCGCCCAGGTTCTTCGCTGTCTTGTCCGAAAGGATCTGGCTCAGATGCGCAGGCGCCATCCCCCAGCGCTCTGCGCAGGATCCCTTCCTCTGGCTGCCGATCAGCTTGACCAGGTTGTGCTTGCGAATTTCGTAGATGTCCATGGGGCGAAGCATGCCAGTGTTTAGCTTGCTGCTAAATATGCTCAAGGCTAAATTTCTCTTGTCACGATATTAGCTGTAGGCTAAATTAAATATGCAAGCAAGGAAAGCCACCGAGAAGCTGTTCTCCAGGCTTACGACATCACCATCCGTTATGAGGTTTTCATGGACCCGACTGACCTCGGCCCAGGCACCATCACCTGGCTGGGCGGAACAGGCACCGTGTTGCTGGGTGCATTCCTCTGGCTGCGCAAGTGGCTGTCCAGGGATGCGGCTGACCGTGCCATGGACAACGCTGATATTGGCGTGGTCCGGCGCCTGAACGAGCTGCTCGATATCGAGCGTGACGCCCGAAGAGAAGCGCAGGCCAGGGCCGATCAGTTTGCCAAGGAACGCAATGAACTGGTGATCACTGTAGGGCGCCTGGAAGGCAAGATCGAAGCGCTGACCAGTCGGGGCGGCCATCCTCCCCGGCAGGTCACCGTCCAGGGCGAGGGGATCGCCCGCCTGCGCGGGAAGCAGGGTGAGTGAGGCGGCCCGCAAGACAAATTCTGTTCATGCCCATGCGTATGGGCCCTTTTCTGTATGGAGACAACATGGCTCGATTGGATTCTGCCGCTGCCGGCGGCGCGAACGTGCTCGCATTCCTGGACATGCTGGCCTGGTCCGAGGGTACCTCGACCATTGCCGCCAGTGACGATGGCTACAACGTCCTGGTCGGCGGCCAACTGTTCAATTACTACAGCGGGCACCCGAGGCAGAAGGTGTGGTTGCCCAGCTACGGCATCCACAGCTCCGCGGCAGGGCGGTACCAGATTCTGGCCGGTACCTGGGATGCCATCGTGAGCACTTATGGCTTCAATGGCCGCTTTACCCCTGAGGCCCAGGACCTGGCGGCAATCAAGTTGCTGAACGAGTGCGGGGCACTGGCACTGATCAAGGCCGGCCGCATTGCCCAGGCGATCGCCAAGGCCGCGCCGATCTGGGCCAGCCTGCCTGGCGCGGGCTACGGTCAGCGCGAGCACCAATTGGCCGCGTTGTTGGCAATGTTCATAGCCTGCAGTGGGGAGGTGCAGGCGTAACGCCCAGGCAAAAAAAGACCCGCCAGGTAGGCGGGCCAGAAGGGCGTAGGGAGCAACGCACAACAAATACGGGTCAGGCGACCAGGGTGCCTGGTTGCAACTGTTCGACCAGGGCCTGGGCCGAGGCGAGGGTCGGCATCGGGCCGCTTACGGCTTCGCCGTTGCGTACCAGGTACCAGCATGCCAGCAGGCCCTGCTGACGCAGCGAAGCGGGGACGGCACTGCCGACGACGGACATGATCTGGATAGTGGCCATGTGGACCTCCTGTAAAACATGGCCCTACCTTACGCAGCAGCCGGGGCAGTTTGAAATTAACTTCCTCGATAGTGGTCATTGGTTCTATCAACATTTACCACCGCGGCGGGCCGTAATACACCGGTGGCGGGCCGTAGTAGGTGCGGTAGCCCGGGGGCGGTGGTGTTGGCACGTAGTACGGCTGGTAGTACACCGGCGGTGGCGGTGGTTGCACGTACACCGGTGGCGGCCCGTAGTAGACCGGTTGGCGCTCGACGTACACGGTACGGTCACGCCCGCCATAAACCGTCGCCCCGACCACGGCGCCAACCACGGCCGCACCCAGCAGCGGGCCGGGGCCATACCAACCGCCATGGCCATGGCCGCCGTGGGCGACAGCGGGTGCGCTGATGGCCAGGGCACCGACCAGCAGGGCGATTCCGGGAATGTGACGGTTCATGAAGAAACCCTCGCAAGGACACCCCAAGTGTGGGGTCCTATTACTATGACTCCACTCTTCGTCAGCTGAGCACGGGGGAACGGTAAAGGTTGTGTAAGGGACGACCAGCGGTTACCTCTGTTACGCTGAACAAACGTTTCAGTTATGACAAAGGAGCAGGTTATGTCGACAACTCCCAGCAGAGACACCGTGCTGTGCATCTCCCTGGCCGGCCGCCCCGGCACCTTCGGGGTACGGTTCCACAACCACCTGTACCAGCAGCTGGGCCTGGACTTCTACTACAAGGCCATGCGCACCGATGACCTGCCGGCGGCGGTGGCGGGCATCCGTGCCTTGGGTATCCGCGGTTGCGGGGTATCGATGCCGTACAAGGAGGCCTGCATGGCCCTGGTCGACGAGATCGACCCATCGGCTGCGGCCATCGAGTCGGTCAATACCCTGGTCAATACCAATGGTCACCTGAAGGCCTACAACACCGATTACCTGGCCGTGCGCCAATTGCTGGCGCAGCACAAGGTCGACCCGTCCACGGCGTTTGCCTTGCGCGGCAGTGGCGGCATGGCCAAGGCGGTAGCCAGTGCCCTGCGCGATGCCGGGTTCGCCGAAGGCATCATCGTTGCGCGCAACGAGCAGGCCGGGCGACAGCTGGCGGATGTGTGCGGTTATCGCTGGGTGGCGGAGCTGGGCGACCTGTGCCCACCCATGCTGGTGAACGTGACGCCGATCGGCATGGCGGGCGGGCCCGAGGCCGAGGAGCTGGCGTTTTCCGAGAACGCCATCGCCGCGGCGGCGCGGGTGTTCGACGTGGTGGCGATGCCGGAGAGCACTCCGTTGATCCGACGGGCGCGGGCGTTGGGCAAACCGGTGATCACCGGGTTGGAGGTGATTGCGCTGCAGGCGCTGGAGCAGTTCGTGCTTTATACCGGGGTGCGACCCACCTTGGCGCAGGTGGAGGCGGCGGTGGCGTACGCCCGGGATATCTGATTACTCCTGTGCCGGCCCTTTCGCGGGTAAACCCGCTCCCACAGGGATTAGCGCACGCATGTAGCAGCGGCGCTACCCCTGTGGGAGCGGGTTTACCCGCGAAGAGGCCGGCACAGGCATCGACAAGGTCAGAACACCTTGTGCCCTTCATCCAGCTGCTGGTCGACCAGCGCCCGGCCATGGGCCAGCGACACATGCTGGGCGTTCTCGAGGTCGGAGAAGAACTTCATCGGCATCGACATGCGCCTGCTGGTGTGTCCGTCGGGGTCGGTGATCAGGCACCCGGCGGCGTAGGGCAGGGGGGAATCGGGGTGGGGCATCACGCTGGCGGTGATGGTGTGCTTGCGATATTCACAGTGAAGAGATTGCATCGTCCTTACCTCGCTGTGGCATGTGAAGCAGTTACCTTCATATACCACAGCAAGGGGCCGGGAGTTCCCGGCCCGACGAGCGAGCCGCGATGAGCGCTCAGCCTTTGAGCTCGGTCGGCTGGATGACTTCGACCCAGTAACCGTCCGGGTCCTTGACGAAGGCCAGGTGGTTCATGCGCCCGTCCTGCAGGCGCTTCTGGAACGGTACGTCCAGTGCCTCGAAGCGTGCGCAGGCGGCGCGTACGTCCGGTACCGAGATGCAGATGTGGCCAAAGCCGCGTGGGTCGGTGTTGCCGTTGTGGTAGGCAAACTCGGCATCGTTTTCGGTGCCGTGGTTGTGGGTCAGCTCCAGCACGCCCGGGATCGACTTCATCCACTGGTGGCGTTCGCTGTCATCGGCCGGGATCTGCGCCGGGTCGACCAGGGCCAGGAAGTACAGGCTGAAGGCAGCTTCGGGGAAGTCGCGCTTGTCCACCAGGCGGAAGCCCAGCACGCGGGTGTAGAAGTCCAGGGACTTCTCGATGTCCTTGACCCGCAGCATGGTGTGGTTGAAGACGAACTGGGCGGTGGCGGCGTCCGGTTGGGCGGTGACGCCAGGCAGGGTTTGCAGATCATGCAGGCTCATGGGAACTCCTGAGACGGGGCCGGGCGCAGGGCGCCGGCAAAACAGACAGGCCGGCCATGATACGGCAGTGTGCCGATTGCGCAAATGAAAGCGCCCTGCACGAGGCAGGGCGCTGGAATTAGAGGCCCGCATGTGCGGGCGCGTGATGGGGTCGCTAGTCCTTTAGCTGTCTCGATACTGAGCCAGCCCTTGTGAAAAAAGTGTGAAGCACGTGTGGACGTTTCATCAGCGTACCCAGCTTTCTACCGTGGCGGCTCCGTATTGTTCTTTCCAGGCCTTGAGCCCACGGTGGTTGCCGCCTTTGGTCTCGATCCGCTCGCCGGTGTGCGGGTTGGTGTAAACCTTCACCACGCGCGCGCGGCGCTGTTGCTTGGGCGCTGCACTGGAAACCCGGGCCACTGCTTTCGGGTCGAGGATGGCGATGATATCGCGCAGGCTCTTGTCGTAGCTTTTCATCAGGCCGACTAGTTTCTGCTCGAATTCGATTTCGCGTTTGAGGCCGGCATCCTTTTTCAACGCTTCCAGTTGCGCCATCTGTTCCTGGAGCGCTTTTTCGGCAGCACGAAACTCTGCAAGTCTGGACACTGTAATCACTCCTGTACGTCGGTCGTGGCAGGGCGTGACGAACATTGAAGAAGAATAAAAACGCCGGCCACGCGGGTGGGTTCCGCTGTTCGCTGATATCGAGTGTAGTCATTCATGGGTACTGGGTAAACTGCAAACTTTTTGTAAGTAAGCCGGGAACTTTCCTAGTTTTGCGCGCGGTATTGTCCGGTTTTTTCGCGGTTGCCTTGCGGTGCGCTTAGACCATGGTCCAATGGCCCGTGCCAGAGCCTTCGCGCGATAATTTCAGATGATGGCCGGCTATTGTTCGGCCCCCTCGCAGTACCGTGGCCAGCACGTGCCACAGGTTGTTTACTCGCCTTGATTCTGGATGTTTTCTCCCATGTTTGCCCCTTTTCCCATCGCCCCCGGGCGTCGTGTTGCCGGCTTGTTCCTGTTGTGTGCCGGCGTCAATGCCCAGGCCGCCGGTTTTCTTGAAGACAGCAGTGCTAAGGTCGAAGCACGCAATGTCTATTTCAACCGGGATTTCCGTGACGGCCACAGCAGTTCCAGCCAGGGTGCGTCCAAACGCGAAGAATGGGCACAAGGTTTCATCCTCAATGTGCAGTCGGGTTACACGCAGGGGCCGGTAGGTTTTGGCGTGGATGCGCTGGGCATGTTCGGCTTCAAACTTGACTCCAGCCCGGCAGACAGCAACAGCGGCCTGTTGCCGTCTTCCGGCCATGACCCACGGCACTCGGCGGACCAGTACGCGAAGATGGGCCTGGCGGCCAAGGTCAAGGTTTCCAATACCGTGCTCAAGTACGGTTCGATGATGCCGGATGTGCCGCTGCTCAAGTACAACGATGGCCGCCTGCTGCCGACCATGTTCCATGGCGCCATGCTCACCTCCGAAGAAGTGCGCGACCTGAAGTTCACCCTGGCCCGTCTGGACAAGTACACCGCACGGGATTCCACCGACCGCCAGGACATTCGCGTGCATTGCAAGAACAAGCGCTATGCCTGCGATATCGAGGCTGACCACTTTGACCTGGCCGGTGTCGATTACCGTTTCAACGAGCGCTTCAGCGCCCAGTACCAGGTGGCCAAGCTGGAGAACATCTACCGTCAGCACTTCCTCGGCCTGGTGGCCAGCCAGCCATTGGCGGTGGGCAGCCTGTCGGCAGACCTGCGCTTGATCAAGAGTGACGACATCGGCAATGCCCGCGCCGGCGAAATCGACCATCGCGCGTTCAGCGGCATGCTCGGCTACAGCCTGGGTGGCCACAAGCTCAGTGCCGGCTGGCAACGCATGTATGGCGACAGTGCCATGCCATACCTGGATGGCACCAACCCGTACCTGGTCAACTATGCCCAGGTCAACGACTTCGCCGCCGCCCAGGAACGTTCCTGGCAGGTGCGTTATGACTATGACTTCAAGGCCCTGGGCGTGCCCGGCCTGACCTTCTTCACCCGTTACATCAACGGTGACAATATCAAGGTGCCGGGCAGCACGGCCGAAGGCAAAGAGTGGGAACGCGACACCGAGTTCAAGTACCAGGTGCAAAGTGGCACGTTCAAGGACGTCAGTGTGCGCCTGCGTAATTCCACTTACCGCAGCAACTATGAAAAGTGGGCGCGTGACATGGACGAGACACGGGTCATTGTCAGCTACAACTTCTCCATCTTCTGACGGGGCGCTTTGCCAAATACCGGCAGCCACCTGACAATGGCTGCTGGTTCCCGCAAAGGGCAGGGCAATGAAAGACCTGTTGTTGATAGGCATCGGCCCGGGTGACCCGCGCCAGGTCACCTACGAGGCGGTCGATGCGCTGCGCCAGGCCAGCGTGTTCTTCGTGCTCGACAAGGGCGGCGACAAGGACGAACTGGTGCACCTGCGCAAGGCCATCCTGCAACGCTACCGGCCCGAGGGCGGCTACCGCCTGGTGCAGGTGGCCGACCCTGCACGCGATGGCCAGGCCGATGACTACCTGGGCGCGGTGCAGGACTGGCACCGGCAGCGTGCGGTGCTGTATGCCCAACTGATCGAGCGGGAGATAGGTATTGGGGAAACCGGCGCCTTTCTGCTGTGGGGCGAGCCGACGCTGTACGACAGCACCCTGCGCATCCTTGGCCTGGTCCGCGAGCGTGGTGTGGCGCTGCGCCTGCAGGTCATTCCGGGCATCAGCAGCGTGCAGGCGTTGGCGGCGCGCCATCAGGTGCCGCTCAACCGCATCGGTGAGCCGTTGACCGTATTGCCAGGGCGGCGCCTGGCCGGGCAGGGGCAGATCGACAATGTGCTGGTGATGCTGGACGGGCAGTGCGCGTTTGCCCGGTTCGATGACCCGGCGCTGATGATCTACTGGGGCGCGTACCTGGGGACCGCGGATGAGGTGCTGATTGCCGGGCCGTTGCAGGCGGTGAAGGCGCAGATAATGGAAGTGCGTGAGCGGGAGCGGGCGCGCAAGGGGTGGATCATGGATAGCTACCTGTTGCGCAGGGAGCTGTGAGGTGTACTGCCTGTTCCGGCCCCTTCGCGGGTGAACCCGCTCCCACAGGTACAGCGCCAGCTTTGGGGCCGCGCGTTCCCTGTGGGGGCGGGCAAGCCCGCGAAGCAGGCGACACCGATTTCAAGGGTTACCCAGAATGGCCTGCACCTTCTCCCGCAACTGGTCGATGCTGAACGGCTTGCCGATGAGGTGCATGCCCTCCGGTACATCGACGCTTTCGGCATAGCCACTGGCGAACAGCACCGGCAACAGCGGCCGCAGTTCGCGCGCCTTGGCCGCCAAATCTTCGCCACGCATGTCCGGCAGCCCCACATCGGTCATCATCAGCGCCAGCGCCTGGTTCGGGTCTTCGAGAATGCGCAGCGCCGCGTTGGCATGCTCCGCTTCGATGACGGTGTAGCCCAACTCGTCGAGCACTTCGACCATCAGCATGCGTACGATGTCGTCGTCTTCGACTACCAGAAGGTGCATGGTTGCGATCCTGTGCAGAATGAATGTCTTTAATCTGTGCTCCGGATGGCAGCAGAAGTTCCCGGAGGATACCGGTCCGTGCAATCAGATGGAACGATTGGCGCACATCACCTTCAAATACTGGCTAAATGCCCTGCCAGACCCGCCAAAGCTGGTTAGACTCGCTTTACGGGACAGAGCAGTGGCAGACAACTACAACGATCGATTTGCCACACTTTCAATGGACTTTACTTGCTCGGGCGTTTTCACATGATTCAAGCAGCCTCGATGGACCAGCGGAGCTTCCGCAAGCTGTTGAGCCGCAACGTCGGCCTACCCCTGGGGGTTGGCCTGCTGGGGGCCGTTGCCTTCGTCGCGGTGATCAACTACCTGCTTTCGGCCTTGCAGTGGGTCGAGCACACCGACCGGGTGATCGGCAATGCCAACGAAACGGTCAAACTGTCGATCGACATGGAAACCGGCATGCGTGGCTTCCTGATCACCGGCGACGAGCGTTTCCTCGACCCCTACGAGGTGGCCAAGCCGCGCATCTTCGGTAGCCTGCAGAGCCTGCGCGGCATGGTCGAGGACAACCCGCAACAGGTCGAACGCATCGACCGGCTGATCGCCCTGCAGCAGGCGTGGAACACCTTCGGCAGCGAGATGATCAACTTGCGCCGCAGCCAGGGTGATTACCGCGCCTTGATCGGCAACGGCCGCGGCAAGCGCCTGACCGACGAGATCCGCAAAGAGTTCGACAACCTGATCGCCAGCGAACAACAGTTGCGCATGGCGCGCAACGAGCGAGTCAACAGTGTGACCGTCACGGTCATGTCGTCCTTCGTGCTGTTCATCGTCGGCCTCAGTGCCTTGCTGGCCTACCTCGGGCGGCGCGACCTATTGGCGCTGTCGGGTTCCTATGACGAAAACTTCAAGGCCCAGCAGCGCGCGGCCGAGCGCCTGGAACACCAGGCCTGGCTGCGCAACGGGCAGACGCAACTGGCCGAACAGGTGCTCGGCCAGCTGACCCTGCCCATGCTCGGTGACAACATCCTGCGTTTCTTCGGCGGTTACCTGGGCAGCGTGGTCGGCGCGCTGTACGTGCGTGACGAGCATGGCCGCCTGGTGCGTGTGGCCAGCTATGGCCTGGATGCCGAGGAGCAGGCCCGCGAGCAGGTGCTGGGCGATCACGAAGGCCTGCTGGCCCAGGCCGTGCGCGAAGCGCGGCTGCTGCGCCTGGACGACTTGCCCGACGACTATTTCCACCTCAGTTCCGGCCTGGGCCGGGGCCTGCCGCGCAGTGCCATGCTGATGCCCTGCAGTGATGACGGGCAGATCAACGGTGTGCTGGAGCTGGGCTTCCTGCGGCCGCTGCAGGAGCGTGACGAAGAGATGCTGCAGCGGGTCCGTGGCAACCTCGGTATCTCCATCGAAAGCGCCCGCTACCGGCAGCGCCTGCAGGAAGTGCTGGCCGAGACCCAGCAACTGAACGAAGAGCTGCAAGTGCAGCAGGAAGAGCTGAAAACCGCCAACGAAGAGCTCGAAGAGCAATCCCGCGTGCTCAAGGAGTCCCAGGCCCATCTGGAAACCCAGCAGGCGGAACTGGAGCAGACCAACGAGCAATTGTCCGAGCGCACCGAGGCCCTGGACCGCAAGAACGACGAACTGCTCCAGGCCCAGGACGAGCTGCAGGCGCGCGCCGAGGAGCTGCAGCGTTCGAGCAAGTACAAGTCCGAGTTCCTCGCCAACATGTCCCACGAGCTGCGCACGCCGCTGAACAGTTCGCTGATCCTGGCCAAGCTGCTGGCGGAGAACGGCGAGGGCAACCTCAGCGACGAGCAGGTCAAGTTCGCCGAATCCATCTATTCGGCCGGCAACGACCTGCTCAACCTGATCAACGACATTCTCGACATCGCCAAGGTGGAAGCCGGCAAGCTCGAAGTGCGCCCCGAAAGCACCCAGGTGGAACGCCTGGTCGAAGGCCTGCGTGGCATGTTCGAGCCGCTGGCCGGGCACAAGGGCCTGGCCTTCGAGGTGACCACCGAGGCGCAGGTGCCGGCCACGCTGTTCACCGACCGCCAGCGCCTGGAGCAGATCCTCAAGAACCTGCTGTCCAACGCCATCAAGTTCACCGAGCGCGGCAAGGTCAGCCTGAACATCGGTTACCAGCCTGGCACCGGCATCGTCTTTGCCGTGCGCGATACCGGCATCGGCATCGCCGCCGACCAGCAGCAGGCGATCTTCGGCGCCTTCCACCAGGTCGATGGCACCAGCAACCGCCGTTATGGCGGCACCGGCCTGGGCCTGTCCATTTCCCGCGACCTGGCGCACCTGCTGGGTGGGCAGATCAGCGTCGACAGCAGCCCCGGCCAGGGCAGCGTGTTCAGCCTGATCCTGCCGGAGCGCTATGAGCGGGTAGCGCAGGATATCGAGCCGCTCAGCCTGCGCCCGGCGGTCGACAGCCTGCCACCCGCGCCGCAGGCACCGGCGGTGGCGGCGCCGAAACGCCAGGCACCGGCATTCGCCGACGACCGCGAGCGCGCGCCGTTCGGCAACCGCTGCATCCTGGTGATCGAGGACGAACCGAACTTCGCCCGCATTCTCTTCGACCTGGCCCACGAGCTGGGTTACAGCTGCCTGGTGGCGCAGGGCGCCGACGAGGGCTTCGAGCTGGCCGCCCAGTACATCCCCGATGCCATCCTGCTGGACATGCGCCTGCCCGACCATTCCGGCCTGACCGTGCTGCAACGCCTGAAGGAGCAGGCGAGCACCCGGCACATTCCGGTGCATATCATTTCCGTGGAGGACCGGGTCGAGGCTGCCATGCACATGGGCGCCGTCGGCTACGCGGTCAAGCCCACCAGCCGCGAACAACTCAAGGAAGTGTTCGCCCGCCTGGAGGCCAAGCTGACCCAGAAGCTCAAGCACATCCTGCTGGTGGAAGACGACGACCTGCAGCGCGAAAGCATTGCCCGCCTGATCGGCGACGACGATGTCGAGATCACCGCCGTGGCCATGGCCCAGGATGCCCTGGCGTTGCTGCGCGAGAACATCTACGACTGCATGATCATCGACCTCAAGCTGCCCGACATGCTCGGCAACGAGCTGCTCAAGCGCATGACCGCCGAGGACATCCGTGCCTTCCCGCCGGTGATCGTGTATACCGGGCGCAACCTGACCCGCGAAGAAGAAGCCGACCTGCTCAAGTACTCGCGCTCGATCATCATCAAGGGCGCCCGCTCCCCGGAGCGCCTGCTCGACGAAGTGACGCTGTTCCTGCACAAGGTCGAGTCGCAGCTGTCCAACGAACGCCAGCGCATGCTCAAGACCGCGCGCAGCCGCGACAAGGTATTCGAAGGCCGCAAGGTGCTGCTGGTGGACGACGACGTGCGCAACATCTTCGCCCTGACCAGCGCGCTGGAACACAAGGGCGCGATCGTCGAAATCGGCCGCAACGGCCGCGAGGCCATCGAGCGCCTGGAGCAGCATGACGACATCGACCTGGTGCTGATGGACGTGATGATGCCGGAGATGGACGGCTTCGAGGCCACCCGGCTGATCCGCCAGCAACCACGCTGGCGCAAGCTGCCGATCATTGCCGTGACCGCCAAGGCGATGAAGGATGACCAGCAGCGATGCCTGCAGGCCGGCGCCAACGATTACCTGGCCAAACCGATCGACCTGGACCGCTTGTTCTCGCTGATCCGTGTGTGGCTACCGCAACTGGAGCGAATTTGACTAGCGAACGTAACACCGATATCGAAATCCGCTTGCTGATCGAGGCCATCTACCTCAAGTACAGCTACGATTTCCGCAACTATTCCGGCGCGTCGATCAAGCGCCGGATCCTGCATGCGCTGCGCCAGTTCGACTGCCTGACGGTGTCGGCGCTGCAGGAGCGCGTGCTGCACGACCCTGGCATGTTCATGCAGTTGCTGCAGTACCTGACGATCCCGGTCAGCGAGATGTTCCGCGACCCGGGGCACTACCTGGCGCTGCGCAACGAAGTGGTGCCGCTGCTGCGCACCTGGCCCTCGATCAAGGTGTGGATTGCCGGCTGCAGCACGGGCGAGGAGGTGTATTCGATGGCCATCCTGCTGCGCGAGGAGGGCCTGCTGGAGCGCACCATCATTTACGCCACCGACATCAACCCGCATTCGCTGGACAAGGCCAAGCAGGGCATCTACTCGATGCAGAGCATGCGCGAGTACGCCGAGAACTATCGCATCGCCGGCGGCCGGCGGGACTTTGCCGAGTACTACACGGCAGCCTACGGCAACGCCATCATGGACAGCACCTTGCGCGACAACGTGACCTTCGCCGACCACAGCCTGGCCACCGACAGCGTGTTTTCCGAAACCCAGCTGGTGTCGTGCCGCAACGTGCTCATCTACTTCAACAAGGAGCTGCAGGACCGCGCCCTGGGCCTGTTCCACGAGTCCTTGTGCCACCGCGGCTTCCTGGTGCTGGGCAGCAAGGAATCGGTGGATTTTTCCGCCTACAGCGAGCGCTTCGAGCCGCTGGTCAAGCCCGAACGGATCTACCGCAAGTCATGAAAGGCGTACGCGCGATGGTGGTCGGCGCCTCGGCGGGTGGCGTGACGGCGCTGTTCAGCGTGCTGGGCGCGTTGCCGGCCGGCTTCGCCATTCCGGTGATATGCGTGCTGCACCTGCCCGATGATCGCCACAGCCAGCTGGCCGAGGTGCTGCAGCGCCGCCTGCGGCGGCCAGTGTGCGAGGCCCGCGACAAGCAGCCGCTGCGCGCCGGGCAGATCTACGTGGCCGGGCCGGGTTACCACCTGTCGGTGGAGCGTGACCTGACACTGTCGTTGAGCCAGGAGCCGCCGGTGCATTTTTCCCGGCCGGCGATCGACTACCTGTTCATGTCGGCGGCCGATGCCTACGGTGCCGGCCTGCTGGGCATGCTGCTCACCGGGGCCAATGAAGATGGCGCCGAAGGCCTGGCCTATATCAAGCACAACGGGGGCCGGACCGTGGTCCAGGACCCTTGCGACGCACAGGTGGCGCTGATGCCGGAGGCCGCACTGGCCCTGCACCAGCCCGACCATATTCTTTCTCTGAGTGGCATCGAGCGATTGCTCGCCGCCCTGGAACCCAGCGCATGCTAAGCCACACCATCGCCAAACTGCTGATCGTCGACGACCTTCCAGAAAACCTGCTGGCCCTCGACGCCCTGATCCAGGGCCAAGACCGCGAGGTGCACCAGGCCCAGTCGGCCGAGGCCGCATTGTCGCTGTTGCTCGAGCACGAGTTCGCCCTGGCCATCCTCGACGTGCAGATGCCGGGCATGAACGGTTTCGAGCTGGCCGAGCTGATGCGCGGCACGGAAAAGACCCGCAACATCCCCATCGTGTTCGTCACTGCCGCCGGGCGCGAGATGAACTACGCGTTCAAGGGCTATGAAAGCGGCGCGGTGGACTTTCTGCACAAGCCGCTCGACACCCTGGCGGTGAAGAGCAAGGTGTCGGTGTTCGTCGACCTGTACCGCCAGCGCAAGGTGCTCGACCGCCAGTTGCAGGCCCTGGAACGCAGCCGCCAGGAGCAGGAACTGCTGCTGGCCCAGCTGCAAACGGCGCGGGGTGAACTGGAGCATGCCGTGCGCATGCGCGATGACTTCATGTCGATCGTGTCCCACGAGGTGCGCACCCCGCTCAATGGCCTGATCCTGGAAACCCAGCTGCGCAAGCTGCACCTGGCACGCGGCAACCTTGCCGCCTTCAGCGGCGACAAGCTGCAGGCCATGGTCGAGCGCGACGAGCGGCAGATCAACAGCCTGATCCGCCTGGTCGAAGACATGCTCGATGTATCGCGCATCCGCACCGGCAAACTGTCGCTGCGGCCCAAGGCGTTCGACCTGGGCCAGCTGGTGCGCGGCCTGGTGGAGAACTTTGCTGCCCAGGCCAGCGCATTGGACACCCATTTCGAATTGCAACGCTGCGAGCCGCTGCAGGGTGAGTGGGACGAGTTTCGCATCGAGCAGGTGCTGGCCAACCTGTTGTCCAATGCCTTGCGTTATGGTGAGCGCAAACCGGTGCAGGTGCGGGTGTTCGAGCAGGACGGCCTGGCCTGCGTGCAGGTTCAGGACCATGGCATCGGCATCTGCGTGGCCAACCAGCAGCGCATCTTCCAACAGTTCGAGCGGGTCGCCACCCAGCAGGCCAGTGGTGGGTTGGGCCTGGGGCTGTACATATCGGAGCAGATCGTCCAGGCCCACGGCGGGCGCATACTGGTGGAGAGTGAAGAGGGCAAAGGCGCCACCTTTACCTTGCAGTTGCCACTGGCAACCTACGAACAACAAAACGACCAGGCACGGGCAACCTCTGCCTGAGCCTGGGGTCTGATGACCAGCTGTAAGTATTTCAAGGCGTTGACATGAGTGAAGATGCACAAGATGTAGTACTGGTGGTCGAGGACGAACCGGCGATTCGCATGATCCTGCGCGATTACCTGGCAGGCGAGGGCTACCACGTGCTGGTGGCCGAGGATGGCGAGCAGGCGTTCGCGATCCTGGCGAGCAAGCCGCACCTCGACCTGATGGTCACGGACTTCCGCTTGCCGGGCGGGATTTCCGGGGTGGACATTGCCGAGCCGGCGGTGAAGTTGCGGCCGGACCTGAAGGTGATCTTCATCAGCGGCTACCCGGCGGAGATTCTCGAATCCGGCAGCCCGATCACCCGCAAGGCACCGATCCTGGCCAAACCGTTCGACCTGGATACCTTGCACGAACAGATCCAGTCGCTCCTGCGCTAGCCTGCACTGGCCCTTTCGCGGGTAAACCCGCTCCCACAGGGGCTGTGCAAGTCTCAAGGTTTGCACAGTTCCTGTGGGAGCGGGTTTACCCGCGAAAGGGCCGGAACAGGCTAGCGCAGTGTCCGTTCCAGCCCACCCACCAGCATGCTTTCCATCAACCCCAGCCCCTGTTCTTCGGGCAAGGCCTTCAACAACCCCGGCAACTGGTTCAGCAGCGTCGCCACCACATGCGCCGTGGCCACCAGGGCCTGCCCCTGCAACTTCGCCTGCGGTGCGATCAACCTCAGCAACCCCGCCTCATAGCGCTTGCGCAGCAAGGCCAGGCGCGCCTGCTGGTCTTCGCTCAGGCAACAGAAGTCGCGCTCTGCCAGGCGAAACTGCATGGGCCGCTCGGCATGCAGCTGCCAGTGCGCGGCAATCAGGCAGCTCAACGCCGACGCCCCGCGCGCCATGGCCCGGCGCCCCTGGTCCAGGGTGGCCTGCAACTCCTCGTACAACTCCTCGATCAGGTCGAACAACAAGTCCTGCTTGCTGGGAAAGTGGTGGTACAGCGAGCCTGCGGTAAGCCCCACATGGGCCGCCAGCTCGCGCATGCTGACCTGGCCAAAGCCCTTTTCGGCAAACAGCGCCATGGCCCGGTCACGTCGCTCTTCAAAGTTGGCACAGCGCATCGCGGCATTGACCGGGGGCATGGCGTTCGCTCCTCAGTAGGTGAAGAAACCGCGGCCGCTCTTGCGCCCCAGCCAACCGGCCGCGACCATTTCCTTGAGCAACGGGGCAGGGCGGTACTTGCTGTCGTTGAAGCCTTCATGGAAGGCCTCCATGATCGCTAGCAGGGTGTCCAGGCCGATCAGGTCGGCCAGGGCCAGCGGGCCGATCGGCTGGTTGCAGCCCAGGCGCATGCCGGTGTCGATGTCCTCGGCACTGGCCAGGCCCTCCTGGCGCACGAAGATCGCTTCGTTGATCATCGGCACCAGGATGCGGTTGACCACGAAGCCCGGGCGGTTGCCGGCGGTGATCGGGGTCTTGCCGACCTTTTCGGTCACCACCAGCGCCTGGGCGTAGGTGCTGTCGCTGGTCTGCAGGCCGCGAATGATCTCGACCAGCGCCATCATCGGCACCGGGTTGAAGAAGTGCACGCCAATGAAGCGCTCGGGGTGCTCGATGCTGGCCGCCAGCTGGGTGACCGACAGCGACGAGGTGTTGGTGGCGATCAGGCAGTCGGCGGCGACGTTGGCCGCCACCTGCTGCAGGATGCGCTGCTTGAGCTGCAGGTTCTCGGTGGCGGCCTCGATCACCAGCTGCGCGCCGCGCAGCTGGGTGTAGTCGGTGCTGGTGCGAATGCGCGTGCGGGCGGCTGCCGCCTTGTCGGCGTCGAGGGTGCCTTTGCCGACCTGGCGCTCGAGGTTCTTGCTCAAGGTGGCCACGCCGCGCTCCAGCGCAGCGTCGGAAACATCCACCAGCAGTACCTGGTAGCCGGCCACCGCACACACCTGGGCAATGCCGTTGCCCATGGTGCCGGCGCCGATCACGGCAATCTGTTCAATGCTCATGTGTCAGGCTCCCTCAGACGCGCTCGAAGACCACGGCGATGCCTTGGCCACCGCCGATGCACATGGTGGCCAGGGCGTAGCGGCCCTGGATGCGCTGCAGCTCATGGATGGCCTTGGTGGCGATGATCGCGCCGGTGGCGCCCACCGGGTGACCCAGGGAAATGCCCGAGCCGTTGGGGTTGACCTTTTCCGGGTCGAAGCCCAGTTCGCGAGCCACGGCGCAGGCCTGGGCGGCGAAGGCTTCGTTGGACTCGATCACATCCAGGTCCTGCACCTTCAGGCCGGTCTTCTCCAGCACCTTGCGGGTGGCCGGGATCGGGCCCAGGCCCATCAGTTCAGGCTCGACGCCAGCATGGGCGTAGCCCACCAGGCGTGCCAGCGGCTTCAGGCCCAGGCGGCGCACCGCATCACCACTGGCCAGCACCAGGCCGCCAGCGCCGTCGTTGATGCCACTGGCGTTGCCGGCGGTAACGGTGCCGTCTTTCTTGAACACGGTCTTCATCCCCGCCAGTTGCTCGGCGGTCACTTCGCCACGCACATGCTCGTCGGTGCTGAACTGCACGCTGCCCTTGCGGGTTTTCAGTTCCAGCGGGACGATCTGGCTGGCGAAGCGGCCTTCGGCAATGGCGCGGGCGGCGCGGCGCTGGCTGGTCAGGGCCAGTTCGTCCTGCATTTCGCGGGTAATGCCGTGCTTGGCCGCAACGTTCTCGGCAGTGATGCCCATATGGAAGTGTTCGAACGGGTCCTGCAGCACGCCGACGGTGTAGTCGATGCCTTGCAGGTCACCCATGCGAGCACCCCAGCGTGCCTGCGGCAGCAGGTACGGGCCACGGCTCATGGATTCGGCGCCGGCTGCCACGGCCACGTCGGTGTCGCCGAGCAGCAGGCATTGGGCTGCCGAGACGATGGCCTGCAGGCCCGAGCCGCACAGGCGGTTGACGTTGAATGCCGGGGTTTCCTTGGGGATGCCGGCGTTCATTGCCGCTACGCGGGCCAGGTAGGCGTCACGCGGTTCGGTGGGGATCACCGTGCCCATCACCAGGTGGCCGACTTGCTCGGCGGCCACGCCCGAGCGCTCGATGGCGGCGCGGGTGATGGCGCTGGCCAGGTCGGCCAGCGGCAGGTCCTTGAGGGAACCGCCAAAGCCACCAATGGCTGAACGGACGGCACTGACGACGTAGATTTCTGCGCTGCTCATAGGGGCTCCGATTGCGAAGGCATGGCGGGACCGGGCCAGGCTCTGCGAGAATGGCCGGCGATCCCGGAGTGGGACCGAGTCTAGGCAAAGGCTCTGTTGCAGCCTATGCCGGAACTGTTCAGACAACCTGGCACTTTTTGCCACTCAGCATAGACAGCGAAAACCGCCATGCGCGATAGCGATTCGGTCGCCGTGTACTTCCTCAATGCCATGCTCCACGCCCTGCGCGACTGCCCCGCCGAACGCGATGCGCAGCTGCGTGCGGTGGGCATCGACCCGCAACTGCTCGAGCAGCCCCAGGCCCGTGTACCGGCCAAGGCCTTCGCCCAGCTGTGGCTGGCGCTGATCCAGCGCCTGGACGACGAGTTCTTCCGCCTCGACAGCCACGGCATGCCGCCGGGCAGTTTCGCCCTGATCTGCCGGGGCCTGATCCTGGAGCCGAACCTGGAAAAGGCCTTGCGCCAGTGCATGGGCGGTTTTGGCCTGTTCCTGCGCGATTTGCGCGGCAGCCTGACGCTGCGTGGCGGGCGGGCGCTGATCAGCGTGCAGTCGAGCATCGCCGACCCGCTGACCCGGGTGTATGCCGAGGAAACCTACCTGGTGTTGATGATCGGCATGCTGTGCTGGCTGGCCGGGCGGCGGATCGCCATCGACCGCACCGAGCTGGCGGTGTCGCGCCCGGCCCAGGAGGACGACCTGCTGCTGTGGGGGCCGGACCTGCGCCTGGGCAGCGGGCGCACCGAGGTGGAGTTCGACAGCGCCTACCTGCGCCTGCCGGTGGTGCAGGACGTGGCGGCCCTGAAAACCTTCCTGCGCAGCGCGCCGCAGGGGCTGGTGATTCGCTTTCGCAACCAGAACGGGCTGGTGGCCGAGGTGTACCGGCACCTGCGGGCGCGGCGCTATGGGCAGTGGCCGACGCTGGCGGCGCTGGCGCAGCAGCAGGGGGTCAGTGCCAGTACTTTCCGTCGGCAGCTGGAGCGGGAAGGGCGTTCGTACCAGCAGATCAAGGATGAGGTGCGCCGGGCAATGGCCTTCGAGCGATTGCGCGAAGGGGAGCTGAGCATTGCCGAGATTGCCGAGCAGACCGGGTTCCAGGAGCCCAGTGCGTTTCACCGGGCGTTCAAGAAATGGACCGGGCAGAGCCCCGGCAGCTACCGGGCGCGGTTGGCCGGGCGTTGAGATGTTGCCTGTGCGGGCCTCTTCGCGGGTAAACCCGCTCCCACA
The DNA here is from genome assembly GCF_043658375.1 of Pseudomonas sp. PsB. Lineage (NCBI taxonomy): Bacteria > Pseudomonadati > Pseudomonadota > Gammaproteobacteria > Pseudomonadales > Pseudomonadaceae > Pseudomonas > Pseudomonas sp. PsB. The sequence goes on along the minus strand of NZ_JBIGLU010000010.1, from coordinate 112,043 downwards.
GGGGACTCACAGAATCTGAAAAATGTGCTGTACCTGTGGGAGCGGGTTCACCCGCGAAGAGGCCGGTACATGCTACCGATCAATCATCAGGCCGGCACCATGGCAAACCCGACCCCGAAGCGGTTCCAGGCATTGATGGTGGCAATTGCCAGGGTCAGGTTGGCCACCTCGGCCGGCTCGAAGTGTTCCTGCAGGGCTTCATATTCGCCCTGCGGCGCGCCGTGTTCGGGCAGCCGGGTCAGGCTCTCCACCCAGGCCAGCGCAGCACGCTCGCGCGGGGTGAAGTAGGCGGTTTCCTGCCAGACGCACAAGGTCTGCAGGCGTGCCTCGGTCTCACCGGCCTTGCGCGCATCGTTGGCGTGCAGGTTGACGCAGTAGGCGCAGCCGTTGATCTGCGAGGCCCGCAGGCGCACCAGTTCCAGCAGGGAATTCTCCAGGCCGCTCTTGGCCAGGGCCTGCTCCAGGCCGACCATGGCTTTGTAGGCCTCGGGGGCGTGCTTGGCCCATTCGATACGGTTGTGCATGTTTATCTCCAGTATTCGAGGCTGGCATCGTCCTTGTAGGAGCAGCCTTGCGCTGCGAAAGCGCCCGTACGGGCGCATGGCGCTTTCGCAGCGCAAGGCTGCTCCTACAGGGGAATGCGTTGCTGGTTGAAAGTGAGCTGATGGTAGCGCCGGCCCAGGTCCTCCTCGATAGCCAATCACGCGCATCAGCGGGAGGCCAATCGGCCATTCGGGAGGCCACTGACAGGCATCCAATCTCTTCATTTCTGCCAGGCCGCCCAAGCCCGGATAATGACCAGGTCTTGCAACAGGAGAACCGATTCATGTCCGAAGAACGCTACATGCGCGAAGCGCTCGACCTGGCCCGCGCCAATATCAAGGCCGGTGGCCGGCCCTTCGGCGCCGTGCTGGTGTACCAGGGGCAGGTGCTGGCACGCGCGGTCAACGAGATCCACAACACCCAGGACCCGACCGCCCACGCCGAGATGCAGGCCATCCGCAAGGCCAGCCACGCCCTGGGCCAGGCGCGCCTGGATGGCGCCGAAATCTACGCCAGCGGCCACCCGTGCCCGATGTGCCTGGCGGCCATGCACCTGTGCGGCATCGAGCGGGCCTGGTTTGCCTACGACAACGCCGAGGGCGAACCCTATGGCTTGTCCACCGCGGCGGTATACGCGCAGATGGCTCGCCCGCCCCAGCAGCAGAGCCTGCCGCTGCGCGCACTGAAGCCCAGCGGCGAAGCCGGTCTGTACCTTGAATGGAAACAGGCCAACGCACAATGAGAGCGGCATTGAACCTGTTGCTGGTCATGCTGCTGGCACTGAACCTGCGGCCGATCCTGACCAGTATCGGCCCGTTGCTCGAACCCATGCGCGCCAGTACCGGCCTGGGTTACCAGCAGGCGGCCTTGCTGACGGCGTTGCCGGTGCTGTGCATGGGCCTGGTGCCCCTGCTGCAACCCTGGTTGCGGCGCTGGATCAGCGAACATGGCGGCATGCTCGCTGGCCTGTCTGCCATCGCCCTGGCCTGCCTGTGGCGCCTGCAACTGGACAGCGCCTGGTCGCTGATTGCCAGTGCGGTGGTCGCCGGCCTGGGGGTGGCGGTAGTGCAGGGCATGATGCCGGGGCTGGTCAACCGCTGGTTCCCCGGCCGCCTGGCGGGGGCGATGGGCCTGTATTCGGCAGCGCTGATGAGCGGCGGCGGCCTGGCCGCCGTGCTCGGGCCGCACATCAGTGGCTACTTCGGCCATTGGCAGGTCGGCCTGGGCGTGTGGGCGATCCCGGCTGTGCTGGCGGTGCTGGCCTGGGCCGTGCTGCGGCCACGCCAGCAGGCGCCGATGCTGGCCGGTGCCACCGGCGGCCACTGGTTCGGCACGCGCCGGGCCTGGTTGCTGGCGCTGTACTTCGGCTTGATCAACGGCGGCTACACCAGCATGGTGGCCTGGTTGCCGGCCTATCACATCGAGCATGGCGGCAGCGCCCAGGGCGGTGCCGACCTGGTGGGCCTGATGACCATCTTCCAGGTGGCCGGCGCACTGGGCCTGCCGCTGTTGCTGCGGCGCTGGGCAGACCGGCGCCCGGGCCTGTGGCTGGCCTTGGCGATCCAGCTGGTGGGTTTCCTCGGCCTGCTGCTGGCACCCACGCTGGCCTCGGGGCTTTGGGTGGCGATGATCGGTTTCGGCCTGGGCGCCTGCTTCAGCCAGAGCCTGACGCTGACCCTGGAGCACCTGAAGACGCCTGCCGAGGCTGGCAGCCTGGCGGCGTTCGTGCAGGGCATCGGCTTCATCATCACCGGCATCGTGCCGTACGTCACCGGCTGGTTGCGCGACATGAGCGGTGATTTCCAGGCCTCGTGGACGCTGCTGACCGTGACCGTGGTGGCAATGCTGCTGGTTACCGCCTGCTTCAACCCACGCGGTTATGCCGCGGCCATTGCCCGCCCGGTAGTGGCGGGCAAGGCCGCACCGGTCAACTGAGGCGCTGCAGGGTGTCGCGCACCCGGTCCAGCGCCGGGTCGATGTCCAGCAGCTCGATGGCGCCGAAGCCCAGCAACAGCCCCGGGCGCACTGGCGCTTCGCTGAAGAACGGCGCCAGCGAGTACAGGCCGACCTCCACCTTGCGTGCGAGGTTGGCCAGCAACTCGACATCGACCCCAGGTTTGGCCAGGGCGCTGAGGTGGAACCCGGCGCTGGCGGGGATGGCGCTGAACCACGGTGACAGGTCGCCGCCCAGCCGTGCGAGGATGCGTTCGCGACGGGCGCTGTAGACCTCGTGGCAACGACGGATGTGTTTGTTCAGGTGGCCTTCGCCGAGAAACCGCGCCAGTGCCCACTGCGACAGGGTCGGGCTGTGCCAGTCGCTGAGGTGCTTGGCCACGCAAGCGGCCTTCAACACGGCGGGCGGCAGTACGGCGTAGCCCAGGCGCAACTCGGGCAGCAAGGTCTTGGAAAAGGTCCCCACATAGGCCACCAGGCCATGGCGGTCGAGGCGCTGCAACGCTTCCGCGGCTGGGCCGTGGTAGCGGAACTCGCAGTCGTAGTCGTCTTCGATGATCAACGCACCCAGCTCGGCGGCCCGTGCCAGCAGGGCGTGCCGGCGTGCCTCGCTCATCGGCATGCCCAGCGGAAACTGGTGCGAGGGCGTCACGTAGATCAGCCGGGTGCCGTCGGCGATCTGTTCCACGCACAGGCCTTCATCGTCCACCGGTACCGATTGCAGGCGCGCGCCCAGGGCCAGGAACAGTTGCCGCGCTGGCGGGTAGCCCGGGTCTTCCATGGCCACCTGGCAACCCGGCTCAACCAATACCCGGGCGATCAGGTCCAGAGCCTGCTGGGCGCCGTTGCACACCAGCAGGTCGGCGGCGCTGCTGTGCACGCCGCGGGCGTAGGCGACGTGATGGGCAATGGCCTCGCGCAGCTCTGGCAGGCCCTGGGCCGGGAACTGCCGCTCGGGGTGGCGCTGGCTGCGGCGCAGGGCATAGTTCAGGCAACTGCGCCACTGGTCGAACGGGAACTGCGCCTTGCTCGAGGCCCCGCCGATGAAGTCGTAACGTGAGGGAGCGTCCAGCTGACGTTGGCTCAGCACGGTGGCGCGCTGCTGCCAGCGCTCGAGGGATGCGGCAGCGGCCAGGGGAATGGCCGTCGATTCGCTGCTGCGCAACGGCTGGCGCGGGGTGATGAAGGTGCCCCGGCCGACCACGCCGCTCAGCAGGTTGTCGTAGGTCAGCCGGGAATAGGCCTCGGCCACGGTCTTGCGCGACACGCCCAGCTGCTCTGCCAGCAGACGGCTTGGCGGCAGTTGGGTGCCCGCGGCCAGGTGGCCGCTATCGATGCCGGCGCGCAGTTGCTGGTAAAGCTGGTCGGCCAGGCCTTTGCGGCCTTCCAGGCGAATGTGCAGTTCCATGGAGCGGTCCGGAGCGGGGAAGTGCTCAGGATAGCGGATTGGTCGGGGAAGGGCATGGGGCCGCTTTGCGGCCCATCGCGACACAAGGCCGCTCCCACAGGTACAGCGCTGCATTCAAAGTCTGTGATGTCCTGTGGGAGCGGCCTTGTGTCGCGATGGGGTGCAAAGCACCCCCAGAAAGCCAGCGCAAACTCAGAACCGGGCAGTACTCACCGTGATGTAGCCCTTGTCCGCCAGCGCGATACGTATCACCGTCTCGTCCGCCGGCGCCTTGCGGTTGCGCTTGATGCGCACGCCTTCCACCGCCGCCGCTTTCATATGCTCGGTAATGGCCCGCCCGTTCGGGTCGAAGAACAACTCGCTGGCCAGCAACTCGATACGTTCGATCAGTTGGCGGGAGCGTTCATCGGTGGCGCAGAAGAACATCACCCCCGACAGGTGGGGGTCTTCGTCCGGGTTGTTCATGTCATGGGCCAGCAGTTCGCGCAGGGTGCTGCGCAATTCGGCAGTGGGGCGGGCGTACAGGTGCATGCGGAACCTCCTCTGGATCGCGACCTTGCGTCATCCAGTGCCGATCATGTTTTCAGTGGGCAGGGGCAACAAGTAGGACGCATCCGAGCAATGCGTAGGAGTTTTCTGAAGATGCAGGAGTGACACCCCAAGCTGGCGGGAGGACGGCGCCTGCGGCACAATTTGCCGCCCGCTACCCGCCTTGCCGAGGATTGCCATGAACAGCCATTTCCAAGCCGTCGACCTGAAAAAGGCCTATCGCCTGCTGAACCACGGCCCGACGGTGCTGGTGTCGGCCAGCCACGAAGGGGTGGACAATGTGATGGCGGCCGCCTGGGCCTGTGCGCTGGATTTCGATCCACCCAAGGTGACCGTGGTACTCGACAAGACCGCCCGCACACGGCAGTTGGTGGAGGGCAGTGGCTGGTTGGTGATCCAGGTGCCCACCGCGGCGCAAGCGCAGTTGACCCACCAGGTGGGTACCCGCAGCCTGTTCGACCAGCCCGACAAGCTCGCCAGCATTGGTGTGCAGCTGGCGCGGGTCGAGGGGCATGCGGCGCCGTTGGTGGAGGGCTGTTCGGCCTGGTTGATGTGCCGGGTGATCGACGAGCCGCACAACCAGAACACTTACGACCTGTTCATTGGCGAGGTGGTGGCGGCCTGGGCCGATGACCGGGTGTTCCGCGATGGCCACTGGGCCTACGAGAATGCCGACCCGCAGTGGCGCAGTTTGCACTACGTGGCGGGTGGGCATTTTTATGCGATAGGCGAGCCGGTGGTGGTCGATTCGCAAAGTTGATTACACCTGGCCCGGCCTCATCGCCGCAAGCCAGCTCCCACAGGTATCACACCAGGCCTGAAGCCTGTGCAGTACCTGTGGGAGCTGGCTTGCCGGCGATAGGGCCGCATGGCGGCCCCTGTCAGCATCAGCGCCCGACCTCCTGCTTGAAGCGCAAGCGCCAGCCATGCAGCAACGGTTCGGTATAGCCACTGGGCTGCTGCCGGCCCTTGAACACCAGCTCCCGTGCAGCGCGGAAGGCATGCGATGCCTCGAAACCGGCGGCCATCGGCCGGTACGCCGGGTCCCCGGCATTCTGCTGGTCGACCACGCCTGCCATGCGTTGCAAGGTCGCTTCGACCTGCTCGGCATCGACCACCCCGTGGTGCAGCCAGTTGGCAATGTGCTGCGCCGAAATCCGCAGGGTCGCGCGGTCTTCCATCAGGCCTACATCATGGATATCCGGCACCTTGGAACAGCCGACCCCTTGCTCGACCCAGCGCACCACGTAACCGAGGATACCCTGGCAGTTGTTGTCCAGTTCGGCCTGGATGTCGGCTGCGCTCCAGGGCCGTTCTGGGCTGACCGGAACACTGAGCAGGTCATGCAGCAACTCGGCGCGCTGGGCATTCAGGTCAACCTGTTCCAGCGTTTGCTGCACGGCCGCCACATCCACCTGGTGGTAGTGCAGCGCATGCAGTGTCGCGGCTGTGGGCGAGGGCACCCAGGCGGTGTTGGCGCCGGCCCTGGGCTGGGCGACTTTCTGTTCGAGCATCGCCGCCATCAGGTCGGGCATGGCCCACATGCCCTTGCCGATCTGCGCCTTGCCGCGCAGGCCACAGGCCAGCCCCACCAGTACGTTGCTGCGCTCGTAGGCCTGGATCCAGGCACTGCCTTTCATGTCACCCTTGCGCAGCATGGCGCCGGCTTCCATGGCCGTGTGCATCTCGTCACCGGTGCGGTCGAGGAAGCCGGTGTTGATGAACACCACCCGTGACGCGGCGCTGGCGATGCAGGCCTTGAGGTTGACGCTGGTACGCCGCTCCTCGTCCATGATGCCCATCTTCAGCGTATGTGCGGGCAGGCCCAACAGGGCTTCGACGCGGCCGAACAGCTGGTCGGCAAAGGCCACCTCGGCCGGCCCGTGCATCTTCGGCTTGACGATGTACAGGCTGCCCTCGCGGGAATTGCCGCGGCGCTTGAGGTCATGCAGGCCGATCAGGCTGGTGACCACGGCATCGAGGATGCCTTCCGGGATTTCCCGGCCATCGCGGTCGTGGATGGCCGGGTTGGTCATCAGGTGGCCGACGTTGCGGATGAACAGCAGCGAGCGGCCCGGCAGGGTCAGTGGCTGGCCGTCTGCGCCGTGGTAGTGGCGGTCTTCGGCCAGGGTGCGTTCAAAGGTTTTGCCGCCCTTGCTGACCTGCTCGCTGAGGTCGCCCTTCATCAGGCCCAGCCAGTTGCGGTAGACGTTGACCTTGTCGTCGGCATCCACGGCGGCTACCGAGTCTTCGCAGTCGATGATGGTGGTGAGCGCGGCCTCCAGCAGGATGTCCTTGACACCGGCCGGGTCCTGCTGGCCGATGGCGTTGGCCGGGTCGACCTGGATTTCGAAATGCAGCTGGTGATGCTGCAACAGGATCGCTGTTGGCGTGTTCGGCTCACCTTGGTAGCCACGCAGTTGCGCGGGTTGCATGAGGCCGACCTGGCGGCCATCGGCCAGGGTCACTTGCAGCGTGCCCTGGCTGATCGCGTAGGCCTTGGCGTCGTTGTGCGACGCACCGTCGAGCGGGGCAGCGGTGTCGAGGAACTGCCGGGCATAGGCGATCACCTTGGCGCCGCGTCGCGGGTTGTAACCCTGGCCACGTTCGGCGCCCTCGCTTTCGGCGATGGCATCGGTGCCGTACAGGGCATCGTACAGCGAGCCCCAGCGGGCGTTGGCGGCGTTGAGGGCGTAGCGGGCGTTGCTCAGTGGCACCACCAGTTGCGGGCCGGCCTGCACGGCGATCTCGCGGTCGACGTTGCGGGTGCTGACCTGCACGCTTGCCGGGGGCTCCACAAGGTAGCCGATGCCTTGCAGGAAGTGCTGGTAGGCGGCCATGTCACGGATCGGGCCGGGGTGCTGGCGGTGCCAGTTGTCCAGTTCTGCTTGCAGGCGCTCACGCTCGGCGAGCAGGGCGCGGTTTTGCGGTGCGAGGTCGTGGACCAGGGTGCTGAAGCCTTGCCAGAAGGTGCGGGCTTCGATGCCGGTGCCGGGGAGGGCTTCGTCTTCGATGAAGCGCTGCAGGGTGGGGGCGATCTGGAGTGGATGGTTTGGCATTGTCTGTTCGCTCGATGTTCAGGCTTCTGGGTAAATGTTGCTTTTGCCGGCCCTTTCGCGGGTGAACCCGCTCCCACAGGGCTTTCACAAGGCCTGAGGCCTGTGCAGCTCCTGTGGGAGCGGGTTTACCCGCGAAGAGGCCGGCACAGGATTCAGAGGGCAGCCGCCCCGGCCTTGGCCACCTGGGCATCCTGCTCGGCCTTGACCCCGGACACGCCGATCGCTCCCACCACCTGCCCATCCATCCGCAGCGGCACGCCACCTTCCAGGCTGGTCAGCAGCGGCGCGGTGACGAAAGCGGTACGGCCACCATTGACCATCTCCTCGTAATCCCGCGTCTCCTTGCGCCCCAGCGCGGCAGTGCGGGCCTTTTCCATCGCGATGTAGGCGCTGGCCGGCGCGCAGCCGTCCAGGCGCTCCAGGGCCAGCGGGTGGCCGCCGTCGTCGACCACGGCGATGGTCACGTTCCATTGTTGCGCCTGGGCTTGCTGGCGGGCGGCGGTCAGCACGCGGGCGACTTCGGCCTGGCCGATCACGGACTTGCTATGCATGGTGGTTCTCCGGGTTCAAGGCTGCTTCGACGATTTCGATCCAGTGCCGCACCGGTGTGCGCCCGGCCCCGTCGAGGTGGGCCTGGCAGCCGATGTTGGCGGTGGCGATGACTTGCGGTTTGCCGCTTTCCAGGGCGTTGAGGCGGTTGTCGCGCAGTTGTAGCGACAGCTCGGGCTGGGTCAGCGAATAGGTGCCGGCCGAGCCGCAGCACAGGTGGCCGTCCGGTACCGGGGTCAGGGTAAAGCCCAGGCGTGTCAGCAAGGCCTCCACCGCCCCCCCCAGCTTCAGCGCGTGCTGCAGGGTGCATGGGCAATGGAAGGCCAGGCGCTGTTCGGCGCACAGGCCCAGTTGCTCGACCGGCTCGTCGCGCAGCACCTCCACCAGGTCGCGGGACAGGGCGCTGACCCGTGCGGCCTTGGCGGCGTAGCGCGGGTCCATTTCCAGCAGGTGGCCGTAGTCACGCACGAAAGCGCCGCAGCCGCTGGCGGTTTGCACGATGGCCTCGGCGCCGGCTTCGATGGCTGGCCACCAGGCATCGATATTGCGCCGCGCCCGTTGCAGGCCTTGTTCCTGGGCATTGAGGTGATAGTCCACCGCGCCACAGCAGCCGGCCTGCCGGATCGGCACCACGCTGATGCCCAGGCGGTCCAGCAGGCGTGCGGCGGCAGCATTGGTGTTGGGCGACAGGGCCGGTTGCACGCAGCCTTCCAGCATCAGCACCCGCCGCGCATGGCGCGGTGCGGGGCGTTGGCCGGGGGCGGTGACCCGCGCCGGCAGCTTGCGCTTGAGCGTGGCCGGCAGCAGCGGGCGCAGGGCCTGGCCGCTGCGGGTCAGGGCCTTGAACAGCGCCGGGCGTGGCACCACTGCACGCAGGCCCTGGCGCAGCAGGCGCTGGCCGAGCGGGCGTGGCACCTGCTGTTCGACCACGGCGCGGCCGATGTCCAGCAGGTCGTGGTACTTCACCCCGGAAGGGCAGGTGGTTTCACAGTTGCGGCAGGTCAGGCAGCGATCCAGATGCAACTGGGTGCTGGCGGTGATCGGCGCGCCTTCGAGCATCTGCTTGATCAGGTAGATGCGCCCGCGTGGACCGTCCAGTTCATCGCCCAGCAGCTGGTAGGTGGGGCACGTGGCGGTGCAGAAACCACAGTGCACGCAGGAGCGCAGGATGCTTTCGGCCTCGTCGGCGCGGGCCAGTTGCCGGGCGGTTTCGCTCAGGTTGGTTTGCATGGTCTGGCCTCACAGGTCCGGGTACAGACGGCCAGGGTTGAACACCCCCTGGGGGTCGAGTTGCTGCTTGAGCGCACGGTGGTAGCGCATCAGCGCGGCGGGCAGCGGTGGGCTGCTGGCAGCGCCAGGGGCATGGCAGGTGGCGTGGCCGCCGACCTTGGCGACCTGCTCGCGGATCTCTTGCGCCGGTGCCGTGGACTTGAGCCAGCGCTGCGCGCCACCCCAGTCGATCAGCTGCTGGCCGGGCAGCTCCAGCTCGCCGGTGGCGTTGGGCACGGACAGGCGCCACAGCGGCGCGGGGCCGGTAAAGAACGCCAGGCGCTGCTCGCGCAGGTCGCTCCAGAAGCTGCTGTCCAGTGCCTCGCCGCCCAGGCGCTGGCGTGCCGACTGCACCGAGCCTTCGCCGCCTTCCAGGCGCAGGTACAGCGCGTCGCCGTCATGGCAGGCCGCGCTGATCGGCAGCGGCTGCTGGCCCCATTCAGCCAGCTCCGCCAGCGCCTGGTGGCGGCCCATCGGCAGGCGCAGGCTGAGGCACTGGCGCGGGCGTGGCAGCACTTTCAGCGACACCTCGGTCAGCAGCCCGAGGCAGCCGAAGCTGCCCGCCATCAGCCGCGACACGTCGTAGCCGGCAACGTTCTTCATCACTTCGCCACCAAAGCGCAACAGCTTGCCGTGGCCGGTGATCACCCGCGTGCCCAGCACATAGTCACGCACCGACCCGGCCCACGGCCGCCTTGGGCCGGACAGCCCGGCCGCGACCATGCCACCCAGGGTGGCGTCGGGGCCCAGGTGCGGTGGTTCGCAGGGCAGCATCTGGCCAGCCTCGTGCAGCGCCGCCTCGATCTCGCGCAGCGGCGTGCCGGCGCGGGCAGTCAGCACCAGTTCGGTCGGGTCGTAGCTGACGATGCCGCGGTGGCTGCGGGTGTCGAGCACCTCGCCGGTCACCGGGCAGCCGAGCATGGCCTTGCTGTTGCCACCCTGGATACGCAGCGGCGTGGCCTGGTTCAGCGCCTGGTTGACCTGCTCCAGCAGGGCCTGGCTGATGTCGCGGTCCATGCTCATCAGAAACGCTCCAGTTCGGGGAAGGGCAATTGCCCATGGTGCACGTGCATGGCGCCGAATTCGGCGCAGCGGTGCAGGGTGGGGATGTTCTTGCCGGGGTTGAGCAGGCCCTGTGGGTCGAAGGCGGCCTTGACCGCATGGAACAGCGTGATTTCGTCGCTGTTGAACTGTGCGCACATCTGGTTGATCTTCTCGCGCCCCACACCGTGCTCGCCGGTGATGCTGCCGCCCACGGCCACGCACAGTTCGAGGATCTTGCCGCCGATGGCTTCGGCACGTTCCAGCTCGCCTGGCAGGTTGGCATCGAACAGGATCAGTGGGTGCATGTTGCCGTCGCCAGCGTGGAACACGTTGGCCACGCGCAGGCCGTATTCGCCTGACAGTTCGCTGATGCCCTTGAGCACGCGTGGCAGTTCGCGGCGCGGGATGGTGCCGTCCATGCAGTAGTAGTCCGGGGAGATGCGCCCCACCGCCGGGAAGGCGTTCTTGCGCCCGGCCCAGAAGCGCACGCGCTCGGCCTCGTCGCAGGCCAGCCGCACTTCACGCGCGCCGGCCTCGGCCAGCACGGCGGCGACCCGTTCGCAGTCGTCGTGCACATCGGCCTCGACGCCATCCAGCTCGCACAGCAGGATGGCCGCCGCGTCCACCGGGTAGCCGGCATGGATGAAGTCCTCGGCGGCGCGGATCGCCAGGTTGTCCATCATCTCCAGGCCGCCGGGGATGATCCCGGCAGCGATGATCTCGGCCACTGCCCGGCCGGCGTCCTCGACGCTGTCGAAGCTGGCCAGCAGCACCCGCGCCACCTGGGGCTTGGGCAGCAGCTTGACGGTGACTTCGGTGACGATGCCGAGCATGCCTTCGGAGCCGGTGAACAGTGCCAGCAGGTCGAAACCGGGGCTGTCCAGGGCATCGCTGCCGAGGGTCAGGCGTTCGCCCTCGACCGCGAGGATTTCCACCTTGAGCAGGTTGTGCACGGTCAGGCCGTACTTGAGGCAGTGCACGCCACCGGCGTTCTCGGCGACATTGCCGCCGATGGAGCAGGCAATCTGCGAGGACGGGTCCGGCGCATAGTACAGGCCGTGGGGCGCGGCCGCCTGGGAGATGGCCAGGTTGCGCACGCCGGGCTGCACACGGGCGAAGCGGCCCTGCGGGTTGACTTCGAGAATGCGGTTGAACCGCGCCATTACCAGCAGGATGCCTTTGGCCAGTGGCAGGGCGCCGCCCGACAGGCCGGTACCGGCGCCGCGTGCCACCACCGGCACACCACGCTGGTGGCAAAGCCTGAGCAGCGCCTGCACCTGCTCCAGGCGCTCGGGCAGCACCACCAGCAGCGGCACCGTGCGGTAGGCCGAGAGGCCGTCGCATTCATAGGGCTTGAGGTCTTCCTCGCGGTGCAGGATCTCGAGGTCCGGCAGGGCAGCGCGCAGCGCCTGCAGCAGCGCCACCCGGTCCACGTCGGGCAGCGCGCCATCGACGCGTTCGTCATACAGGATATTCATCGGCTCACTCGGCAACGGTTTTTGTTGTTGTTGGCAAAGCGCTCACCCTTGCAGCCTGCGCGTGGCCGCCGCCCGGGTCGAGTACGGGGTGAACTGGTCCTACCAGTTTTTGCGACGGGTACTGGTTATTGACGGCTTTGCCTGGCTAGATTGAGGCAGGTGGTCGAAGTGGTCCTACCAGCAGGAGGGTACGCAGTGGGTACTGAAGGCAAGGCCAAGGTCGCCGACCAGGTGGCCGAACGGGTCGAGCGGCTGATCGTCGAAGGCGTGCTCAAGGTGGGCCAGGCCCTGCCGTCGGAGCGGCGCCTGGTGGACAAGCTGGGCTGCTCGCGCTCGGCGCTGCGTGAAGGCCTGCGCATCCTGCGCGGGCGCGGCATCATCGACACCGAGCAGGGGCGGGGCTCGTTCGTTGCCGACCTGACGGGCCATGCGGGTGCCACGCCGTTGATGCACCTGTTCGGCTCGCAGCCGCGTACGCTGTTCGACCTGCTGGAAGTGCGGGCGTTGCTGGAAGCCGAATCGGCGCGCCTGGCGGCGCTGCGGGCCACCGAGGTCGACCGTTTGCTGATCCGTCGGCGCTATGAAGAAATGCTGGCTGCGCACGAAACCCCCGAAGCGATCGATGCCCGTGAACATGCCCGCCGCGACCATGCCTTTCACCGGGCGATCAGCGAGGCGTCGCACAACCCGGTGCTGGTGCATACCTTACAATCGCTGAGTGACCTGACCTTGAGCACGGTGTTCGCTTCGGTCAACAACCTGTATTGCCGACCGGCGCAGAAGCGCCAGATCGACCGCCAGCATGCGCGGTTGTATCACGCGGTAATGGAGCAGTTGCCTGAGCAGGCGCAGCGCGCGGCGCGCGAACATATCAACGGGATTTGCGACAGTTTGCGGGAGATCGAGCAGGAAGAGCAGCGGCTGGTAAGGGCTACCATGCGCATGGATGGCTGGGGTTGAGGTTTTGCCTGTGCCGGCCCTTTCGCGGGTAAACCCGCTCCCACAGGGGACCGCACTGGGTTTGAGGTCGGTGCGGTTCCTGTGGGAGCGGGTTTACCCGCGAAGAGGCCGGTGCAGGATTACCTCAATCAATGATCGGCTATGCGGTCATCCTGCGAGAGGAGGGCCCGGGCCAGTTCTTCATCATTGGCCTGCAGGCCCGGGTTGTCCTTGCGGGCTTGTTCCAGCGCCGACTCCACATAGGCGCCACGGATTGCACCACCGCTGGCGACGTAGGCCGAAAGCTCGTCACGCGCCGGGATGATCCGTTTGTCGTCCTTGAAGGTCGAGTAAAGCGAGGCGGAAACACCGGCCGAGGTTGCGACGTCGCCTGCGTCGACGTCAGCCAGGGCAGCACCGGCAGGCAGCAGGAGCAGCAGCGCAGGGGCGAGGAGTAGGTGGCGCATGGTGTGATCTCCAGTAGCATGAAGCCCAAGTAATTGAACCACTCAGTGTTTAAGAAAGCGCAGGTGGGGTGGTAGTTCCCTTGTTCGTTCTGGAGATCGCGGCCCCTTGTAGGAGCGGCCTTGTGTCGCGATGGGCCGCAAAGCGGCCCCCAGGGCCCGCTCAGGCCAACTGGTAAGTAGTCTTCACCCGGGTAAAGAACTGCCGCGCATGCGTGCCTTGTTCCCGCGAGCCCAGGCTCGATGCCCCATTCCCACCAAACGGCACGTGGTAATCCACCCCGGCCGTAGGCAGGTTGACCATCACCATCCCCGCCGAACTGTTGCGCTTGAAATGCTCGGCATGGCGCAGCGAGGTGGTGACGATCCCGGCAGACAGGCCAAAGGCGGTGTCCTCGGCGGCGATGAAGGCTTCCTCGTAATCACGCACCTTGAGCACGCTCAGCACCGGCCCGAAAATCTCCTCGCGGTAGATGCGCATGTCCGCGGTCACTTCGGTGAACAGCGCCGGGGTGAAGAAATACGCCCCCGCCGGGTTGTCGATGCGCTCGCCACCGCACACCAGCTTCGCGCCCTGTTCAAGGCCGGCGGCCACGTACGACAGGTTCTGCTCCAGTTGCCGGCTGTCGACCACCGGGCCGATGTCGGTGCCGGCTTGCAGCGCATCGCCCACCTGCAGCGCGCGGGTACGCTCGGCCAGGCGCGCGACGAAGGCGTCATGAATGCCTGCGGTCACGATTACCCGCGAGCTGGCCGTGCAGCGCTGGCCGGTACTGTAGAACGAGCCGTTCAGCGCCACCTCCACCGCCTGCTCCAGGTCGGCGTCATCCAGCACGATCAGCGGGTTCTTGCCGCCCATCTCCAGTTGCACCTTCTTCATGCCTTCGGCCGCCAGCCGGGCGATCTGCCGGCCGGTGTGCTCGGAGCCGGTGAAACTGATGCCATCGACCAGTGGCGAGCGGATGATCGTGTCGCCCACGCTGCGCCCCGGGCCGATCAGCATGTTGAACACGCCCGCCGGCAACCCGGCGCGGGAAATGATTTCGGCCAGGGCCCAGGCCGAGGACGGCACCAGTTCGGCCGGCTTGAACACCACGCAGTTGCCAAAACACAGCGCCGGGGCGATCTTCCACGCCGGGATGGCGATGGGGAAGTTCCACGGCGCGATGATGCCGACCACGCCCAGCGGTTGGCTGAACACATCGATGGCCACGTCCTGGCGCACCGACTGGTACTTCTCGCCTTCGGCGCGCAGGGCTTCCTGGGCGTAGAACTTGAACGAGCGCCCGGCCCGGTCCACTTCGCCCAGGGCTTCGCGCACCACCTTGCCTTCTTCGCGAGCCAGCAGCGTGGCCAGCTCCTCGCGGCGGGCGAGGATTTCCGTGCCGATGAAGTCCAGCGCGTCAGCGCGCTGCTGCGGGTTGCTGCGCGCCCAGGCCGGCTGCGCCCGGCGGGCAGCGGCGATGGCCTGTTCGGTCAGCACCTGGTCGGCGCGCTCGAAGCGTTCGACCACTTCACCCGGGTGGGACGGGTTGCGGTTCTCCAGGATGTCGGCGCTGCTGCCCAGGGGGATGAAGGCGCCATCGACGTAGCTACTCTTGGTCACGAGGGTCATGCGGTGCGAATCCTTTTTTCAGAAACCTGGCGGGCGACAAAGTCGCTGATGTTGTCCACGGCGCTGTCCATCAACTGTTGCATGGCGTCTTCGCTGCTCCAGGCGATGTGCGGGTTGAGCAGGAAGTCATCGCGGTCGATCAGCTGGAACAACGGGTTGCTCGGGTGCAGCGGCTCTACCTCGACCACATCCAGTGCCACGCCGCCCAGGCGACCTTGCTGCAGTGCCTGGATCAGCGCCGCTTCGTTGACCACGCCACCACGGCCAGTGTTGATCACCAAGGCATCGGGCTTCATCAACGCCAGTTGCCCGGCGTCGATCAGGTTGTAGGTTTCGGGCGTGAGCGGGCAGTTGATCGACAGCACATCGCAGCTTTTCAGCAGTTCGGCCAGCGGCCGGCAGTCGGGGCCCTTGCGCTTGCCGCCACGGTCCTCGAACAGCACCTGCATGCCGAACGCCCGCGCCAGGTGCGCCAGGCGCAGGGCGATCGGGCCGCTGCCGATGATCGCCAGCTGCTTGTCGCGCACATCGCGGATGCGGTGGTTGAAGTAGATGTTCTGGTGCGGCTTGTCGCCGGCATGCACCTGGCGCATCAGGCGGGTGAACGCGGCCGGGCGGCGGAACAGTTCGAGGATCATCGCCAGGCTGTGTTCGGCCACCGTGTTGGCGGCATAGCCCGGCACGCTCGACACCTCGATGCCGTGGGCCTCGCAGTAGGCGACATCGACGATGTCGCGGCCGGTGAGGGCCAGCGAGATCATCTTCAGCCTGGGCAGCTGGCGCAGGTGCTCTTCACGCAGCGGCACGCTGCAGGTCAGCGCCACGGTGGCGTCCTGCAGGTGCTCCAGCACCTGGTCGGGGTGGGTGTAGGCAAACTGCTGCCAGCTGTGCTCGCAGTCAGGGCGCTTGAGGCGGGTGGAAGGCGCCAGGCCTTCGTCGTCGAGGAAGACGATATGTTCGCTCACGGTATTGTCCTTATTTTTTCTGCGCGGGCACGTAGCCGGCGGGCGCCATGCCGACCAGCTGGCGGGTGATGAAACCGGCGTCCTGGTCGTGGTCTTCCAGCGACTCCTTGCGCACCAGTGCATCGCGCACCATATGGGCGCCAAAGAAGCGGAACGGCTCTGGCGGCAGCAGTTTCATCTTCTGGTTGACCAGGCCACAGTTGGCCCATTCGTCGTTGGCATGGGTGGCCAGCGACTTGATGATGCGGCTGGCGAACACCGTGGTGGCCACACCGTTGCCGGAAAAACCGATGCCGTAGCTGACAGTCTGGTGATGGTCGAGGTAGCCGAAGTTCGGCAAGCCTTTCATGGCCCGGTCGATCGGCCCGGTCCAGCTGCTGACCACGGGCACGTCCTGCAGTTGCGGGTACAGGCGGCGCAGTTCGGCGGCAACCTTGTCGGCGGCCGGCGACGGCTTTTCATACAGGTTGCCGATGCGCCCGGCATAGGCGAACTGGCCCAGCGGCTTGCCGAACACCACGCGCCCGTCCGGGGTGTTGCGCCAGTAGTTGAGCACGGTGCGCGAGTCGGTCATGCATTCGCCGCCGCTGAAGCCGATGGCGTCGAGCTTGGCCTTGACCGGCGCGGTGGCGACCATGTCGCTGGACATGATCGCGATCATCCGGCGCAGCTCGGGGAACTGCGCGCCCCAGGCGTTGAGTGCCAGTACCACGTGGTTGGCCTTCACATGGCCCTTGGCGGTGTGTACCACCGGGTTCTTGCCGCGTTCCAGGTGGGTGAACGGCGACTTCTCGAAAATCTGCACGCCCAGCTTTAGCGCCACGCGGCGCAGGCCGCGGGCCAGCATGGCCGGCTGCACGGTGGCGGCGTTGGGGTCGTAGATGCCACCCAGCACCAGCGGCGAGCCGACCCGGCCACGGATGGTCTGGCGGTCCAGCTCCTGGAACGGGTTGACGTCGAGCTTCTGCAGGCCGTCGGTGAGCACGCGCCAGGAGTTCATCTGCCGCTGGTTGGTCGCGGTCCACAGCCAGCCGTCCTTGCGGTACTGGGCGTCGATACCGTGTTCCTGGCAGAAGCTGCCGATCTCGTCGATGGCCGACTCGGCGGCCTGGCAGATGCGCCGAGCCTCGACGTCGCCGCAGATGGTGCGCACCGACAGGTACTTGCCCCACCAATTGGTCGCCACGCCCCCGTTGCGCCCGCTGGCACCGGAGCCGCAGCGGTCGCGCTCGACGATGACGATGGTTTTTTCCGGGTGGGCCGTTTTCAGGCGGATGGCCGACCACAGGCCAAGGAAGCCACCGCCGACGATGCACACGTCGGCTTGAATCGAGTCCTGCAGGGCAGGGGCGAGGTCGCTGTCCAGGTCAAGCGCCTGGGCATACCAGAATCCACGGTACATGAGGGGTGCCTCTGAGCATGTTTGTCTTGTGGGCACATGATGCTCAGCCGGGCCGGCGGGCCGATATTACAGTCATGACAATTGATAGAACGGTGCCGCCTTTTGTCACGGATTTCCTATTTGTGGGGATGCATATGATATGACGGACGCTGGGCGCACTTTAGAATGGCGCTATTGCAAACGTCATGAGGCTTGCGTCCATGGTTGCTCAACAACAAATAGAACAACGGGAAGAACCGGCGCATGCCCCTGTCATCGCTGCGCAGGTAAAGCCGGAACTGCGGGTGGGGTTCGTGCTGATGAACCACTTCACCCTGGTGCCGGTGGCCGGGCTGGTGGACTCGCTGCGCTTTGCCGCCGACAAGTCGTTCCGCAGCCAGCAGGTGTTTTGCCAGTGGGACTGGATGACCCTCGACGACCAGCCGATCACCGCCAGCTGCGGCATGCCCATTTCGCCGACCAAGCCGCTGAACCTGTTCGCCCAGTACGACTACATCGTGCTGGCCGGCGGCCTGCTGGACGAAACCCGCAACCCGCCGGCCTGGTTGCTGGATGCGCTGCGCGAGGTGCATGCCGCGAATATCCCGATCATCGCCCTGTGTTCGGGCTCGTTCGTGCTGGGCAAGGCCGGGCTGCTGGATGGCCGGCGCTGCGCCCTGCATTTTACCTTGCGCGATGAGTTCAGGGAGCGCTTCCCGCTGTCCACGGCGGTGATCGACAAGAGCTATGTGGATGACCGCGGCATCATCACCTGCCCGGGTGGCACCGCCATCGACCTGGCAGCCAACCTGATCCGCCGGCATTGCGGTGCGGTACGGGCGCAGAAGGGGTTGGAATACCTGCTGGTGGACGAGCGTGCCGACGAGCAGGAGGGCAAGGCGGCCAGCGAATGCGTGTACCAGAACGACAGGGTGCAGCGGGCGATCAGCTTCATGCGGGCCAACCTGGATGCCTCGATGACGCTAAAGGCCGTGGCCGAAGCGGTGGGCACCCACCCCCGGCAGTTGCACCGCGAGTTCGTTGCCAATACCCAGGAACCGCCGGCCAACTACTGGCGCAAGCTGCGCCTGGACCATGCCCGGCGGTTGCTGGTGAATACCAGCCAGAACATCACCACCATTGCCTTGGCGTGCGGGTTTTCCGATGCGTCGCACTTCATCCTGTGGTTCCGCAAGCAGTATGGCGAGACGCCGTACAGCTTCCGCAAGCGGCGGCATGAGGTGGAGCGGTTTGACTGGCACGGTGACAAGGTGGGGCTGGACCCGGAGTTGTGAGCGGTTGGCGCTCTTCCTGCTGTGGATCGCTGTAGGAGCGGCCTTGTGTCGCGAAAGGGCTGCGCAGCAGCCCCAGGGTTTCAGCGCAAATGCATAAATTGCCGGGGCTGCTGCGCAGCCCTTTCGCGACACAAGGCCGCTCCTACAGGGACCGCGCTGGTTATGAGAGCTGGCCGAAGGCCTGGATCTCGATGCGGTAATCCGCTGTCGCCAGGGCCGCGCCTACACAAGCCCGCACTGGCGGCTGATCGCCAACCCAGGCGTCATACACCTCGTTCATCGCCGCAAACTCGCCCATGTCGGCCAGCCAGATCTGCACGCGGGTCAGGTTGCCCTTGCCTGCACCGACCTGCGCCAGCCACTGCTCCAGTTGCGCCAGTACGCAGCGGGTCTGCGCGGCGATGTCGCCCGGTTGCAGGGCGACGATGCCCGAGGTTTCGATGCGGCCATCCACCAGCACCATCTGGCTGGCCCGTGGGCCGGGGTTGATACGTTCGATCATCGACAGTTTCCTTAGAACAGCACGTAGGTCTTGCGCAGGGTTTCGCGAATGTCCCACACACCCTCGCAGTTTTCCGGGAACAGCACCGCGTCGCCCGCGCGCAGCTCCACCGGCTCGCCACCGTCGGGGGTGAAGGTGCACCAGCCGCTGACGATGTGGCTGAATTCACGGTTTTTCAGGTGACGGCGGAACACCCCCGGGCTGCTTTCCCATACACCGATGCTGGCGCCGACGGCCTGGTCGGTCTGGTCCTGGGCGGTGGCAGCCTGGGCGATGGGTTCGCCGATCGGCAGGCGGGCAGGGGCCGGGGTGCCCAGGGGGGAGGCGGGGGCGTTGCGGACTACGGTCAGGACTTGGCTCACGTATGGGTTCCTTTGGTTCATGCAGGGACTGCGCAGCACTATCGCACTGGCCTGATGGCGGGCCATATAACGGCTGGGACGGGTCGTGGGATGCTGCTGTCGGGCGGGTAGAACACTTCCGTTTCTTTACTGGGGCTGCTGGCCCTTTCGCGGGTAAACCCGCTCCCACAGGTAATTGCATTATCTTCAGCAGCACTGATCAACCTGTGGGAGCGGGTTTACCCGCGAAGAGGCCGGTGCAGGAAAACCTATCGCTCAGCCAACCGCGACCGGGTCAACAACCCATCCAGCACCACCTCGCACGCCGCGCCCCAGGTGGCACTCACCGGCTGATGCATCAGCACCTCCAGCCCATCGGCGGTAAAGGTCCCGGGGGTGGCAATGGCCTGCCCCAGTGCCTTGAGCGTGTATCCTGGCTGCTGCCCGGCACTGGCCACGCAGTCCTGCAGGTTGCCCAGCACCAGCGCGCGTGCCTCGGCCGCCGGCAGGCCTTTGTCCATCAGCCACTGTTGCAGGTCGTGCAGCAGGAAGTAGAACCAGCCATTCATGCAGGCTGCCACCGTGGCCAGTTCGAACTCGGGCTCACCCCGCAGGACTACCAGCTTGCCCAGTGGCCCGAGGTATTGCGTGGTCAGCGCATCCGGCGGGCAGACCACCACCGTGGACTGGTTGTACTGCGCGGCATACGACAACATCGCACGCACACAGAGGGCGCCGGGGAAGGCGCTTGCTAGTTGCCCAAGGCTCACCCCGGCAGCCAGTGACACCAGGCGCTGGCCGGGGCGCAGGCGTACTTCGCCTGCCAGTTCGCCCAGCGAATGCGGGCGCACGCCAAGGATCACCAGCTCGGCCTGGTCGACCACCGCCTGGTTGCTCGCCAGTACTTCGCAAGCGTGCTCCCGGGCCAGCAGGGCGGCCCGTTGCGCATTGCGCGGTGACAGCAGGATGGGCCCGTCGAAGCCACTGCGGCGCAGGCCGATGACCACTTTTTCGGTCAGCTCGCCGACCCCGAGAATGCCCAGGCTATGCATAGTGCCTCCTTGTCAGCTTTCCAGGCCGGCGCGGCGCTGGCCCCAGTGCAGGTTGAGGTTGACGCCCACGCTCAGTAGCGGCTCCGGCGGGTTGCGGTTGGGGCCTGCCGAGCCGAGCAGAAAGTCGCTCAGTTCGTCGCGCTCGCCGCTCAGCCAGTCGGCCAGCAGGGTGCCGGTGGCGGTGCCACGGGTAATACCCAGGCCGTTGCAGCACAGCGCCGCATGCACGTTGGGGGCAAGGGTGCCGAAGTGCGACAGGTGGTTGCGCGACAGGCACATCGAGCCGCCCCAGGTGTATTCGAATGGCATGCCCGACAACATCGGGAAGCGTCGCTCGAACGACTCGCGATGCTGGCGCCCGGCGCGGGCAATGTGGCGCGGGTTGGCTCGGCCGTCGGCGTTGAAGCTGAAGCTGTTGCGTACCAGCAGGCGCTGGTCCGGGGTACGACGCAGGGTGCTGCCGAACGGGTCGGCGGGGATGATGCCCCAGCTGGCCTTGCCGCCCAGGCGCGCCTGTTCTTCCTCGGTCAGCGGGCGGGTCATGCTGGCGTAGGTGAAGATCGGCAGCAGGCGGCCGGGCAGGAAGCCGAAGTGCGAGGCGAAGGCGTTGTTGGTCAGCAGCAGCTGGTCGGCGACGATCTCGCCGTTGGCATGCTTGAGGGTGATGCGCCGGCCCTGCTCGATGTGGGTGATGGTGGTGCGCTCGTGCAGGGTCACGTTACCCGGCAGGCTGTCGGCCAGGCCTTTGGCCAGGGCGGCCGGTTGCAGCAGCTGGGTGCCCGGGGTGTACAGTGCCTTGCGGTAGAACGCGGTGCCGAAGTGCTCGGGCAGGTCGCGGGCGTCGATCATCTGGTAGGGCTGGCCGAGTTTTTCCAGGCCGCTGCGGTACGCCTCGAGCACGGCCAGGCCTTTGTCTTCGACCGCCGCCTGGTACTTGCCGTCCGGGCGGATCTGGCAGTCGATGCCGTGCTGGTTGATCAGCCCGCGCAGGATCGCCTGCGCGCGCAGGTTGAGCTTGAGGTTCATCCGCGCGGTGGGCAGGTCGCCGATGTAGTCGGCGGCACCAATGTCGTGAGGCAGGTCGATGGCAAAGCCGGAGTTGCGCCCCGAGGCGCCAAAGCCAACCTCCTGGGCTTCGACCAGGATCACCTCGTCGTCAGGGTGATGCAGCGCCAGTTGCCGCGCGGCGGCAAGGCCGGTGAAGCCTGCCCCGAGCACCACCCAGCGCGCCTCGCTCCGCCCCCGGTGCGCGGCGCGAGGCTGGCGCCCGGGGCTGAGGTGGAACCAGCCGCAACCGTTGTCGTCCGCGGGGGTAGAGGTGTTTCTGTACATGGGATTTTATCCGTGTTGTTTTCTCCACTATGGCATTGGCGTCCGGGTGGGGACTATGACGGGAGGGACGGGGAATAAGATGTTCTGGCTGCGCGCATTGACCCTGTCGGGCCGGCCATTCTGATGACCGGTCGGTGACAAGCGCAGCGGCGTGGCTACGCTCAAAAATCAAGAAACATCCTGAAATATTTGGCCGGCAGGCCCTGAAGGATCTCGTTCAACCGCTGCAGATGGAAGGCCGCGCTGGTTTGCAGGTTGCCCCAAGGGGGGCCGGAAATCACAGGGTGCGTCGTGCAACCCGGTGCTACTCCAAGCGGAGGCTCATCATGCTCAGGAAATGCTTGTTGGCTTTGGCTATCGGTGCAGTGTTGTCGGCTTCGGCCGTGTTGGTGCCTGACTCCATTGGCGGTACCTCCAGCGCGTATGCGAAGGATGGTGGCGGAGGCGGAGGCGGTGGTGGTCACGGTGGTGGTGGCGGAGGCAGCGGCGGTGGTGGTGGCCATGGCGGCGGAGGTGGTGGTAGTGGTGGTGGCGGTGGTCATGGCGGTGGAGGCGGTGGTAGTGGCGGCGGCGGTGGTCATGGCGGTGGAGGCGGTGGTAGTGGCGGCGGCGGTGGTCATGGCGGTGGAGGTGGTGGTAGCGGCGGCGGTGGCTCGGGTGGTGGCCACGGCGGCAGTGGCAGCGGGCATAGTGGCGATGGAGGTGGGCATGGCGGCCCAGGGCATGATGGCCGCGGGCGCAATGGTGCTGATGATGGCGCCGACCACGAGGCCAACCACGAAGCAAATCACGAAGCCAACCATGAGGCGAATCACGAAGCGAATCACGACGTGGGCGAGCCCCACGGTGTAGGGCATGGCGCTGATGATGGGGCTGACCATGATGTTGGGGATGATCGCGGAGGCGACCAGAACTAGCAGTTTGGGTGCCTGTGCCGGCCCTTTCGCGGGTAAACCCGCTCCCACAGGTACTGTGCCGATCTCAAGCTTGGCGCGGCCCCTGTGGGAGCGGGTTTACCCGCGAAGGGGCCGGCACAGGTTTACAAGCATTCAGATCGACAACCGCACCACCCGGTTATCCAGCACCTGCTGCTCCTGCCCCCGCCGCTTGTTCACCACCAACTCGCCGATCGCAATCAGCCGGGTGCGGGTGATGTTGCGCGACAACCCCAGCAACTGCGCGGTATGCACCTGGTTGTAATGGCAGAACCGATACGCCGACCGCAGCAGGGCATTTTCCACCTTCTCGTACAGGTCACCCGACTGCTCTTCGAAAAAGCGGCTGAACGCCCGCTGCAGCAGATCCTCAACGCCATTGCCCGCAGGCTCTTCCTCCTGCCGTTCGATACGCAGGTTGGACAAGCGCAGGTCTTGCGCCTGCACCGTACCGTCGCCACAGGTCAGCAAGCTGTGGTGAATCACGTTCTCCAGCTCGCGGATGTTGCCCGGCCAACTGTATTCCACCAGCTTGGCCTGGGCCTTGGCGCTCAGCTCCACCGGCCCGTAGCCCAGCCGGTCGCTGTAGCTGCGGATGAAGTGCCGGGCCAGCGGCAGGATGTCACCCGGGCGGTCGCGCAACGGGTGCAACTGCAAGGTCACCACGTTCAGCCGGTAGTACAGGTCTTCGCGGAAATGCCCGGCGTTGATGGCCTTTTCCAGTTGCACGTTGGTCGCCGCCAGTACCCGCACATTGATCGGGATGCTCTTGCGCGACCCCAGCCGCACCACTTCG
This sequence comes from Pseudomonas sp. PsB, assembly GCF_043658375.1. Taxonomy (NCBI): domain Bacteria; kingdom Pseudomonadati; phylum Pseudomonadota; class Gammaproteobacteria; order Pseudomonadales; family Pseudomonadaceae; genus Pseudomonas; species Pseudomonas sp. PsB. Next base: position 88,574 of record NZ_JBIGLU010000010.1, on the reverse strand, counting down.
CGCTCCTGCAGCACGCGCAGCAGCTTGACCTGGATCGGCAACGGCAGGTCGCCGATTTCGTCGAGGAACAGCGTGCCGCCGTTGGCCTCCTCGAACCAGCCGGCCTTGGCCGCCAGGGCACCAGTGAAGGCGCCTTTTTCATGGCCGAACAGCTCCGCCTCGACCAGCGATTCGGAAAAGGCACCGCAGTTGACCGCGACGAACGGGCCGTTGCGCCGGCCGCTGAGGTTGTGGATGTGGCGTGCGACCAGCTCCTTGCCCGTGCCGGTTTCACCGATGATCAGCACGCTGGCCTCGCTGGGGGCGACCTGTTGCAGGTGGGCGAGCAGCGCCTGCGACCTGGGGTCTTCGAAAACCTGTGCGGTGGCCCGGATCGAGGTGGCCAGTGTCGGGGACGGGGGGAGGGTCAGCAGTTGCATGGGCAATCCTCAGGAATAGAAGGATGGGGCAGGGCGCTTGTCGTTGAGGGCCCACTCGCCGAGTTCGTGGATGCGGTAGTCCACCGGGTCGTGCAGGGTTTGCGTGCGCAGGTTGCGCCAGTGCCGGTCGAAGCGTAGCGAAGCATGGGTGGCGCGGGCGCCGGTGACCTCGAACAGGCGGTTGCAGATGTCCAGGCCATGGCGGCTGGCGGCAACCTTGGCGGTGCCGATGGCCAGGGCCAGGTCGCCGCGCTCTTGCGCCGTGAGGGCGTGCTCCCTGGCCCAGGCGGCATCGAGCTGGCGCGCGGCCCGCTCGATCAGCAGGCGCACGCTCTCCAGGCCGACCCAGAACTCGCCGTAATGGCGCAACACGTATGGGTCTTCGGCGCTGCTGGCGGCGCTGGAGCGGAACCACGGCCGGCTTTCCTTGAGCGTGTACTGGCGGGCCTCCTCGAACGCCCCCTCGGCGATGCCGAGGAACAGGTTGGCAAAGTGCAACTGGGCAATCAGCGGGCGCAGGGCGGCGAACGGCGTGCTCAGGGGGCCTGGGTCGAGCAGCAGTTCGTTGTGCTCCACCCGTACCCGCTCGAAGGTGGCGCTGCCGCTGTCGGTCTGGCGCTGGCCGATGTTGTTCCAGTCACTGTGCAGGCTGATGCCGGTGCGGCCACTGGGGATGGCGGCGATCAGCAGCTTGCCGCCGGCACGTTCGTCCACCGCCGAGGCGATGAGCATTTCCGAATCGCTGGCGCCGGAGCAGAAGCTTTTTTTGCCGGAAAACTCGCACCAGCCATCGAAGTGCTTGACCACGGTGCGGGTGTCCAGCGGGTTCAGGGCATTGCCCCAGAACCACTGCTTGCGGGCGGTCTGCTCGAACCACGGTTGCCATTGGTCCGGGCGCGAGAACAGGCGCACGGTGGCCAGCATCAGGTGATGGAAGCCGAACACGTGGGCGATGGAGCTGTCGACCCGGGCGAACTCGCGCACCACCGCGAAGGTGTCGTGCCAGTTGGCGCCCTGGCCGCCGAAGGCCTGCGGGATCACCAGCGACAGCAGGCCGCTGTCACGCAGGGCGTCGCGCTCGGCTTTTGGCGTGCCGCCGCGCTCGTCGCGCTCGACGGCGGTCTGGGCAAACTGCCCGGCCAGTTCGCGGGCGATGGCCAGGGCAGGGCGCCGGGGGGTGTTCACAGGTGCATTCATGGCCGCTCCTCAGGCGCTCTTGCGCAGCGCATGATGGGCGCCGAACAGCGGCACGGCGCGCTCGGCGGCCAGGCGGATACGGGCGGCCAGGGCTGCGCTGGACACCCGGTAGTCGGCCATTTCCGCCTGGCTGGCGAACACGCCGATGGGCAGGGTCAGGGCTTGCAGGAAGCTGAACAGAGGGCGCAACTGGTGGTCGAGCACCAGCGCGTGGCGCTCGCTGCCGCCGGTGGCGGCGAGCAGCACCGGGGTGTCGACCAGGGCGTCCTGGCCGATCAGGTCGAACAGGTGCTTGAAGTGGCCGGTGAAGCTGCCGCGGTACACCGGCGTGGTCACCACCAGCAGGTCGGCTTTTTCCACCAGGCGCAGTTGCTGTTCAACGGCCTCGGGCAGTTCGCTGCGCCACAGGGCGCTGCCCAGCGGGCGGGCGATCTCGCCCAGTTCGATTAGGTGCGGCTTGATGTGCAGGTGCTGGGCCAGTTCGGCGAGGATCGCCTCGGTCAGGGCCAGGGTGCGCGAAGGGCGGGCAGTGCCGCCGGACAGGGCTACGACGTTCAGTGGGGTGCTCATGGGCAGGTCTCCGGTTCTGGTTGAGCGGGGGACTTTGCTTGAGCAATCGTCGTGCCGAGTTTGAATGTTCTTTTATTTCAACTAGTTAGCGCTTTTCTGATGGTTGCGGCGCTGTTGCCGTGTGGGCGTTGCCTGTTGATCTTGTGTTGCGCTGCAGACAGTTGGCCAAGTGTTGGCGGCTGTGCAGTTGGGGGATTTATAGAGGATTACGGAATGATGAAAAAGGAATAAGATTTTATATTCTTATGCCTTATCTTGATTTTGATGTGCTGGGGCCGCTTCGCAGCCCTTTCGCGACACAAGGCCGCTCCCACAGGATTTGCGCTGCCTGTGACGCAACACTGAACTTGTGGGAGCGGCCTTGCGTCGCGAAAGGGCTGCGAAGCGGCCCCAGAAGTCTCAAGTGTGCGGCACGCTCCGAGGCACTACCCCACCCGCATACTCCGGCTTCAGATGCCCCTGCTCATCCAGCAGATAGGCATCCATCACCTCCCGCACCACCGGTCCTGCCACCCGCCCGCCGGCTTCACCGTTCTCGATCATCACCGCCACCACCACACTCGGGTGATCAGCCGGGGCAAAGCCGACGAACAGGGCATTGTCGCGGTGCCGCTCCAGGGTCTTGTCGCGGTTGTAGCGTTCGCCCTGCTTGATCGCCACCACCTGCGCGGTGCCGCTCTTGCCGGCAATCCGGTATTGCGCACCGGCCGCGGCTGCGCGGGCGATGCCGCGCGGGTCGTGCATGACCATCTGCATGCCCTGGCTGACCTGGTCCCAGGCGTGCCTGTCGTGCAGCACGATATTGGGCATCGGGTTGGGGTCTACCGGCGCATCGCCGCCCACGGTCATGGCCAGGTGCGGGCGGTGCCACACACCCTTGCTCGCCAGCAGGCTAGTGGCCTGGGCCAGCTGCAGCGGGGTGACCTGCATGTAGCCCTGGCCGATGCCCAGGATCAGCGTCTCGCCCGGGAACCAGGCCTGGCGCCGGGTGGCGCGCTTCCACTCGGCCGACGGCATCAGCCCGGACGCCTCCTCGAACATGTCCAGCGACACCTTCTGGCCCAGGCCGAACTCGGCCATGTAGTCGTGCAGGCGGTCGATGCCCAGCTTGTGCGCCAGGTCGTAGAAGTAGGTGTCGTTGGAACGCATGATGGCGGTGTACATATCCACCCAGCCATCGCCGCTGCGGTTCCAGTTGCGGTACTTGTGGTCGTAGTTGGGCAGCTCGTAGTAGCCCGGGTCGAACACCCGGCTGCCCGGGGTGATCACGCCGCTGTCGAGGCCGGCGATGGCCACCTCCGGCTTCACCGTCGAACCGGGCGCATACAGGCCGCGCAGCACGCGGTTGAACAGCGGGCGGTCGATGGAATCGCGCAGGGCGGCGTACTGTTTGAAGCTGATGCCCTTGACGAACAAGTTGGGGTCGAAGCTGGGGTTGCTGACCATCGCCAGCACGTCGCCATTGGCCGGGTCGAGCACCACCACCGAGCCGCGGCGGTCACCCAGGGCCTTTTCCGCGGCCAGTTGCAGGTGGGCGTCCAGGGTCAGGACGATGTCCTGGCCCGGGGTCGGGGCCTTGTGGTTGAGCACACGCATCACCCGGCCCTGGGCGTTGGTCTCGACCTCCTCGTAGCCCACATGACCGTGCAGCTGGCTCTCGTAGAAGTGCTCGATGCCCGTCTTGCCGATCGACTGGGTGCCCCGGTATTCGGTGCTGTCGAGGGTCTTGGCCTCTTTCTCGTTGATGCGCCCCACATAGCCCACCGAGTGGGCGAAATGCTCGGCCAGCGGGTACTCGCGGATGAACTGTGGTTCCACCTCCAGGCCTGGCAGGCGGAACTGGTTCACCGCCACCAGGGCGATCTGCTCTTCGCTCAGGCCGACCATCAGGGTCACCGGTTCGAACGGCTTGCGGCCACGGCGCAGGTCCTTGTCGAACTGCTTGCGGTCGTCGTCGGTCAGGCTCAGCACCTGGGTCAGGGTATCGAGCACCTTGGCCGTGTCACCGCCGGCCCGCTCGCGGGTCATGGTCAGGTCGAAGCTGGGCTTGTTGTCGGCCAGCACCACGCCGTTGCGGTCGTAGATCAGCCCGCGCTCAGGGGCGATGGGCAGCACGTGCACGCGGTTGTTTTCCGATACGGCGGTCTGCTGGTCGTGCTGCAGCACCTGCAGCACATAGAGCCTGCCCACCAGGACGGCGACCAGGCTGAAGACCAGGGCGGCGCAGGCCAGAAGCCGGCGGTTGACCAGGTGCTTTTCCTTTTCGTGGTCCTTGAGGGGTATGGGTTGCGGCATCGGGGTTCTGTCTGCTGATGGTGTGGCTGGGTGAGGTGTGAGCGCTGTGGGCACGCGCCTGTGGGAGCGGGCGTGCCCGCGAATGGGCCGCGTAGCGGCCCCGGGGGGCGGTGATGCTACGCAAGGTAGTGAGCCCCCTCAAGGTGAAGGCCTGCGGCAGCAGAAGCGAAGAGGGCTGCCACGCCCGCAATCAGGGCGCTCGCCAGCAAAATGAAGATTTGTTCATGGCGGCAGTGCGTTGGTGCGGTTGGCTGAAAGCCGGACGTGATTGAGCGGAGGTATTGGTCAAGCGCTAGAACGCTTGTGCGTGCCTCTGCGGGAGAAACTGTTGGGCGCAATGTGGGAGATTGCCCAGCCCTTTTGGGCTGCGCTGTCGCGCAGAGAACAAATATCGCTCTTTGTAGGAGCAGCCTTGTGCTGCGAAGAGGCCGGTACTGACAAAGCCTGTCTATTGTCTGTACCGGCCTCTTCGCAGCACAAGGCTGCTCCTACAGAACCTCACTAAACCGACGAGTCATGTGTTGTTCTACGAGAGCGGGCGATCCCGCGAACACGGGCACAGCCCGTGCCATCTACCGCGATGTTGGCTTGGTAATCAGGAGCCTTCCTGAATCAGCGATACATGTGATGATCCATGATGGTGAGCTAGGCCCCCGGCAGGCAGCATGATGTAGTGCCGCGTCTATGAGTACTTGGCTCTAGGCGTTGAAATAGCCTTATTGCGTCGCAAAGAAAGCTCATTCTTAGTCCGTTCTTTCACAGGAAAGGAAGTACTCGAACTTGCTAAGGTCAAATGATCCATTCGTCATCTTTTCGATTTTTTTTGCAGCTTGCAAATCAATAGGGTATTCATCGTAGAGTTGATCTTGGTCTTCCCCTATTCTGAGTATTGAGCGTAATTCGTTTACCTCAATATGGTTGATAAATTCAAACTCTCCAATATATTTTTCACTATATTTGTCAAATACGGAGATTGAATATTTTACTTTAGGGGGCATGGCTCAATTCTCTTGGTCGATTCAGGGAGCGGTATCTGCACTCCTATCTCAGGATAAAAAGCCCAGAAATGTCTCTAGCTGACTCGAAGCTGGATGTGGCCGCTGTGCTTTGAGTTTATAGAGCGAAGCAGATCTAAAGCTTTCTGTGATTATTTATTTTCTGGTTAAGTAGTGTTCTGCTTGTTGAGAGGTCTAAATAAACTGCACTGGAAATCGGTATGCTGTTTCTAGGACTCGAAAGGAAACGCTCTGCGCCGTCTTCAAGAGCCTTGAGAAGCTCAAAGCGGTTTACCTTGATTTTTAAGATTCCCTCATGGTTTATTAAGATTGTCTCCCGTTGCTGTTTAAATTTGATGCGAAATGAAGAGTCGGCCGCGATAAATTCAAAGTATTTATTGTTTCTGGTTAGTCCGTCAATCAATGATATGATTGAGAGGTATATCATGTTTGAATGTTTGGAGTTCAGCTTTGAGGTTATGCAGAGATTTTCTGAGATGAGGGAAATATCGCCTTGGTCGAATTCGTTTGCAAAAAGAGACTCATCTATGCGTGTAAATTCGAATGCAATCATGGTTACTCGATTCTGACTGGGTGAACAGTAATGGTTTTATTGCTGTCGTTGATATCGAAAATGCCGCGAGTACTGGATCTCCGCCCACTTCGTTTGGTCGCGGGTTTCTCCTCCGCTAATCCTAAGGCCATATAATTCGCGTTGCAGATAATCTATCCATCCTCATTAACATTCAGGCCGGTGGTCTTAGGTCATCGAACTAAGAAAAATTCAGCGTATTGAATAGCTTCGGCGTCCTCTGTATAGGTAATGGTGAATACTATTTGATTTTCCATTATTTGCAGGTTTTTAATGCTGATTTTTCTGTTGCTCAAGGTTGCTGCGTAGAATGCGAGTGCTTGTATTTGTCGCTCTAATTGATCTGCGTGTGTAAGCAATTGTTTATTTGCAGTCTGTTCTAGGTCGGAAAAATATTTTTCATATTTTTTATAGTGCTGAGTTGGGAGAAATGTCCCGGAAATGACTTTCTCGGCTATAGCAGGGTTCTCAACGCTACCAATGCACATGTTCTGAGTGTCCATGATTTTAATAGCATTCGGCTTCGTTATGGGCATTTCGTAGTTTCTCCTAATGCGCTCGCTAGGCTTTTTTTGGGTTTCTATCGCTGAAAATATTTACTCCGTCAGGATGAATTTGGCACTTGCTGGAGAGTGCTTCAGGTTATTTTTTAATGAGCAAAAAAATATCGGTGTAGTTGTCGTTGGTTAGGTTTTTAATTTTTTGAGGTCGTCATTCTTTTTGATCGGCGATCCATGAAGAAATGTCCTGCTGCGCTAGGCTGATATCTGAAATCTTCATGATCAAACAAAGCTCTTCGAAATCGTCAATTGAGTTGTGGTTTATAGCGTATTCGCTGACATCTTCAGTGATGACAACTCTCAAGATGTTTCCTGTTCTTGTGTTCTTTGCTGAAAATATCGGATTTGCATCCATGAATGGAGTGCCGTCGGCAAAATGAGCGCTGTAATGAGGGCTCGTAAAGTCTTTGGCTATAGAGCGCCGCTTCTGAAGTTCGTTGTTGAAAATTTCAAAAAAATACTCTTCTAGTTGCTTGTAGCTTTCTGGGTTTGTTAGATAGTCTGTGTGCATTTCATTGCTCCGTGTAAGCCTTGTCTGATCTAATCTCGATGTCGACACGTTCGTAAGATTTTTGAGCGGTTGATTTGGATGTACAACTCTCTTGCAATTTCGGAGATAAAGATGTAGAGGTAGTTGCTTCTGGCAGAGTAGAGTGTTGCCGTAGCAATCCTTTGTATTACTTAGTCAGTGCTGGCAAAGAAATTGCGTTTTGTTCCAATATCTGCATTGCCTTATCTAGAAGTATCAATGGTAGACCTGTCTGGGCACCGTACAGGTCAACGAGGATGATTTGTTTTCTAGCGTGGCAAGAATTTCAGCTCTATTCATGATGGTTGCACCGTCAGGTCGGATTATTTCTTGATCTAATTTCCTTCAAGTGTTTTTGCAGTGCTCTTAAGTCTGGCGGGTTTTTTCTTGCGCTCTGTGAACTCACCCAAGAAGAAACTTTTGACTTTATGAGTTCTATCCCTTCTTGCGTGAAGTCACTCATTCGAAGTTCGGTGTCGATAAATTTGTTTTCCTGGTCGAGTATGGTTTTAGTTAGTAGGCCTTCCTCTAGAAAGAAGAGCCGCAGGGTCGTTAAAAGTCGTATGGCTATTTCTTGGCTTGGCAGGTCCGGGACAAGCTCATTGTGTTCATTGAAGGTCTGATACCGTTGAGCTTCAGATTTGATGGTGCCCCAAATTAGTGGGTCTTTCGTCATTTTATGGTTCTCTGATAATTCTAGAGGGCTCTGTTTAGATACTAGGTTTTCGAATGCCAGCGTGTCGCCTTCCCGCACATACCAGGTGAGCCACCGTTGGCGTCGATGACAGCGATGGGCAGGTTATCGCTGTTGTAAGTGTAATGGGCCTTGTTTTCCAAACTTTGTTAACCGATGTGTGAGTTTTTAAAGATCAGTACTATCTCGTATTCCCTAAGTGCTATCCGGCTATCGCGAGAAGCAAAGCCGCTTGATGCTTGTCAAAGTACATGTATATTGTCGAGCTCTACAGTCAACTCTCCGGAGGGAGTAGCGATTATTGTGAGCTCTAACGTAAGGTCCGATTTGCCTTCGGCTTTAGACCATAGAGGGCAGGTGACGGACCATGCCTTAGGTATTGAGTTTATAATTTCTACAATAATTGCAGATGTTAATTCGCTCCAGGGTACTGGTATCAGTGTTTCTCCGTATTCTTCAATGGCATGTTCTATTTCTTCAGTATTGAGTCTGACTCCATTGCACATGTTTGATAATGACTCATAGTCCGCCGATGCAAGCAGGTCGGTGATATCGTGCAATTTTTTAGTGATTAGTTTGTGTTCTACGTGCATTTTGAATACTCATCTGTACGTGTAAATTCGAATGCAATCATGGTTACTCACTTCTGAAGTTTCCGCCTCAGGTAATTTCTTCAAAGTCGTATGTGATCTCTATCGGTGTCGTCAACTGATCTGCCTTAGCGCCGTTTAATTAAATACTCATAGCAGGGGGGGTAGTGGTTATGTATGTAGTCTATTGAAGCGAAGATGGAGAGATCAGCAGGGATAAATCTAATTTCATCACTGTGGTTCTCGTCAAAGCTGTATTTTATATTTAATTCACAATTGTTTTTTGTAAGTATTGCTCCGCAATATCTCCAGTCGTCATCAATTAGTATGTAGCATTCTTGTTGGAGTAATTCATTTTTGATGTAGTTAAAGAAATCTGCGGTGGAGGAAAAGTCCTCATTGGTAGATGAAGGCCAGTGTGTTGCCCCGATTGCTCGGATCAACTTGTCAGTTTCTTGTAGATCTAGTTGCGTGGTGCAATTTTTTGCGTTTGAGATCAGGTTCTCCATTTTTGACCTGAACTTATCTAGGCGCTTACTTTTCTGTGCTTTTCTGTAAAGCAATTCTTTTTTATAGTTATCGACTTTCATTGGTGGCACTCCTTTGCATAAAGTGCTTTGCCTTTTCATGCTGAATACGTGGGCGCTCGTGCTTACCCGTTCCTGCCTACCAGTGAGCTTTATCTAGGTGGCAACTCGATTGTTCGCGAATTTAACTGAATATTTTATTTATGAGTTCCGGGTTGCCCAAGGCGATTGCATGTCTCAATTATCCGCTTGTAAAGTTTTTTCATTGCTGTGGCGTGAGCCAGCGTTAGAGGTATTAGATGATGGAGTGAGAGTGCCCCGGACAATACAATGTTGGAGCGTGTTTGGTCTGCTTTTAAATTGAAAATTTCATTTTCAAGAAAAACATTTGTAGCGATGTCAAATTCTTTTTTAGTTGTCATGGTGGTGTTTTCATCGTCGAAGTGAGGTGAGGCCTGTTTAAGGTGTTAATTTAGAATCGCATAAACTCTGACAATGTCCTCATTGCAGGTAGGATCAAAAAAACGGCTTTCATAAAATGTGAATAACGGGCTAAGTCCACATGACTCGAACTGCCCTTGAACCAATTTTGTTTCCAATGAAGCGTCTGATTTCTGTTTTGACTTCAATTTATTTGAAAATTCATCCATTGTGGAGTTTGAGTTAACAAAAAAATTAGGTATTGGAGGTTCGGTTCTGCTTGAAAAGTCAAAGTTCGTGTAGGAGATAGCCAGAAAGCGCTCCCTGAGGTCGTAGCCTTTGCTTTGCATATGTAGTAATGCAGAGTTGAGTACAAAGAATGCTGTGCTTATAAGGATGTTTGAGGCTTCGATTTCCTTTAAATCAGCCCCTAGCTTTACTAGTTTTATGTATCTTGAGATAAGTGGGAATTCTTCGAATGTTTCGTAAGTATCCAGAAATACATCGAGATCAATGTAAGGCTCATGCTCTACTAAAGTATCAAACGTTTTTCGTATGTTCATTTTTAATGCTCCATCCGTGATCGTTTAACTGGTCGCCATGGCTTTTCACCAGGCAACCCATGGCGTCGAATTCGAAGCGGGTGATGCGGTCGCCATCGATACGATGGGTGGACTGGTTGCTGCTTTGATCGTAGAGGATCGGTGACCTGCTTGTCGAAGCCGGTTCCCATAATCAATCGCCCGGCTTTGAAAGGAAACGCTCTACGTATTCATCAGATGTTTCTTACGCGAAAGGCCTGTTTCAACGAGACTTCATCGTCTTCGTCTCCATCCTCAAGGCACCTAAATTTCGCATCGGACAAAAATGTTGAAAATAAGCCATATAAATATGGGGTGGGGAACAAAATCTCTAACCATGCACGTGTGTCGTCGCATTTTTGGAGTCTCGCATCATAGCTGCCAATCGAGTTGAATTTAGGGTCTTTTATATGAATCTCGTAATCGCTTCTTTTGGTGCATGCTCCGCTCTCTAACAGTTTGTCAAATAAATTCTGCAATGTTTTAGGTTCTTCAAAAACAAGTTTGTATTCGTAGCTCATGATCCGTGTGGCCTTCCTCGCACAATTGGTAGGTCTGCTGGGTTGCATATGCCGAAATGGGGCTGATTCGGGTCTGGGGAGGTGAACCCATGGTCATTAAGTTGGTTGTCCCCAAGATCTTCTTTGTGAATGTGTGCGTTATTGCCAGATTCATAAGCGCATGGACATTTGTTTTCATATTTATGGATTCTAACTTCCGAGCCGTTAAGGTGTCTCCAGGTCTCATTAATGCCATTATCTTTCGTCCTCAAGAAGCTAGCTTGAGTTAGTTTTGAACCGGCTTTGACTACACTGTGCCCTTTCATTTTTGGTAGGTCGGATACAGCGGAAACGCCTAGAGGGTCTACCCATAGTGCAGCGCGGTCTCAATATCAAAATACTGCCCTTGAAAGCGTAGCGGATTACGAACCTCCGCCCACTTCGCCCTGTAACTGCGCTGCTCCTCCGCCAAACCAGTCCACCCGCCGCATCGATGGCGACCGCAATTTCAAACTGCTAGTGATTGTTTATATGAACGAGTGATAGGCCTCTATTCGTTCGTATTCAAGCCTTGAGGTGGTATTTGTTGCGAGATCGTTATGCTTCTACCTTTTTGGAATGATGGTGTGCGCTGGAAAAGCGCAAAAAATAGCTCGTTTATGTATTCCTCCTTGTTGTCTACTTCATCTAAAGGTATTTCGTGCGGTATTAGATCTCGCCAGTAATCTTCGTAGCTCCGCATAGAGATTACGTGCTCGAGGCAATCTGAAATATTTTTAGCGGCATTTGGTCCAAATGTTTTCAATAGTGTACTCATTAGTTGAAAAAGTCTAGTCCTGTCTTTCTTGTTATTTATTTCAAAGGTGCTAATTTCTTCGTCTGTCATCGAGATTAGTGGATAATACAAATAGTAAATGTAGTTTGTGTTTGCGATTTTCATTAGAGTTTTGGGAGCGCTGTTGGTAGTTGGTTGTTTTTACGAGCCATGACGGCTCTTGAGGTCTCTTCACGATTACCGTCACCCGCACGGTAACCCTCGCCAATTATGCGATTCATATTTAGCATGGTGCTGTTGCTTCCAGTAGAGTCCATCTGAGCATTACCACGCTGCATTGCATTCAACTGATTAATGTTGCTTTAAATCGTGTCGAGCCTGTTAATTCTATTTTTGATTCAAAGTTAATTGACGGGAATCACACCTCTTTTTTTATTATTGCTGGAAATAGTTTGGCTTGCTTTAGCCTGCGCACTTCTTCTCTGTCTCCATGATTGCGGGCGAAAAGCATCATGGATTCTAATGCGGTGAAGATTATTTTCTCTGTTGCTATAGCATCGTAATTAGATGCAGCTGCATCAATTTCAGCTTGCGTAATGGGGCTGTTGGGAACGTTTTCTGCTCTAAAGTCTACATGGGTTGGGAATTGAGTGGGTTGGTTGTTGTAGGCTGAAACTGGAGAGTGCTCTAGATCACTACTTGAAAGCAGATCTGTGTAGCTTATCCCGCCATTGATGTAGAAACTGCGGTTGCCGGAAGCTTTTTGGAAATTAACTATTAAGTAAGTGTCGCCATGCTTCATGAAAAAGGTTGTATCTCTCCCGCAAAAACCTAGTTTGGAGGCAACTCGCTGAAAGATTTTTTTTGTAGATTCTTTTTTCATGACTTATTTATGACCTTTCGTATGGTTCGCGCACCAGTTTTGGGGTCCAGTATGTCCAGTATTCCCTCATGGCTTTCTCCAGTTATGTTTTTCATCTCATTGCAGTAGCGAAGCAATTGGGCCTCACCTCGTTTGATTGTTCGCGTGTTACAAGTGCATTTTCTTTCGATAATGCTACATTCATCTACATTAATTGCATCCGCTCTTCCAACTCCTCCGATTCTCATCTCCCTCATGTAACCTGCTGGATAGGGATACTTATCCATATCATTATGGAATAATTGGCCAGATTTAGCATGGGCGCTATGACCGCTGGTAGATGACTTTGCAAGTCCCAAAGGGTCTAGCCACTGTATGGGGTTATAAGCGTAGGTATATAAGTTTAAACCGCCCGCGTTCCCAATTGGATCCTTCCCGATAAACCGCCCGACCTGTGGGTCATAGTACCGATGTCGGTTGTAATGCAGCCCCGTCTCAACATCCCAATACTGCCCCTGAAAGCGTAGCGGATTACGAATCTCCGCCCACTTCGCCCCGTCACTGCGCTGCTCCTCCGCCAAACCCCAGGCCTTGTACCTCCCGCTCCAGGCAATCTCCCCATCTTCACCGGTCAACTCCATCGGCGTCCCCAGCTGGTCGCACTGGTACCAAGCCATCGCATCAAACGCTTTCGGCATCGGCTTATGCAGCCACACCGGATCCTTGTCGATGTCATACGGGAACACATACACCGGCTGGCGCAACAACTCGACAACATGGTTGGACACTGCCTGCGCCACCGGCACAAAGGTCCCGGGCTCGAACACATAGTGAGTGGTGTGGCCTTTGCCTTCCCGGTCCCGGCACTCGAATGCCAGCGTGTCGCCTTCCCACACATACCAGTTGTACCCACAACCCAACTCTTCATCCCGCTGCCGCCGGGCATTCTGGTTCCACACCGGGCCGGCCTGCGGTCGGTCGCGGTACTTGGAGCGTGAGTGCTTGTACAACCGCCGCCCGAGCGCGTCGTAGGCAAAGGTGACAATCAGTCGGTCATCCTCATACCGCCGCAGGCGGTTGTAGAGGTCCCAGTCAAAGTGGCCTTTCGTGCTGCCCGTGGTGCGCTCCGCCAGGTTGCCGCGTTCGTCATAGCGGTACTGCGTGCCGCAGTAGCTGCGCAGTACGTTGTCGTTGATCCGGCGGGGTGAGTGTGGGTTGGGGCCGGGCGGGGCTTGCGGGTCGAGCAGGTTGCTCGCCGGGTCGAAGGCGAAGAGCTCTTTCTTGTAGAAGTCGCCCGCTTCCAGCAGGCGGCCGACCGGGTCGTAGCGGTAATAGGTGTCACCACGGTTCAGGTCATCCACGCGGGTTAGCTGGCCGCTGAGGTCGTACTGATAGTCGCGCACCGCGATGCGCCGGGTGGCGCCGCGTCGGGCCAGGGTCTGCTGCTGCAACTGGCCATTCGGGGTCCAGGTCTGGCGTTGTACCAGGCCGTTGCCTTGCTCGCGGCCAATTTCCCGATGCAGGTCGTCGCGCTGGTAGCTGATCAGTTCGTGCTCGTCGAGCTTGAGGCTGAGCAGGTGGCCGCTGCCATAGGTGAGCCAGCTGACCCGGTGGCCATCAGGGCGGGTGGTCGCGATACGCAGGTTGAGGGCGTCGTACTCATGCTTGAAGACAGCGACCTTCGGCTCCTTCATGTACTTGAAGTGCTGGTGCTCGCGGGTGTTGTTGCCCGCCAGGTCGTAGAACCACTGCAGCTTGCAGGCCTTGTTCTCGGCAAGTAGCAGGTTGCCGTTGCCGTCGTAGGCGAAGGTTTCGCTTTCCCACTCCTTGCCACCGCGCTGGCCGGCATGGCTTTTCACCAGGCGGCCCATGGCGTCGTATTCGAAGCGGGTGATGCGGTCGCCATCGATGCGGCGGGTGGGCTGGTTGCTGCTTTGATCGTAGAGGTAATCGGTGACCTGCTTGTCGAAGCCGGTCTCCATGATCAATCGCCCGGCCGGGTCGTACTTGAAGCTGGCCTCGCTGTTGTTCTCGTTGCGCAACCGCAGTAACTGGCCGAGCTTGTTCCAGTGGTAGGTGAGGGTGCTGTCGTCGGGGTTGTGGCGTTGGTGAATCAGGCCGGCCTCGTTGTAGGCCCAGGCGGTACGACGGTTCAACGCGTCGGTATAGCTGAGCAGGCGGCCTTCGGCATCGTGTTCGAAGCGGTCGTGGGTCTTGTCGGGGTATACCAGGCGGGTCAGTTGACCGGCCTGGTAGTGATACTCGGTGGTTTCCCCCGCTGCGTTGATCGCTTTGCTCAGTTGCCCGAGCCCGTCGTACTTCCACAGCGTGGTCTTGCCGGAGCAATCGGTGTAGCTGGCCAGCTGGCCGTCGCGGGTGTAGCCGAGCTTCTTCTCGCCACCGTTGGCGTCGATGATGGCGATGGGCAGGTTATCGCTGTTGTAGGTGTACTGGGTCTTGTTCTCCAGCGGGTCGAGCGTTTCGATGATGTTGCCGCGCTGGTCGTAGTCGTACTTCCACAGGCCGCCCTCGGCGTCGCGGGTCTTGAAGCGCTGGTCGAGGTCGTCGTAGGCGTGGTGCACCGCGGAGCCATCGGGGCGGGTGTGCTGCAGCAAGTTGCTGCGCTCGTCGTAGACATAGCGGTCGATACTGCCGTCGGTATGCACATGCTGGATGACGTTCTTGCCATCGTCGCGGAACAGCCACTCTTCGTTGCCGTCCGGGTAGATGATGCGGTAGGTGTAGCCGAGGTAGTCGTAGTAGTGGCGGGTTTGCTGGCCAAGCGCATCTGTGACGGTGGTCAGGCGGATATGCTTGTTCCATTTCAGGCGCGTATCGAAGCTGCCGTCATCGGCCCATTCGCGCACGGCTTTCGCGTCCGGGCCTTCGCCCTGCCATTCAAGGCTGGTGCCCCGCCCGGTGCGGTCGGTGTAGCGCGTGACCAGGTGGTGCTGGTACTGGTAGGTCCACTGCGCCCCATGTTCATCGCGTGCCGCGCGAAGGTCGCCCTGGTCGTCGTGGTCGTAGCTGGCCAGCTGTCGCGTTTGCCGGCCGTCCTGCATCAGCCAGAGTGCCTTGATGCGCCCATGCTCATCGAGCTGGGTATGCACATGCTGGTGCTGGTCTTCATCCTGGTAGGTGACCAGGTCGGAGAGCACTGCCTTGCCGGCGTGCTGGTGCTCGTAATGCAACGCGATGCGCGCGCCGCCGCGCTGGATGATGCCGACCAGGCGGAAGTGATCGCCGACGCGCTGGTAGTGTTCCTGGCGCTGGTGGCCGTGGGCCAGGCTCAGGTGGTTGTCGTCGACCCGGATGAGTACCGTCTTCTCTACCGGGTCGTAATGGGGCTTGCCAAGCTTGGGCAGGGCGTAGCTGTGGGTGCGGCCATCGTCGGCGTGGTACAGCACACCCTCGTCAACCACATCGAAGCGCATCGAGAATGGCGTGATCCAGCGGGCACCGAACTCGCTGTCATCGTAGGCGTCCAGGCTGGAACGGTAGGTGCGTGCCCAGGCGACAGGAAACACGCCTGGCAGGTTGAAGTCGACATGCACCAGGGTTTCGGTACCGCGTGCATAGCTGATGCTCTTGCTGGTGCCGGGGCAGGTGCCGTTCAGGTCGCAGCGTGGGTCGTTTTTAGGTCGGGCCTCGTTGTGGGTGGCTTCCACGCGGCTTTCGGTGCCCTTGTCCTTTGCCACACCCGAGCCGTGCGCCGGGGTATTGGCCGACACCCGGCGCGCGGGTTTGCGCTTGCGCAGGCCTGCGTTGAGCTGGGCTAGGAACCAGGCAATGCTGTTTTGCGTGGCGGGGTCGGCCAGGGCGGTCAGCATCTGGCGGATCAGCTGGGCCAGGCCCCTGAGCACATTGGTGTGTGGCTGGACGAGCTTCAAGACCCAGCCAGTGTTGCTCGCTGCAGCTTTGTACCCCTCGGTCGCGCCGTACTGAACCGCACCAGCGGTGGCGCTGATGACCGCTTCGGCCCGGGTCAGCAGGTCCCAGAGGGACGGCTCTTCGATGGGGGCGTAGATTGCCTGGGCGCTGTTGATGATCGCCTTGCGCTGCTGGGTGGTGTCGATCTCGCCCTTGGCGATGCGCTCGATGGCATCCGCCAGGCTGTTGAGTGTCTGGAAGCCGGTGTTGGCGGCATTGTTCAAGATGCCAGGCAGTTCGGTTTCGGCCCGCTCGACGAAGGTTTCGATTTCGCCCATCAGCGTGGCACTGAGGTGGCCGACCATGATGTTCATGACGGCTTGGGCGAAGTCACCTTTGTTTTTCTTCAGTTGCTGTCGGGCCAGGAACAGCACCGGGCGCAACGTCATCCGTGCGGCGGCCATGGTCGGCGGGACGGGTACTACACCGATCAGGTTGATGCCCAGGCTTACCCAGTCCAGCGGGTCATTCGAGCCTGTCTTGGCCAGATGGATGATGTCGCCCAAGGCGTCGAACAAGGCGACGATGTTGCCCACCACCGGCACTGCACTGGCCCAGGCCTTGACGGTGGCCAGGTCGATGGTGTTGCCGCTGAGTTCCAGCAGCCAGGCGTTTACCGTGGCTTCACCCTGGCCGATATCCTGGGCGACCAGGTTGTTCAACGGGACCAGTGCGATTTCGCGTTCTTCGATTTCTTTCTTTTCTTGTGGGGTCATCGTTTCAATTCCCTTCCTGGACGAGTGAGGTAGCCAAGGCACTGGCAGTGCCGAGCCGGGAAGGGGGAGGTGCCGAGGGGGCGATGGCGTCGAGCGGGGCCTTGAACGCTTGTGCCGCATGCTTCGCGAGGTTTTCGGTGCCCTGCAGGGCGGAAGGTAGCGTCAGCGCTGCAGCCGGGCCTGAAAAGTCCTTTCTCAGGTTGCCGAAGTAGCTGCCGGCTACCCATGGGTCGGCTGGGTCTTTCTCGAAATCAACGGCTGTGGGGCCTGGGCTTACAGCTGCTACCGCCGCAAACCCTTGTTCGTCCAGTGTGCCTTTGAGCACCTGGCCCAGCGCGTCCTCTACCTGGTACCCGGAGCCTTTCAAGGGGCGGTTGTTGGCGTAGTTGCGGAATAGGTCGAGGTTGCCTTTGTCGGTTTTGGGCGCGTCCGGGAACGTGGCCGTCTGGCTTTGTGCACCTTTGTAGATGAAGTCAGTCGCGTGCGCGGTGTACTGGCCAGCGGTGGTATGCAGGATTCCCCCTGCGGTGTAGGTGGTACTGCTGCCGCCCCCCTGGATGACCAGTTCTTCCTTGGCGCTGAGGGTGATGCGTTCGGCGGTGACGCTGACCTTGAGCTTGGCCAGCAGGTTGATGTTGTCCTTGAGCGCCTTCAGGTCGATGTCGCCGGTGGCCGCAACCAGTCGCCAGCCCATGCTCTGGACGAACTGGCGTACCCCTCGGCTGGCACTGATCAGCAGGCGCTTGCCGATGGCCAGGCTGGTGTGGCCACCCGTGCTCAGGCCCAGGTGTTCGCCGCAGGCGATGTGGGTGGATTCCGGGGTGGTGGTCGCGATGCCGGTCGGGCTGGCGAGCACCAGCTGCGGGTCGGCCAGTTCCGGAAACCGGTTGGCTTCAGGGTTGCCGGCGTAGCCGCAGATGGCGTCGTGCTGTGCCTTGAGCGCTTCACCGACCTCATCCTGATCGCCGCCTTCCTGGGCCAGGTGGTCGCGGGCGACCCTGGCGAAGGTGGTGTGGTACTGCTGTGCGGTCTGCAGGCGTTCGGCGGTTTCGGCCAGGTCGGTGTGGTGCTGGACGGCGCGGGCGCGCAGTTCGGTGGTCAGCAGCAGGCCGCCGCCTGCGCGGATCACCCCGTGGGTATCGGTGCGCAGCTCGAAACCTTGCCCACGGGGCTGGCCACCGAAGTGACGCGGATGGGTCAGGTAACCCAGGTGCAGCGCGGTGTGGTCGTGGTCACTCATCAGCGCCGCGCTGATCTGCCCGGTGGTGTCGTCCAGGCGTAGTTCGTTATGCCGCTTGCCGTGGTGCTCCTTGCTGCGGATCGGGCTCAACGCCTTGAACTCGGGCAGGCGATACGGCGGGCGGTTGACGATGTGGTAGCTACGCCCGGTGATCATCGGTTGGTCAGGGTCGCCGTCGAGGAAACTGACCACCACTTCCTGGCCAATGCGGGGTATGGCCATATGGCCCCAGGTGGCACCGGCCCAGGCCTGGGTCACCCGCACCCAGCACGAGCTCTTGTCGTCGTCCTGGCCCAGGCGGTCCCAGGGGAACTGCACGCGCACGCGGCCGTGCTCGTCGCAGTAGATTTCCTCGCCGGGTGGGCCGACCACCTTGGCCATCTGCGGGCCGTCGATCACGGGCTTGGGGCAAGCAGGTGCATGCCATTCGACCCGGGCTGGAATCAAGGTGGCGGTGAAGGTGTAGGACGTGCCGACTTCGGCTTCGGCAGCATCCTCTTCCAGCGCTGTGAACTGCTGCCCCTTGTGCGTGATCTGCATCGGCCGCCAGAGGATGTTCATGTCCTCACGGGCATGGCCGGCCAGCTGGAAGGCAATGCCCGGCTGCAGGCGCGCGTCGTCGCCTTTGACCTCGGCCACCCGGGCATCGCCGAACAAGGCGTTGACGCGGGTCTGGGTAAACGGCTTGCCGGCGTTGTCGTGCTTGTAGCGGCCGGGGTAGTCGTAGCGCTCGTACTCGTTGCCCTGGTTGCCCATGTCCCTGGGGTACAGGGTGTGTTCCAGGTTGTAGCGCGGGTGGGTGAAGGTGTAGTCGCGCTGGACCTGGATACTGGTGCGTACCTGCTCGCGATAGCGGAAGTCATGCAGGCAGGGCTGGCGCGCCGTGCCACCCCGGTTGGCCACGTACAACACCGGGTCGCCTTCCAGGCTGCCGAACTGGCTGATCTGGTCCGCCTGGACCACGCCATGGCTGCCTTGGCTGTGCTCGAAGATCGAGATCAGGCCTTCTTCTGCCGATAGCCGCCAGAAGAAATTCAGGTCCAGATCACCGGCCTGTACGCAGAACTCACGCGTCTGGTGCGGGTTGACCAGGTACTGGGTCAGCGTTCCCCACCGGCGCTCGCGGAACAGCTCCTCGAGCAACTGCGGCACGGGGCGGTGCTGGAAGATGCGCCAGTCCGACTGCAGGCCGGCGCGGGCCAGCTGCGGTTCGACAATGGCGCGGTAGCGGGTGCGGCGGTGGCCGGTCTTGCCCTGTTCAAAGCTGCTGATCAGGCCATGCACGTGACGCACCGGTTGCTCCTGCTGCCAGATGGTCAGCAGCGCGGGGTGGTCGAGCAGGGTGGCGAAGTCGGCATCGTCGGCGAAACTCACCAGTTCGACTTCCAGGCGATACAACTGGCTGACGCCTTCGGTCAGCTCGAATGACACGACATCAAACTGAATGGCTTCGTCGGCTGGGGTACTGAAGGTAAAGCGCACATCATTCAGGTTGCTCATGCGTACTCCTGCGGTTCGTCCCATCGGGCAGGTTCATGAAACCGGACGCGTCATAGGACGCCAGGCATTAGTTGTGCTCACGACCGTAATGAGGAATCCGTTCCTGGTCGTGAAAGTTGCTTCCTAAAAACTTGTAGGAAGTTTCGCTAAATGCAGGATCTATCTTGTTTCGGGCATAGTTTTACTTGCTGCGCCCAGTTCGACGTTGTCGAGTTTATGGCTGCAGCATCGCCTGCAGTGATGCCAGTACTTGTTGGGTAATACCGTCAAGTTTGGTGGCGAAGTAGAAATACAGGCCTGTGCAGAACACGCCCATCACGGCCCAGGGCGTCCACCAGGGCAGTTGGCGGTTCATGCGGTAATGCCGGGGCGCGACATTGGCCAGCGGGTCGGTCAGGGGTTGCGATTCGGTTTCGGGGCCATGCAGTTCAACGATCCGGTCATGGACCCGCTTGAGCCAGGCGGCCAGTTGCTCATCGCCATTGGTCTGGTTGGCGTACTTGCCGCGGTAGCCCAGTGCCAGGCACCAGAACAGGAACACAAACAGGTCGTAGCGCTGTTCGGGGGCTTCCAGCAAGCGTTCGAGCACGCTGAAGAATTTCTCGCCGCCCCAGGTTTCCTGATGGATGGCGCTGAGCAAGGATTGGGCCTTCCAGGACGAGTCGCGCCCCCAGGACGTAGTCATCACGGCTTCATCGACCACGCAACACAAGCAGTAGGAAAACACCACGCGGTCGCCTTCGTCACAGTGTTCAAGCTGGCGTACCTGCTCGACCATGCCGTGGATCATGTTCTTGACGTGGGCATGCAACTGCTCGACGTGGTCATAGTGTTCGGTGCCTTCCAGGCGGATGACCAGGCCAAACAGGGGAGAGGCGATGTCGAAGAGGGGGAATGTGGTGTTCGAGCGGGTGTCGAACCCCAGCGCGTCGACATGAGGGAACAGTTCGCTGAGTGGGGGAGCGGCGCGGGCGTCTGCTCGGGTGTTCTCGAAGTCTTTCTCGGGCGCATTGTTCATGAGCGGACCTCCTGGTCACATCACCGGCTGCCGCCCGGTCCGGGCGGGCCATAGCTGGCGGGTTGCGTTGGCGGTGTTGATGATCTGCAGTTGATGGAAGGAGTTGCTGTTGGCGTACAACGTCATGAAATGGGACAGCACGTTGCCGAACAGCTGCACCTCACCCTCGCATTCGAAGCCGGCAGGGTCGATGTGCAGGGTGGTGCGCATGCCCCGAACCGGCACGCCCTTGACCAGCCAATCGCAGGGCTCGTTGTCCACCTGTCTGATGGCGTCGAGGCGCTGGGTGGTATTGCGCTCCTGCTGCAGGTCATGGGCGGCGACAAAGTCGTAAACCCGCAGTACCGCGGCAAGGGTTGCAGGAGAAGACAGCGACAGGTTGTTCAGCGCAAGGTTGGAGACCAGCGCCCAGTGGCGCTCACCTTGGCCACCGCTCTGCAGCATCGGCGGGTAGCTGCGGGTGGGGCGGGTAAGGTTACGATAGGTGACGAACGAGGGGGTGTCCTGGGTGGTCACATCGACTTCGCCAACCCTGAGCTGCTGCGCAAGGGGCCCGTTGCTGCAGGTAAGGTCGATGTTCAGTTCTTCGTGCAGGCCGAGGTAGGGCGCAAGGTTGTGATGCACCAGGCGTATCCTGTGTTGCACCTTGTCATTGACGGGTTCCTGCTCGATGTCCAGCTTGTAGTAGCGGGCGGGCGTCGGCTCGGCCAACGGGAAGTCGCGGTCCAGCGCCTCGAAGGGTTTGAAATCCTGTACATGGTCGTTGGATTTCTGACGTTGGCTGCTGACTCGATCAACGCTGAAAATTTCACCTCTCTTGCCGCCCTGGCGCCCCATTCGCACGGTTTCACACAGCGCCTGCCCATTCAACGGTATGGGCTCTGCCGTACAACTGAACAGGTTGATGGCAGGGATGCAGTTGAGCAGGATCGTTGTCTGGTCGATCTGTATGTCGGGCGGGAGGGGCGCACTGAAACCGAACTCCAGCTGGATATGAGCGGCGGCCTCGTCAGGCCAGTAGCTGCCGAGCCCGTCAATGCGAAACCCATGAAAGCGCTCCGGGAAGCAGAAGAATTCGTGCAGGATGCGGTAGCCATCCATCTGCTCGCCAGGGCTGGGCAGCAGCGCTTCATTTGCCTCGAAACCGACGAAGGCTACTGAGGGGGGTAGCGCAAAGCGGTGCTGGCCGATATGCAGATCAAGCTTGTTCAGGTGCTGCGCCAGCCACTGGTAGAGGGTGAGTGCATTGCGTTTACTGCCAGCCAGATGAAACCGCAGCTGGTCGCACTTCATCTGCCGCAGCGGCTGCTCGGACAAGGCGCCCAGGTCTATGCGCACTACCGGTGCTTCGGCACTGGGTTGCGTGGTGATGCTGCGAATTTCCAGCGGCGCGATAGCCAGGTCCGCGCAGGTGCGGAACTCGCAGCTCACGCCGTCAACGGCTCGGGAGAACACAGGGGTGCCCTTGGGCAGCACCTGGGTTTCGCTCAGCGCGTGGTCGACAGGCTGGAACTGCATCAGTGTCATGCTCGGCAGCGGACGCAGAAAATTGGGGTAGAGCAGCTGCAGCAACGGGTGGGTCAGCTCGGGCAGATGGTCTTCGATCTTCATGACCAGGCGAGCGGTCAGGAAGGCGAAGTGTTCCATCAGGTACTCGCTGGCCGGGTCCGAGGCGGTGCGACCGAGGACAGGCGCCAGACGCGGGTCGTCCTCGACAAAGTCGTCACCCAATTCCCGTAGGGTCTGCTGCTCCTGCATGAACCAGTCTTTGAACTTCATGTTTATCGCGTTGGACGCTCTATCTGGTGGCATGTGCCGGGGTTGATGAAAAGTGTGCATGGCTTATTTGTAGGAAAGTTCCCACAAGTTGCTGGGCTGTTAACTTTCCTGAAGCAAGTGCTTTTTTATTTCATAATTCAGGAAAGTCACCGGCGTCTGCAAGAAAAGTGTTAGCTGGTATTTCTTGCTTGATATCATTGAATAGTGTTTTTCAATGCTGCTACTGTTTTTGCCAGTGTGCACTGTGAGGTGCCTTAAATCATTCGGATATGCAGTCGGTAAGGTTTGCCGCTATGAAAGTGAACAAGGACAGTCTGCTGCGCGGTGTATCGCTGGTGCAGCGTCAGGCAATGCCGGTAGTTGTTGGTGTGGTGCTGCTCGGCGTTGCTGCCGCAGTGGTCTGGCTATGGTGGTTGGGGCCTGAATGGCGTTGGCGTGAGCAGCAACCGTTGGTTGACCTGCCGGTGCGGATTGCGGCAACCGTGCTGCTGGTGATGCTGCCATTGCTGGCATGGAGCGCGTGGGTGCATCGGCGCAACCGCTCGATCGTACGCGAACAGCAACGGCAGCGACGCGAGGTGGAAGACCCGTGCCTGGTGTATCTGCAGGCCCAGCAGCGCTCCCTCGACAGCAGCCTGGCCCGCTTGCGCGACAGCCAAGGTGGCCGCGGGCACCGTTACGATGTGCCGTGGTACCTCATCCTTGGCGAACAGAATGCGGGCAAGTCGAGCTTCGTCAGCCGTTCGGATCAGCGTTTTGCACTCGCCCGCACCGATGGCGCCACCCAGCGGGCCCGCACGGATCCGGACCTGGCTTTTGGCATCGACTGGTGGGTAGGTGACGACGCGGTGCTGATCGATCCGCCGGGCGAGTTCATCAGCCAGCCTGAGCGCCCGGCGCGTGTGGTCAAGCCCATCAAGGAGGAGGGGGGCGAAAACAACACGCTGCCAGCAGTGCAGGAGGCGGCACTGACGGCGAGAGCACCGGCCGAGCCCACAGGCCTGCCGGCGGGCGTCGAGCGACGCCTGTGGCGGCACATGATTGGCTGGCTTGCCCAGAACCGCAGCCGACGGCCACTCAATGGCGTGGTCTTGCTGGTGGATATGGTCAACCTGTTCGGGCGATCGGCGAAGGCGCGACGTGACCTGGCCTTGATGCTGCGCGCGCGCCTGACGGAGCTGGGCGGTGAGTTGGGTACGCGCTTGCCGCTGTACGTGGTGATGAGCAAGTTCGACTTGCTGGACGGTTTCGAGGAACTGTTCGCCGCGCTCCCGGCCCGTGAGCGGGAAGAGGTGCAGGGCTTTACCTTCACGTTGGGTTCGGTAAAGGACTTCGATGCCTGGCTGCAGGAGCTGGAGGGAGCCTATCAGGGCTTCCTGGGGCGCCTCGGCAGGCAACTGATGAGCGCTACCGTGGGCGCACCTGGCACCACGGGCAAGAGCGCCTGCTCGCTGCTTCGGGAACTGAGCGGGGCGCAGGAGATGTTGCTGAATTTCCTCGCTGATGTACTGGTCAGTGACCGCTACAGCACCCCACCCCTGGTGCGTGGCCTGTACTTTTCCTCGGTCTACCAGCGAGGCGAAGTGCGCAACCTGCTCGCGGATGCTTCTGCCCGCGCCTTTGCCTTCGCTACCCCGGCGTTGTCGACCAAGCCGCAAGGCACCTCCGTGGTGTATTTCGCGCAGCGGCTGTTGCAACGCGTGGTCTACCCCGAGGCCGGCCTGGCGGGCGACAACCGCAAGGTCGCCCGGCGCAAGGGCCGCCTGTTGAAGGGCGGCGCCTTGGCGGCGAGTGTGTGCGGGTTGGCCATGGCCGGTGGTTGGGCGTACTTCTACAGCGTCAACCGTGACAAGGCGGAGCAGGTGCTGGAGAAAAGCCTTGCGTTCAGCAACACCAGCACGGACGCCAAGGATGATTTGACCGGGCGCAGCCTGCTGCTGCCGTTGAATGAGATCCGTGATGCCGTGAGCCTGTACGGCGATTATCGCTCTGGTTGGAGCGTGTTCACGGATATGGGGCTGTACCAGGGCAAAGCCATTGGCCCGCAAGTGGACCAGGCGTACCTGAATGCCCTGGCCCAGCGCTTTCTACCGGTGATTGCGGGCGGCGTGGCAGCGTCTGTCAAGCAAGCCGCCCCCGGTAGCGACCAGCAGTTGGCGGCATTGCGCGTGTATCGCATGATCGAGGATCGCGGTAATCGTCGGGCGGAGATGGTCGAGCAATGGATGGCTCGCGAGTGGCAGAGGGCGTATCCGGGCCAGGGCCAGCTGCAGGCCGCGCTGATGCGCCACCTCAGGTACGCTTTGGCCTACGCAGATGTCGAGCTGCCGGAGTATCGGAAAGTCGTTGCCCAGGCGCAGCAGCAGTTGCGCAAGCTGCCGCTGGCCGAGCGTGTCTACATCGGCTTGAGGCAGCAGGCTCGGGAGCAATTGCACGGTGAGCTGGATTTGCGCAACGAGATCGGCCCAGCGTTCGATATCGTCTACAGGCCACTGGCCGAGCGCGATCACCAGGCGGCCGTCGACGCCAATTTGTCCCTGCCACCTTTACTGACGGCGACGGGCTTTCGCGACTATTTCGACCAGCATAGCCAGAACGTGGCCGACCTCGCCCTGGTCGATCAGTGGGTGCTAGGGGAGCGGCGTAGCCTCGACTACTCCGACATGGACCGCCAGGC
Organism: Pseudomonas sp. PsB; assembly: GCF_043658375.1. Lineage (NCBI taxonomy): Bacteria > Pseudomonadati > Pseudomonadota > Gammaproteobacteria > Pseudomonadales > Pseudomonadaceae > Pseudomonas > Pseudomonas sp. PsB. Next base: position 63,608 of record NZ_JBIGLU010000010.1, on the reverse strand, counting down.
CCTGGCGGAGCGTCTGCGAGCCCTGTACAGCGCCGACTACATCGACAGTTGGCGGCGTGTGCTGAACCAGTTTTCGGTTGCCGAATTCAGCGATCTTGCGCATGCCTTGGGTGTTCTGGAACAAGTCAGCGGCCCGGCAGCGCCGATACGCCGGCTGCTGGAAACCGTGCGCAGCAATACGCTGATCTATCCGCAGGCCGCGGACAGCGAGAAGGAGTCGAAAGCCGATCCGCAGGTTCGCATGCAGGCCATGGGCATCTATCGGTCTTTCGCGGGGCTTTCGGGGATGCTCGACGTGCGTGGTGACAAACCGTCCTACCATGACGAAACACTCCAGGCGATCAGCGCTGTACATGACTACCTGAAGGCGGTGCAGGACAGCCCTGACCGGGGCAAGGCCGCCCTGGCGCTAGTGTTGAGCCGTTTTTCGGAAACGGCGCCCGACCCCATTCGCAACCTTCAGCGCATTGCCACGGGCCTGCCGGAACCCCTCAATCGGCATGTTCGCCAGCTGGCGGAGCAGACTTCGCAGGTGTTGATGGTCATGGCGTTACGGGAGCTGGAGCAGCGTTGGGATGCCGAGGTTTACAGCGTTTACCAGGAACGACTGGCCTCACGCTATCCCATCGACCCGGCCGGGCCGGATGTGTCGCTCAAGGATTTTGAAGCCTTCTTTGGCCCGCAAGGCCAGCTCAAGCGCTTCCAGGACCAGTACCTTGCGGTGTTTCTCGAAGACAACCTCGATGCGCTGTACTCCCGTGCGGATGAAGGTTACCTGGTCCGCCCCGAAGTCATGGTGCAGCTCAAGCAGGCTGAAGCCATACGCAACGCGTTTTTCGACAATCGCGGGGAGCTGAACGTGAGCTTTGGCCTGGAGCCTCTGGCGATCAGTGGTGGCTTGCGCGGCAGTGTCTTCGACCTGGATGGGCAGCTGCATGCGTTTGCGGACCGGGGCAAGGAGCCGATCGGCATGACCTGGCCGGGCCCTGCCGGGGAGAGTGGGCATAGCCGTGTCACCCTGGTGCAGGTTGCGGGTACCACTGTCAGCCTGGGCTATCACGGCCCCTGGTCGCTCTACCGCCTGCTCAGCCGCGGTGGGCTGAATGCCCGTACATCCACCAGTATCGATCTCGGTTTCATGATTGCCGGCGATACGGCGCGCTACAAGGTTCACGCCACGGGCGCAAACAACCCCTTCACCCGCCAGCTCTTTGCAGGGTTCGCCCTGCCGCAGCGGTTGTTGCGTGACGGCACGGCCAGCGAAGTGGCCGGGCGATAGGGCACGGCGCAGGCCACCCAAGAATCCCGATACCAGTGGCCTGGGTCGGGATTCGTTGTGTGTTTGTTCCGGTGCCTGGTCCGGCCTTCACAGGATGCTCATTTTTTATAGGACGGATCATTTGTCACGGCGGTATTCACTGTCTTGCCTGAGTTCAACGGCGTTGTTCTCGAAGTGAACGTGTACGGTATGGTTGTAACCGCGTGCCTGGATGCGGACTGCATCTTTCCAGCGGCCCTTGGGGTTATCGCCCAGGCGAGCAACGACGGCGATGTAGCGGGTGCGCTCGTTGATTTCTTCGTGTTCGATGAACTTGAACTGGCCAGGGGTCAGACGGTAGTCATCGACGCTGATCAGCGTGGTGCCCAGCGCTTTATCCAGGTCTTCTTCGACTTGCTCATAAGTGGCATCCAGCAACAACGAATCGTCCCGGAGCTGAAGTACCTTGAAAACGATGGATGACGGGGCCTGGTGTTGTGGTTGCAGGTCGAGTTCCTCAGGCAAAGCAGTTTGGGGCGTTGCGTAACTGGCCAATGCCGCAGGCGCCTTCGGCCCGACGATGGCTTGCTCGCCCTCGACAGAAGTGGGGTAGTTGCGGTGCAGCTGCTCCGCCAGTGAGCTCAGCTTGTCAGTCAGCTCGACAGGACTTGTGGCGCTGAGGTTGGCCGCCAGCTGTTCCGGGTGGCCATGCAGCGGTACCTGTGTGCCTGAATCTGTCGGTTCGAGGCTGACAGGCGCAGGCGGGTCCGCGGCGTAGAGGCTCAGCGCCAGGTGGCTGATGTCATTGTTAGGGCCACCGACAGGCAGAGCCGGATCCATCGCCACCTGGTAGATCTTGCTGATCGAAGTACAGCCACTGATCGCCAGGCAGGCCAGTAGCAAACCTACAGGCTTGTTCATTGCACCTCCTTGCCGAAGATTTCGACTATGGCCGGGTCAACCCGGGCTTGTGCGGCCCTGTCCAGATAGGCCAACGGATCAAGCTCATCCACCGGCCCAGGCATTGAGGCCTGGAAGAATCCGGCGATATCCGTAATCGGTACGCCAAGTACCTGCAGCGGGCACATCAGCTGATCAACCCCCAGCTCGGAGAGTGGGTCCCTGCCGGTATGCGGCTGCGGCTCTTCCTCGTCCTCGCCCAGGTGTATGGCAATCTGGTAGTCACCCAGCTGCAGTCTGTCGTTGTGCCTGAGGCGGACAGGCGTACCCGAAAGCAACTGGGTGTCACTGCCATTCATGAAACTCTTGCCGCTGTGGTCAATGATGCAGAAATGGCCTTCATGCCAGCCGATTTCGCAGTGCACCGGCAGGATGCGAACGCCGCGATCATGCAGGCGCCAAGCACCTTGACTGCCGATAGAGCCGCCAGCCCGATCGAAGCGATGCCGCGGTTCGCTGCCGTGCAAGAGTTTTTCCGGGTTGAGGACGGTGAGCGTGACGCTGGGGGAGAGAACATTTGTACTCATGTGCGTACCGTGATGCGAACAGGGGGAGGCGTGGGGTCATTGCGGTTGGCGATGAAGCTTGTCCAACCCAGGTGGGTGCCATGCTCGGCCCGTAGGCTGAAGGGAGGGGCTTGCTCGGCGCACATGCGTAACTCCAGGTCATAGGCCCCGACATCACGGAGCAGAAAATCCACCAGCCGCGCCAGCCTCTGGTAGTTGTCACCGCTGGGCAGGAATTCGCGGAACTGCTGCTGATTCAGGCCTGCGATCACAATGGTGAACTTGCTGCTGCGTGACTCGATGCTGTCGCCAACCAGGAAGTTGTTGCCGAGTTGGTAGTTTCTGGCCCCCAGGCAGTTGCGTTGGGAAGTGGGAATCGAGACGGTGCGCTTTTCGAATTCGCGGATGGCAACCTGCTGGAGGTCGAAGCAATGCGCGATCATGCCGGCTACCATGCCGGGGGAGCGGCTGCGGCTGGCGATCATTCCCACGAAACTGAGCAAGCGGCTCCAGGGTAGCGGCGTAGCGCCGCGTAGTGCTGAGTCGTCCAGGCCGATCAGGGCGAAGACATAGCGGGAGAAACCGTCCTTCGCGCCCGGTTGGAAGCGTACGTAGTAGCGGTACTTGCGCCATCCTTGATGGAGCAGGGTATGAAGGCGATGGTTGAAGAAATTGAGGAAAGCCGGGCGTAAACCGATGCCGTGTGCGTTTTCGTAGGCGATCTCGTCAAGGTAGTAAGTGGGCAGTGGTGAGTCTGTGCCATGCAGGCCCAGAAAACTTGCCTGGATGCGGTAGCGGTCGTCCTTCAAGCGATCGGCGCGCAACACATCGGCAACAGGGAAAGACAGGCTGGGGGACACTTCCAGCCGTAATCGGCGTCGCGTCTCTCGAGCAAGTGGGCGTTGTTCCAGATCGTCGTCGTGTACGTGATACAGCAATTCCAGTAGCTGGAAATAGGCGTACTGGTGGGCGCTTTCCAAAGCGATATCGACCTGGCCAGCGGCGTTCAGAACTACTGGTTTTTCCATGGTTGAGTCTCTTGCCGTAACTAACGGATGCGAAGTGAATGCTGATCGTAGTCGATAGTTTCTGATTCAGGTCATTGTTTTCTCGTCTGAAAGTGGATATCGACCAATAAAAAGAAATTTCTGTAGGAAGTGTCTTTTTTTATTGGTGCGAGGCTGTTTATGTTGACTTTTTGGTAAGGCTTTCAGGGGCGTGGAATTAATAAGTTCATCGAGGGTTGAAGTTGGAAGCCGCTTTTCGAATAGAACCGGAAATTGCTTTATCGAGGAAAACGACGAGTGTTCGTTCACGCCGCGATGAACCTGCTATTCCTAAGAAGACCCCTGAACCCACCAAGGCCCGTCGATGCTGGTCATCGAGCAACTGCACAAATCATTCCCCACCCCCCAGGGCCCGCTCCCCGTGCTGCAGGGCGTCGACCTGCGCCTGGCGCGCGGCAGCAGCCTGGCGCTGATGGGCGAGTCGGGCAGCGGCAAGAGCACCTTGCTGCACCTGGTGGCCGGCCTGGACCGTGCCGACAGTGGCCGTATCCTGATCGACGACATCCCGCTCGACAGCCGTTCCGAGGCGTCGCTGGCGTTGTGGCGGCGGGAAGGCATCGGCCTGGTGTTCCAGCAGTACAACCTGATCAGCAGCCTGGACGTGGGGGCCAATCTTGCGTTCCAGGCGCGGCTGGCCGGTCGGCATGATCCCGATTGGCTGGCCTACCTGGCGCAGCGCCTGGGTTTGGCGGATTTGCTGGCGCGTTACCCGGAGCAATTGTCTGGCGGCCAGCAACAGCGGGTTGCCATCGGCCGCGCCCTGGCCGGGCGCCCGGCCTGGTTGCTGGCCGACGAACCCACCGGCAGCCTCGATGAAACTAGCAGCGATGAGGTGTTGAGCCTGCTGTTGCAGCTGGTCGCCGAGGCTGGCAGTGGGGTGCTGATGGTGACCCACAGCCCGCGGCTGGCGGCGCGCTTGCAGCAGCGTTGTTACCTGCAGGCCGGCCGCGTGCGGCCCGAGCAGGGCGGATGAGGCTTCTATCGCTGGCCCTGCTGGCGCTGCTCAGCCACTGGCGGCGCCATCGCGTGCAGTTTTTCAGCATCTTCACCGGCCTGTGGCTGGCAACGGCGCTGTGGACCGGTGTGCAGGCGCTGAACAGCCAGGCACGCAGCGACTATGCCCGCGCCAGCTCGGTGCTGGCCGGGCCGTTGCAGGCGCAACTGGTGCCGCGCCGTGGCGAGCGCTTCGACCAGGCACTGTACGTGCAGTTGCGCAGGCTGGGCTGGGCGGTGACGCCGGTACTGGAAGGGCGCTTGCGCTTTGCTGGTGAGCCGGCGCGCAGCGTGCGGTTGATCGGCATCGAGCCGTTGAGCCTGCCGCCGGCCAGCAGCATCGCCGGTGTGCAGCCCGGAACGTTCGATCTGCAGGCCTTTGTCGGCATGCCCGGGCAAGCCTGGGTCGGGCCGGACACCTTGCGCCAGTTGCATGCAGGCCCCGGGGCCTCAGCACGCGACAGCGAAGGGCAGCTGCTGCCGCCGTTGGTTCTACAGCCAGCGCTGGCCCCAGGGGTGATCGTGGTCGATATCGGCCACGCCCAGGCGTTGCTGCATGCACCCGGGCAGTTGTCGCGCTTGCTGGTGGCTGCCACGCCGGGGCCGTTGCCGGTGGATATCGCGCCTTACCTTGAGCTGCAACCTCGGCAGGACGATGGCGGCTTGCAGCGGCTGACCGACAGTTTCCACCTCAACCTGACCGCCCTTGGCCTGCTGGCGTTCGTCGTCGGCCTGTTCATTGCCCATGCCGCAATCGGTTTGGCACTGGAAAAGCGGCGCGGCCTGATTCGCAACCTGCGCGCCTGTGGCATCGGCCTGCAAACCTTGCTGTGCGCCTTGGTGCTGGAGCTGGGGCTGTTCGCGGTGCTGGGCGGCCTGGCCGGTGTGGCCAGTGGTTACGGGCTGGCTGCGTGGTTGCTGCCCGATGTGGCCGCCAGCTTGCGCGGCCTGTATGGCGCCCAGGTCGCCGGGGCGCTGAGCCTGCCCGCAGGGTGGTGGCTGATGGGCGTGCTGGTGAGCGTGCTGGGGGCGCTGCTGGCGGGTTTGGGCAGTGTACTGCGTGCGGCGCGGTTGCCGTTGCTGGCGCTGGCGCAACCTCAGGCATGGCGGTTGGCCCAGGGGCCTTGGTTGCGGCGCCAGGCCCTGGTGGCCGGCCTGTTGCTTTTGCTGGCCCTGGGCTGTGGCGTGCTGGGCGACAGCCTGCCCAGCGCGTTCGGCCTGCTGGCAGGCTTGCTGCTGGCGGCGGCGCTGCTGCTGCCGGCCTTGCTCGACCGGGTGCTGGCCTGGCTGGCGCGCCATTGCCGGCGGCCTTTGGCGCAATGGTTCGTCGCCGATAGCCGCCAGCAATTGCCGGCCCTGAGCCTGGCGTTGATGGCACTGTTGCTGGCGCTGGCGGCCAGTGTCGGGGTGGGCAGCATGACCGAGGGCTTTCGCAAGACCTTTGTCGGCTGGCTTGACCTGCGCCTGTCCGCCGACCTGTATGTCACCCCAAGGGACACCGCCCAGGGCTTGCAGATAGCCGAGTGGCTCGGGCAGCAGCCTTCGGTGGATGTGGTATTGCCCGGCTGGCGTGTGGAAACACAGCTGCAGGGCTGGCCGGTGCAGGTCCAGGGCATCGTCGATCATCCCGTCTATCGCACACGCTGGCCATTGCTGACGCAGCAAAAGCAGGCTTGGCAACAACTGGCCGCCGGGCAGGCCGTGATACTCAGTGAACAGTTGGCCAGGCGACTGAAGCTGCAGCTGGGTGATCGCCTGAGGCTGCCTGCAGACACTTCGCCAGCCCTGAGCGTTGTGGGCATCTATGCCGATTACGGCAACCCCAAGGGGCACATGCTGGTCAATGCCGGCTGGCTGCGCGGGCACTGGCCACAGGCAACCCTGACCGGGTTGAGTGTCGATCTGGTGGACGATCAGGCGTCGGCGCTCGAGGCCGCATTGCGACAGCGCTTCGCCCTGGACGACAGCCGCGTGGTCGAGCAGACGCGGCTCAAACGTTGGTCGACCGACGTGTTCAACCGCACCTTCGCCGCCACCGCCGCGCTCAACAGCCTCACCCTTGGCGTGGCAGGCGTGGCGCTGTTCATCAACCTGCTGACCCTGGGCCAGACCCGCCTGGGCCAGCTGGCGCCGCTGTGGGCACTGGGTGTGCGGCGCACGCACCTGGTGTGGCTGAGCCTTGGGCAGACACTGTTGCTGAGCAGCCTTACCGTGCTGCTGGCGATTCCGCTGGGCATCCTGCTGGCCTGGTGCCTGGTCGCGGTGGTGAACGTGCAGGCATTCGGCTGGCGTTTGCCGCTCTACGTGTTCCCTGCGCAACTTCTGCACCTGGCCGTGCTGGGCATGCTTACCAGCCTGTTGGCCAGCGCCTGGCCACTGTGGCAGCTGGCGCGTCGCCAGCCGCGCGAACTGTTGAGGCCGTTTGCCGATGAAACGTAGCGCCTGGCTGTTGCTGTTTGGGTTGCTGGGCGGCTGTGACCAGCCCACCGAGCAAAGCTATGCCGGGCTCGGGCAGCAGGCGGGCGAGTTCAGCCAGGTAAGCCGCGGCCATCGCCTGGAATTTCCGCGGGACCACGGGGCCCACGATGGTTTTCGCATCGAATGGTGGTATGTCACCGCCAACCTCCAGGACTTCCAGGGGCGGGACTGGGGCGCGCAGTGGACGCTGTTTCGCTCGGCCCTGCGCCCAGGCCCCGAGACTGCTGGCTGGAACAGCCCGAACCTGTGGATGGGGCACGCGGCGTTGACCGGTCCCGGTGGTCATCAGTCTGGCGAAACCTTGGCGCGTGGGGGTATCGGCCAGGCTGGCGTGCAAGCCCAGCCGTTCCGGGCGTGGATCAATGACTGGTCGTTGCAGGGCAGCAGTGGCATCGAGCATCTGCAAATGGTCGCCGGTGGTGACGGCTTTCGCTATGACCTGCAACTGCACAGCGATCGGCCCTTGATGCTGCACGGGGACCAGGGCTACAGCGAGAAGTCCGGCAAGGGGCAGGCTTCGTACTATTACAGTCAGCCGTTCTATCGGGTGAGTGGGGAAGTGCAGCGTGGCGGCCAGTGCATTGCAGTCACCGGCCAGGCCTGGCTGGACCGGGAATGGAGCAGCCAGCCGCTGGCTGCCGGGCAGACGGGTTGGGACTGGTTTTCCCTGCACCTGGACAGTGGCGCCAGGCTGATGCTATTCCAGGTGCGCGAGGTGCAGGGGGAGGCGTATCGCGCCGGGACCTGGGTCGGCCCGCAGGGTGAGGTGATGGCACTGCAGGGTGCGCAGATCCAGCTGCAGGCGCTGGCCTGGGCCCGGCAGAAGAACGGCAAGCAGGTGCCGACGCGCTGGCGGGTGCAGGTGCCGGGGCATGGCGTGGATGTGCAGGTCGAGGCTGTGGAGTCGCAGGCCTGGATGGAGACACGGTTCCCGTATTGGGAGGGGCCAGTGCGCTTGACCGGGAGTGCGGGTGGGCGAGGGTATCTGGAGATGACCGGCTATTAGCACCTCATATCCCGGCCATGAGCCCAGCCCTTTGGGCTGCGCTGTTGCACAGGGAGCTATGTTCGAGAGCGTGTCATATTACCTGTGGGAGCGGGCGTGCCCGCGAAGAGCCCAGCACGGTGCATGGCACTGTCTGCTGGCCGGCTTGTTCATATATCGGGCATGACGCGGTCCTGTGTAGGAGCGGCCTTGTGTCGCGAAAGGGCCGCAAAGCGGCCCCGGCAATGTTGTGGTGATGCGAAGATCCTGGGGGCGCTTCGCACCCCTTTCGCGACACAAGGCCGCTCCTACAAGGGACCGTGTCAGCCTGTTCAATTCTTGATTAGCCCCGCAACATTGCCTGCTGGCCGACCTTGAACATTTGCTTGCTCATATCTCGTGTAGGAGCGGCCTTGTGTCGCGAAAGGGCCGCAAAGCGGCCCCGGCAATGCTGTGGTGATGCGAAGATCCTGGGGCGCTTTGCAGCCCTTTCGCGACACAAGGCCGCTCCCACAGGGATGCACAAGGCTTGAGGCCGATGCAGTCGAGGTGAGAGCTGGCTTGCCGGCGATGGGCCGCAACGCGGCCCCAGGTTTTCAATCTTTGACCAACCCTCGCAACACCGCTCGCGCCTCTTCAGTGCGCAAGCACTCGATGAACAACCGGCTTTCCCGCGCCACTGTCGCCTCAAGCTCGGCCCGTTGGCCGTCCTTGAGCAGCCGCTTGCTGATGCGCAGCGCCGCCTGCGGGTAGCCTTGCAGCTGTCGCGCCAGGCGCCGGGCAGCTGCAAGGCACTGCTCACCGTCTTCATGCAGTTCATTGGCCAGCCCCCAGGCCACCATCCGTTCGCCGTCAAGCAACTCGTTTGCCAGCAGCAGGCGAGCCGCCCGGGCATGGCCAAGCAAGCGCGGCAGCAGCAGGCTGGAACCAAACTCCGGGCACACGCCCAACGGCGCGAAAGGGATGCGCAGCTTGGTCGTACGGCTGACCAGCACCTGATCGCAATGCAACAGCAAGGTGGCACCAATACCGATCGCCGCACCACTGACCGCGGCAATCAGCGGTTTGTCCAGGCCCATCACCACCCGCATCAGGCGGAACACCGGGCTGTCCAGGTCGGCGGGCGGGTTGTCGAGGAAGTCGCGCAAGTCATTGCCGGCGCTGAAGCAGTGCGGCCCACCGGTGATGATGATGGCTTCGACATCAGGGTCTTCACCTGCCGCCAGCAGCAGGTCGCCCAGCTGTTGGTACATGGCGGTGTTCAAGGCGTTGAGCTTGTCGGGGCGGTTGAAGGCCAGGGTCAGCAGGCCCTGGTCCAGGTCACGTGTGATCAGGTCGTTCATGGCAGCCGCTTTTGTTGTTGTGGGCATGGGTGCCAAGGGTTTATCACGCAGTCCGGCTTGTTGTACAGTCGTTCAGTCCAGCCCCAGCCCGAGAGCCGCCGATGAACCAGGAAGCCCGCTACCACCGCATGCTGCCGGAATTGCGCAAAGCCAACCTGGTCGAGGCGACCCTGGTATGCCTCAAGCGCCATGGCTTCCAGGGCGCGTCGATCCGCAAGATTTCGGCCGAGGCCGGGGTCTCGGTCGGGTTGATCAGCCATCACTACGCCGGCAAGGATGAGCTGGTGGCCGAAGCCTACATGGCGGTCACCGGCCGGGTGATGGGCCTGCTGCGCGAGGCCATGGCCCAGGCCGCGCCCAATGCCCGCGAACGGTTGTCGGCGTTCTTCCGCGCCTCGTTCTGCGCCGAGCTGCTCGACCCGCAATTGCTCGACGCCTGGCTGGCGTTCTGGGGCGCGGTGAAGACCGCCGACGCGATCAACCAGGTGCATGACCATTCCTATGGCGAATACCGCAATGAACTGAGCGGGCTGCTGGCCACGCTGGCCGGGGAGGAGGGCTGGCAGGGCTTCGATGCCGACCTCGCGGCCATCAGCCTGAGCGCCTTGCTCGATGGCCTGTGGCTGGAGTCGGGGCTCAACCCCGGTACCTTCACCCCCGAGCAGGGCGTGCTGATCTGCGAGGCCTGGGTCGATGGCCTGCAGGCCGGTGGCCGGCGCCGCTTCAGCCTGCCGGAGGGCTGTTGATCGCCTGTTCAGTAACGAGTACGCTGCTGTCGCGAGTGTGTAGAACAAACCAATAAAAAAAAGAGACGACACGCAATGACGCCTCGGGTATTGATCGTCGATGACGATCCGCTTATTCGTGACTTGCTGCAGGCCTATCTGTCCCAGGAAGGCTATGACGTGCACTGCGCCGACACCGCGGAAAAGGCCGAAGCCCTGCTCGGCAGCCAGGATGTCGACCTGGTGCTGCTGGACATCCGCCTGCCGGGCAAGGACGGCCTCACCCTGACCCGCGAGCTGCGGGTACGTTCGGAGGTCGGCATCATCCTCATCACCGGCCGCAACGACGACATCGACCGTATCGTCGGCCTGGAATGCGGCGCCGACGACTACGTGATCAAGCCGCTCAACCCCCGCGAACTGGTATCCCGCGCCAAGAACCTGATCCGCCGCGTGCGCCATGCCCGCGAGGTGCACCCGGCGCCGGCCTGCGCGCAATCGCTGAAGCAGTTCGCCGACTGGGCGCTGGACACCGACCGCCGGCGCCTGATCGACGCCCGTGGCGGGCAAACCCTGCTGACCCATGGCGAGTTCCAGTTGCTCAGCGTGTTCCTGCGCAACAGCGGCCACACCCTCAGCCGCGACCAGTTGATGGACCAGATCCGCAACCGCGAGTGGGTGCCCAACGACCGCTCCATCGACGTGCTGGTCGGCCGCCTGCGGCGCAAGCTGCACGACGACCCGGCCGAGCCCCAGCTGATCATCACCATCCACGGCACCGGCTACCTGTTCACCGCCAGCGTGGCGGCATGACCCGCAGCGCCTGGGTGCTGGCCTTGGCATTGTTCGCCGTGCAGGCCAGTGCACGGCAGCCGGTGCGCTATTGCGACTACCCGGTGTACCCGCCGATTTCCTGGAGTGACGGCCACCAGGTGCGTGGCCTGGCCCCCACCGTGGTGCGAGAGCTGTTCGCGCGCATGGGCTACGAAGTGCAGACCGTGGTGCTGGGCAACTGGAAGCGCTGCCTGATGGACGCCGCCGCCGGGCGGGTGGACGTGGTGCTGGCCTACAACAGCGACCAGCGTGACCAACGCATGCGCTTTTCCACGGTGCCGGTGGTGCGTGAGGAAGTGGCGGTGTTCTACAACCGCCTGCGGCCAGTGCAGTTCCAGCGCCTGGAGAACCTGGCCAGCTACCGCGGCGGCCTGCTGTACGGCGAAAGCTACGGCGCCGATTTCGACCGCTTCGTCGCCCGCCACCAGAACATCGAACGGGTGTCGTCCAGCCAGCAGAACTTCGGAAAGCTGATCCGTGGGCGCATCGACTACGTGATCCAGGAGCGGCGCACCGGCCAGCTGTTCATCGAAAACCTGCCCGGGGCGCAGGACATCCGCGTATTGCCCACGGCCCTGAGCGTGGACTACCTGCGCGTTGCGATATCACGGCAATCGCCCTTGAGCCAGCATATGGACGAAATCGACGCGCAGTTGCTGCGCATGAACCAGGCCGGCGAGATCGAGCGCTGGCTGGAGCAAAGCGAAGTGACCTACCGGGACATGGTCAACCTGCCGGCGGACTCCCGATGATCCGCCTGCGCACCGATGGCTTGCTGCGCCGCCTGCTGCTGTTCATCCTGCTGTTCAGCCTGTGCTTCACCGTGCTGGCCAGCTCGGTGCAGCTGTATTTCGAGTACCGCCGCGAGATGCGCGATATCGAGGCGCGCATGGCGTTGATCCGCGCCGGTTACCTGGCCAGCCTGGAGCGCAGCCTGTGGGACCTGGACGAGGCACAGCTGGATACACAACTGCGCGGTCTGGTGGACTTTTCCGATGTTGCCCGGGTGCGCCTGGTCAGCGACGATTTCCAGCTGCTGCGCGGCGCCGCCGAGCCCAAGGGGCCGCTGCGCATCGAACGCTTCCCCCTCGATTACCAGCCGCCCTCGGGGCCGGCCAGGCATTTGGGCGAGCTGGAAGTGAGCATCGACCTGGGCGCGGTACACAGGCGGCTGTATGCCACTGGCCTTGCCAGCCTGCTGTGGATGGGCGTGTTCCTGTGTGGCCTGGCGGTGGCGCTGTCGGGGCTGTTCTACCGCCTGGTCACCCGCCACCTGCAAGTGATGGCCGAGTTCGCCCGGCGTATTGGCGCCGGCCACTGGCAGGAACCGTTGCGCCTGGGGCGCCGCACCTCGACGCGCCCGGACGAGATCGACACCGTGGCCAATGCCCTGGATGACATGCGCCGCGCCATCCTCAGCGACATCGAGCGCCGCGAGCGCGACCGCCTGGCGCTGCAGGACAAGCGCGACGAACTGCAGGCCATGGTCGAGCGGCGCACCGCCAGCCTGGCCCGGGCCAAGGACGAGGCCGAAGCTGCCAACCTGGCCAAATCACGCTTCCTGGCGACCATGAGCCATGAGCTGCGTACCCCGCTCAACGGCATTCTCGGCATGGCCGAGCTGCTGCGCGGTGGCCGGCTGGAGGCGGCCGACCGCCAGCGCGTCGAGGCCTTGTACAAGGCCGGCGAGGGGCTGCTGGCGATTCTCAACGAAGTGCTGTATTTCGCCCGGCTCGAGGAGGGCGAGAGCCGCGCCGAGCTGGTCGGTTTTTCGCTACGCCAGTTGTGCCAGGAAGTGCTGGCGCTGCTCGAACCCATGGCCAGGGACAATGGCGACGCCCTGCAGCTGCACATCGACGAGCAATTGGCCGAGTACCAGCACGGTGCCGAACAGTACCTGCGCCAGGTGCTCAGCAACCTGCTGGCCAACGCCATCAAGTTCACCGAACACGGCCAGGTGCAGCTTGCGGTGCAAGTACTGGCCAGTGACCAGGGCTCGCAGCGCGTGCGGGTGTCGGTCAGCGACAATGGCATCGGCATCGAGCCGGCTGTGCAGGCCAGGGTCTTCGACCGCTTCGTCCAGGCCAGCGAGGCGGTGGCCCGGCGCTACGGCGGCACCGGCCTGGGCCTGGCGATCTGCAAGCACCTGGTGGAAAAACTGGGGGGCTGCATTGGCCTGGACAGCGTGCAGGGGCAGGGCAGTCGCTTCTGGTTCGAACTCGACATGGCCCGCGGGCAGCCAGTGCAGGCCAGTTCACCAGCCCCTTCGCCCCTGGCCAGCCTGGATATCCTGGTAGTCGAGGATGTGGCATTGAACCGCGAGGTGGCCGGTGGGTTGCTGCTGCGCGATGGCCACCGGGTGAGCTTTGCCGAGGACGCCGGGCAAGCCCTGCTGGCCTGCGCACAGCGGCGCTTCGACCTGATCCTGCTCGATGTGCACCTGCCCGGCATGAGCGGGGTGGAGCTGTGCCGGCAACTGCGTGCCACGCCCGGGCCGAACCGCCACAGCCGGGTTCTGGCACTGACGGCTGGCGTGCAACCGGGGCAAGTGCCAGGGTACCTGGATGCCGGCATGCAGGGAGTGCTGGCCAAACCCCTGCGGCTGGACAACCTGCGCCGGGCGCTGGCCGAAGCGGCGCCCGCTGAAGTGGCCGGCGTCGACGCGACAATGGACTGGTCATTGCTGGACACCCACCGCTCGCTGCTGGGTGAACAGAAGCTGCAAGGCCTGTTGAAGGTGTTGCGCCAGTCGCTGGAGCAGCACGCCACGGCGTTGGCCGAGGCGCTGCCGGCCCAGGACTTTACCGAAGTGCTGCACCTGGCCCACCGCCTGGCCGGCAGTTGCGACTCCCTGGGTTTTTCTGGCCTGGCTGCGTTGTTGCGACGCCTTGAGGACGCTGCCCGGCAGCATGACGAACAGGCATTGAAAGCGCTCGGCGCGCCGCTGGCCACCGAGCTTGCCCAGGCCCGCGTCACCCTGGGACAGCTGATCCAGAGCTGACGTACAAAAAACTTACGACTTTTTACATCTTCGATCCGTTCGTACAACGGCACCTTACATCCGTTTCCAATAATCCATGGCAACCGTGTTGCACGCGGTCCATGAGGCTTATTGGAGACAAGAATAATGACATGCCGTAGCGCTCAGCCCCTCCTTCCTACCACACCGCGAGGCACCCCCGCGCGGCCTGGCACCAGCCGCAAAGGCGAGGTGCGCCATGACTGACAACCGCGAAAAGATCCAGCTCACCCGCGCGCTGAAAAGCCGGCACATCTTCATGCTGTCGCTGGGCGGGGTGATCGGCACCGGGCTGTTCATGGGTTCGGGCGTCACCATCAACCAGGGCGGCCCGATAGGCGCGATCCTGGCCTACCTGGTCGCGGGTTTGCTGATGTACCTGGTGATGGTCTGCCTGGGCGAGCTGTCGGTGCAGATGCCGGTGTCCGGCTCGTTCCAGGCCCACGCCACCAAGTTCATCGGCCCGGCCACCGGCTTCATGATCGGCTGGGTGTACTGGATGAGCTGGGCCACCACCGTGGGCCTGGAGTTCACCGCCGCCGGCATGCTGATGACCCGCTGGTTCCCCGAGGTACCGATCTGGTATTGGTCGGCGCTGTTCGTGGTCGTGCTGTTCGGCCTCAACGCCCTGGCCACCCGTGCCTTCGGCGAGGCGGAGTACTGGTTCTCGGGGATCAAGGTGGCGACCATCCTCGGCTTCATCATCATCGGCCTGCTGGTGATCTTCGGCGCCATCCCGCTGAGCAGCGGGGCGCCGGCACCGATGCTGGACAACCTGGTGGGCGAGTCGCTGTTCCCCCATGGCCTGTCGGCGGTGTTCGCGGTGATGATGACCGTGGTCTATGCCTTCCAGGGCTGTGAAATCATGGGGGTGGCGGCCGGCGAGACCGAGCACCCGGAAAAGAGCATCCCACGGGCCGTGCGCAACGTGGTGTTCCGCGTGCTGATCTTCTACGTGCTGGCGATTGCCGTGCTCTCGGCCATCGTACCGTTCGAGCAGGCCGGGCTGATGGAAAGCCCGTTCGTGCAGGTGTTCGACATGGTCGGCATCCCCTTTGCCGCCGACCTGATGAACTTCGTCATCCTCACGGCCATCCTTTCGGTGGGCAACTCCGGGCTGTATGCCTCCACGCGCATCCTCTGGGCCATGTCGAAGAGCGGCATGGCGCCGAAAAGCCTGTCGCCGCTGAGCAAGCGTGGCGTGCCGTTGCGGGCGCTGAGCATCACCCTGTGCTTTGCGCTGATCTCGCTGATGACCAGTTTCGTTGCCGCCGACACCCTGTTCATGGTGTTGATGGCGGTGAGTGGCATGTCCGGCACCGTGACCTGGATCGTCATCGCCCTGGCGCAGTACCGCTTCCGCAAGGTTTACCTGCGTGACGGTGGGCAACTGCAGGACCTGAAGTACAAGGCGCCGCTGTACCCGCTGGTGCCGCTGCTGTGCATCACCCTGTGCAGCTCGCTGTTCGTGTTCCTGGCGCTGGATGAAACCCAGCGGCCGTCGTTGTACTGGGGCTTTGGCTTCATTGCCCTGTGCTACGCGGCGTACTTCTTCGTCAACCGCCGCCGGCAGGGGGCCTTCGAGCCGAGCGTGCCAGGGGTTTGATGCTGTGGGTCGTTGGTTGTAAGTGTTCGTCGAAGCATTTTTATTGTCTGTGAGATCGAGCGCCGCCCGCGCGGCGCTTCGCAGCACAAGGCTGCTCCTACATCTGTTTCGGGCCAGTCACGCCTGTGCCTGCGCACGCGATCGCCTTGTTTGCCCGACGCGATATCGCGGTGGACGCCAAGGGGCCGCGCGCCTTCGTCTCAGGAATAACTGGCCCGAAACAGATGTAGGAGCAGCCTTGTGCTGCGAAGCGCCGCGCGGGCGGCGCTCGATCTCCCAGGCAACGAAAATGCCATGCCAAAACAGCACCGCGTAACAACAAAAACCGAGTTGTGCGAAGTTGTAACAGCCCATCCCGCCTTGTTGAACACTCGTTTAGTATCTCCCTCATCAAGCCCTCCCAAAACCATCACAACAACACCGAGGCCCCCATGACCACCCCGTCGTCACTGCTGAGCAAGGTCGAAGCCGGCGTTGCCTGGATCACCCTCAACCGCCCCGAGCAGCGCAACGCGCTGGACATCCCCACCCTCAAGCAACTGCACGCCCTGCTGGAAACCTGCAACAGCGACCCGGCCGTGCGCGTGGTGGTGCTGACCGGCAGCGGGCGCAGCTTCTGCGCCGGTGCCGACCTGGCCGAATGGGCCGCGGCCGAGGCCCAGGGCACCCTGGAAAGCTACGGCTGGACCGAAACCGCCCACGCCCTGATGTTGCGCCTGCACAGCCTCGACAAGCCCACCATCGCTGCCATCAACGGCACTGCCGTGGGCGGTGGCATGGACCTCAGCCTGTGCTGCGACCTGCGCATCGCCGCGGCCTCGGCGCGCTTCAAGGCCGGCTACACCAGCATGGGCTACAGCCCCGATGCCGGGGCCAGCTGGCACCTGCCACGGCTGATCGGCAGCGAGCAGGCCAAGCGCCTGTTGTTCCTCGATGAGCTGTGGGGTGCCGAACGTGCCCTGGCGGCCGGGCTGGTCAGCGAAGTCTGTGCCGACGAGCAACTGCCCGCCGTGGCCGCCGAGCTGGCCGGGCGCCTGGCAAACGGCCCTACCTTCGCCTACGCGCAGACCAAGCGGCTGATCCGCGACGGCGCGCGACGCACCCTGGCCGAGCAGCTGGAGGCCGAGCGCCAGGCCGGCCTGCTGTGCGGCCGCAGCCAGGACGGTGCCGAGGCGCTGCAAGCCTCGGTGGAACGCCGCGCCCCCCGTTTCACCGGCCAGTAACCCGATAACCGACCCTCACCAGGACCTTCGCAGATGAATTTCCAACTGACCCAAGAACAAGAAATGTTGGTGGAAGCGGTACGCAGCTTTGTCGCCAAGGAGCTGCTGCCCCATGAGGAGGCAGTGGACCGCGCCGATGCCGTGTCGCCCGAGCTGGCTGCGCAGATCCGCGGCAAGGCCATCGCCGCCGGGTTCTATGCCTTCAACATGCCCGAGGAGGTCGGCGGCGGTGGCCTGGACTATCTGTCCCAGGCGCTGATCGAGCGCGAACTGTCCAAGGTGTCCTGGGCCCTGCACGTGTTCGTCGCGCGGCCATCGAAAATCCTCATGGCCTGCAAGGACGAGCAGATCAACGACTACCTGTTGCCCTGCGTGCAGGGCGAGAAGATCGACTGCTTCGCTCTCACCGAGCCGGGCGCCGGCTCCGATGCCAACGCCATCAAGACCCGTGCCGTGCGCCAGGGTGACGACTTCGTCATCAACGGCAGCAAGCACTTCATCAGCCATGCCGGCCACGCCGATTTCGCCATCGTCTTCGCCGTCACCGACACCTACGAGCACAACGGGCGCAAGCGCAACGCGGTAACGGCCTTCCTGGTCGACCGGGGCACGCCGGGCATGACCATCCGCCGTGGCCCCAAGTGCGTGAGCAACCGTGGCTACCACACCTACGAGCTGTTCTTCGACGACTGCCGGGTCCCGGCCAGCAAGGTGCTGGGCGAGGTCGGCAAGGGCTGGGAGGTGGCCAACGCCTGGCTCACCGCCGGCCGGGTGATGGTCGCCGCCAACTGCGTGGGCCAGGCCCAGCGTGCCCTCGACCTGTCGCTGCAATGGGCCGCCGACCGCAAGCAGTTCGGCCAGGCCATCGGCAGCTACCAGGGCGTGTCGTTCAAGCTGGCCGACATGGCCACGCAGATTCGCGCTGCGGAAATGCTCACCCTGCACACCGCCTGGAAGATGGACCAGGGCAGCATGACCGACGGCGAGGCCGGCATGGCCAAGCTGTTCGCCAGCGAGGTGCTGGGCAAGGTTGCCGACGAAGCCGTGCAGATCTTCGGCGGCATGGGCCTGATGGATGAAGGGCCGGTCGAGCGCATCTGGCGCAACGCACGCATCGAGCGCATCTGGGAAGGCACCTCGGAAATCCAGCGGCACATCATCGCCCGCGAACTGCTGCGCCCGCTGCTGCGCTGAACGCCAGGAGAACACCCATGTCGCATTCGATTCGTGACAACCTCAAGCGCCTGCTGGCACCCCGGCACCTGGCCTTCGTCGGCGGGCGCAGCATGGCGCGGGCGCTCAAGCGCTGCGCCGAAGGTGGCTTTGGCGGCGAGTTGTGGCTGGTCAACCCGCAGCATGACAGCCTTGAAGGTATCCCCTGTGTGGCGCGGGTGGCCGACTTGCCCCATGCCCCGGACGCGGTGTTCATCGCCACCAACCGCGAACTGACCCTGCAGTGCGTTGCCGAGCTGGCCGCACGCGGCGCCGGTGGCGCCATCTGCTATGCCTCGGGTTTTGCCGAAAGTGGCGAAGAGGGCCGCCAGCTGCAGCAGCGCCTGCTCGCCGCCGCCGGCAACATGGCCTTGCTCGGCCCCAACTGCTACGGCCTGCTCGACTACCTGCACGGCGCTGCCCTGTGGCCGGTGGCCCATGGTGGCCAGCAGGTGGAGAAGGGCGTGGCGATCCTCACCCAGAGCGGCAACTTCGCCTACAACCTGTCGATGAGCGACCGTTCGCTGCCGGTGGCCTACATGGCCTCGGTCGGCAACCAGGCACAACTGGGGGTGGCCGAGCTGATGGACGTGCTGCTCGACGACCCACGGGTAACCGCCATCGGCCTGCACCTGGAAGGTCTGAAGAACGTGCCGGGCTTCGCCCGTGCTGCGTGCAAGGCATTGCAACAGGGCACGCCGATCATTGCGTTGAAGACCGGCGTGTCGCAGATCGGCGCCGAACTGGCGCTCAGCCACACCAGCTCGCTGTCCGGCTCCGATGCCTTGTACGACAGCCTGTTCCATCGCCTGGGCGTGATCCGCGTCAGTGGCCCGGTGAGCTTCGTTGAAACGCTCAAGGCCGCCGCCTGTGGCCGCCTGCCGGTGAATGGCGAGCTGATCGCCCTGGCTTGTTCCGGTGGCGATGCCGGCTTGATCGCCGACTATGCCGAGCGCAACCAGCTGCTCCTGCCGAAGCTCGCACAAGGGCAGGTGGCGCAGTTGGCCGAGGTGCTGCCGGCCTATGCCAACCTGGTCAACCCGCTGGATTTCACCACTGCCATCTGGGGTGATGCAGCGGCCCTGCAACGCATGCTCGACAGCACCCTGAGCGGCGCAGCCGACGCGGCCATGCTGGTGCTGGACTACCCGGCGGCGTTCACCGGCGAACGCAAGGAATGCGACCTGCTGCTGGCGCTGTACTGCGATGCATTGGAACGCCACGGCAAGATCGGCTTCGTCACCTCGGCATTCCCGGAGCTGTTGCCCGCCTGCGCGCGCGAGCGTTTGCACGCGCGTGGCATCGCCGCCCTGCAGGGCGTGGAGGATGGCCTGGCAGCCTGGGGCCGCATCGTCGCCTACCAGCGCAACCGCCAGCGGCTGCTGGAACAGGGTGAGGCCACGCGGGTGCCGCTGTGCCCGCAGGCCATCGCGGGCGAGGGCCAGCTGCTGGACGAATGGCAATCCAAGCAAGCCCTGCGTGCCTTCGGCCTGCCGGTACCGGCAGGGGTGCTGAGCACACCCGAGCGCGCTGTGGCAGATGCCGCCCGCGTCGGTTACCCGCTGGTATTGAAGGCGGTCAGCGCGCAACTGCCGCACAAGACCGAGGCCGGTGCAGTGGCGCTGAACCTGCGCGATGCCGCCGCCCTCGAGGTTGCGCTGGTGCAGATGCGCCAGCGCATCGCCGCCTACGCCCCGCAGGTAGCGTTCGACCAGGTGCTGCTAGAACCGATGGCCGAGCCGCCGCTGGCCGAACTGATCGTCGGCATCAAGCGCGAGCACGACTTCGCCCTGGCCCTGGTGATCGGTGCCGGTGGCGTGCTGGTCGAGTTGCTCAAGGACAGCGTCAGCCTGTTGCTGCCGACCACCGACGATGCCATCCGCAGCGCGCTGCTCGGCCTGCGCAGCGCCAGCCTGCTGCAAGGCTTCCGTGGCCGCCCGGCCGCCGACCTCGACGCACTGGTTGCGGCTATCCGCGCGGTGGCCGACTACGCCTGCGAAAACGCCGGGCAACTGCTGGAGCTGGATGTGAACCCATTGATGGTCGGTGCCCACGGCACCACCGCGGTCGACGCGCTGATCCGCCTCGGCCAGGCGCAAGGAGAACGACATGAATAAGCACACCCCGACCGCCGGCCAGGCGTTGGTGCGCCTGCTGGCCAACTACGGCGTAGAGACGGTATTCGGCATCCCCGGCGTGCACACCCTGGAGCTGTACCGCGGCCTGCCGGGCAGCGGAATCCGCCACGTGCTGACCCGCCACGAGCAGGGCGCCGGCTTCATGGCCGACGGCTATGCACGGGTAAGCGGCAAACCGGGGGTGTGCTTCGTCATCACCGGCCCGGGCGTGACCAATGCCGCCACCGCCATCGGCCAGGCCTACGCCGACTCCATCCCGATGCTGGTGATTTCCAGCGTCAATCACACTGCCAGCCTGGGCAAGGGCTGGGGCTGCCTGCACGAAACCCAGGACCAGCGCGCCATGACCGCGCCGATTACCGCGTTCTCTGCCGTGGCCCTGCGCGGCGACGACCTGCCCGAGCTGATCGCTCGTGCCTGGGCCGTGTTCGACAGCGAACGGCCGCGCCCGGTGCACATCTCGGTGCCGCTGGACGTACTGGCCGCGCCGGTCAGCCGTGACTGGAGCGCTGAGGTGGTGCGCCGCCCCGGGCGTGGCCAGCCGTGCCGCGACATCCTCGACCAGGCCGCCGTGAAGCTGGCCGCCGCCAAGCGGCCGATGATCATTGCCGGTGGTGGGGCATTGCACGCGGCCGAGCAGCTGCAGCAGCTGAGCACCCGGCTGGCAGCGCCATTGTTCACCAGCGTGGCCGGCAAGGGCCTGCTGCCTGCGGACGCACCACTGAATGCCGGCGCCAGCCTGTGCGTCGAGCCCGGCTGGCAGCTGATCAGCCAGGCCGATGTGGTGCTGGCAGTGGGTACCGAAATGGCCGACACCGACTTCTGGCGCGAGCGCCTGCCGATCAGCGGTGAGCTGCTGCGCGTGGACATCGACCCGCGCAAGTTCAACGACTTCTACCCCTGTGCCATCGCCCTGCACGGTGATGCCCGGCTAACCCTGGCCGGCCTGCTCGAGCACCTGCCAGCGCTGGACCGTGACCCGGCCCAGGCCAGCGAAGCAGTGGCCAACCTGCGCCAGGCCATTCGCAGCGGGCATGCGCCGCTGCAGGCCGTGCATCAGGCAATCCTCGACCGCATTGCCGCCGTGCTGCCCGACGATGCCTTCATCAGCAGCGACATGACCCAGCTGGCCTACACCGGCAACTACGCCCTCGCCAGCCGGGCGCCGCGCAGCTGGCTGCACCCCACCGGCTACGGCACCCTCGGCTACGGCCTGCCGGCCGGCATCGGCGGCATGTTCGCCAGCGACCACCGCCCAGGCCTGGTGCTGGTGGGCGACGGCGGCTTCCTCTACACCGCCCAGGAACTGGCCACGGCAGTCGAGGAGCTGGACCGACCGTTGGTCGTGCTGTTGTGGAACAATGACGCCCTTGGCCAGATCCGTGACGACATGCTCGACCTGGACATCGAGCCGGTCGGCGTACTGCCGCGCAATCCGGACTTCATCGGCCTGGCCCGTGCCTTTGGTTGCACGGTGCGCCAGCCGCGTGATCTGGATGCGCTGCAGGCCGATCTGGCCAGCGGTTTCGCCACCCCCGGCGTCACCTTCATCGAACTCAAGCACACCTGCGTCTGCTAAGCGGCAGACACCACGAACAACAAGAGAAACCACCATGCCATTTCGCCGTACCCTCCTGGCTGCATCCCTCGCTCTGCTGATCACCGGCCAGGCCCCGCTGTACGCCGCACCACCCCTGTCGATGGACAACGGCACCGCCGCCCTGACCGCGCAAAACAGCAACGCCTGGGTCGAAATCAGTGCCGGCGCGCTGCAACACAACATCCGTACCTTGCAGGCCGAGCTGGGCGGCAAGTCCAAGCTGTGCGCCGTGCTCAAGGCCGACGCCTATGGCCACGGTATCGGCCTGGTGATGCCGTCGATCATCGCCCAGGGCGTGCCTTGCGTGGCGGTGGCCAGCAACGAGGAGGCCCGCGTGGTCCGCGCCAGCGGCTTCACCGGGCAACTGGTGCGGGTGCGCCTGGCCAGCCTCAGCGAAGTGGAAGATGCCTTGCAGTACGACATGGAAGAACTGGTCGGCAGCGCCGAGTTCGCCCGCCAGCTCGATGCCCTCGCCGAACGCCACGGCAAGACCCTGCGCATTCATCTGGCGCTCAATTCCAGTGGCATGAGCCGCAACGGCGTGGAAATGACCACCTGGTCCGGCCGGGGTGAAGCGCTGCAGATCACCGACCAGAAGCACCTCGAGCTGGTCGCGCTGATGACCCACTTCGCCGTGGAAGACAAGGACGATGTGCGCAAAGGCCTGGCAGCGTTCAACGAGCAGACCGACTGGCTGATCAAGCACGCGAAACTTGATCGCAGCAAGCTCACCCTGCACGCCGCCAACTCCTTCGCTACGCTGGAAGTGCCGGAAGCGCGCCTGGACATGGTGCGCACCGGTGGCGCGCTGTTCGGCGACACCGTGCCGACGCACACCGAATACCAACGTGCCATGCAGTTCAAGTCGCACGTGGCGGCGGTGCACAGCTACCCGGCAGGCAACACCGTCGGCTATGACCGCACCTTCACCCTGGCGCGTGATTCGCGCCTGGCCAACATCACCGTGGGTTACTCCGATGGCTACCGCCGGGTGTTCACCAACAAGGGCCATGTGCTGATCAACGGCCACCGAGTGCCAGTGGTGGGCAAGGTGTCGATGAACACCTTGATGGTCGATGTCACCGACTTCCCCGATGTGAAAGGTGGCAACGAAGTGGTGCTGTTCGGCAAACAGGCCGGGGGTGAAATCACCCAGGCCGAAATGGAAGAAATCAACGGCGCGCTGCTCGCCGACCTGTACACCGTATGGGGCAGTTCCAACCCGAAGATTCTCGTCGACTGAAACCGCCAATGAAGGGAGATTGCCATGCGCTACGCCAAGCTCACTCAACGCATCGCCGGCGACGGGGCCGCGGCCTGGGACATCCACTACCGCGCCCTGGCGCTGCAGGCCGAGGGCAAGGATATCCTGCTGCTGTCGGTGGGTGACCCGGACTTCGACACCCCCGCGCCGATCGTCGAGGCGGCCATCGACAGCCTGCGTGCGGGCCACACCCATTACGCCGATGTGCGCGGCAAGCTGGCGCTGCGCCAGGCCATCGCCAACCGCCACCGCCAGCGCAGCGGCCAGGCCGTCGATGCCGACCAGGTGACGGTGCTGGCGGGGGCCCAATGTGCGCTGTACTGCGTGGCCCAGTGCGTGCTCGACCCGGGTGACGAGGTGATTGTCGCCGAGCCCATGTACGTGACCTACGAGGCGGTGTTCGGGGCCTGTGGCGCCAAGGTGGTGCCGGTGCCGGTCAAGCCGGAGAACGGCTTTCGCGTGTGCCCGCGTGACGTGGCCGCGCGCATCACCCCGCGCACCCGCGCCCTGGCCCTGAACAGCCCGCACAACCCTTCGGGGGCGAGCCTGCCGCGCGCCACCTGGGAAGCGCTGGCCGAGCTGTGCATCGCCCACGACCTGTGGCTGATTTCCGATGAGGTGTACAGCGAGCTGTTGTACGACGGCGAGCATGTCAGCCCTGGCAGCCTGCCGGGCATGGCCGAGCGCACCGCCACCCTCAACAGCCTGTCGAAGTCGCATGCCATGACCGGTTGGCGGATGGGCTGGGTGGTCGGTTCGACCGAGCTTGCCACCCACCTGGAAAACCTCGCCCTGTGCATGCTGTACGGCTCGCCGGACTTCATCCAGGACGCCGCCGTGGTGGCGCTGGAGCAACAACTCCCGGAACTGGATGTCATGCGCGAAGCCTATCGCCAGCGTCGCGACCTAGTGTGCGAGCAGTTGGCCGACTGCCCGGGCATCAAGGTGCTCAAGCCCGATGGCGGTATGTTCGTGATGGTCGACATCCGCGAGACCGGCCTCAGCGCCCAGGCCTTCGCCGATCGCCTGCTCGACAGCCAGGGTGTGTCGGTGCTCGCCGGCGAAGCCTTCGGCCCCAGCGCTGCCGGGCATATCCGCCTGGGCCTGGTATTGGGTAACGAGGCCTTGGCCGACGCTTGCCGGCGCATCGCCCGCTGCGCCGCCGCACTGATGCAGGGGCAGGCCCATGCGTGAGTATGCGCGGCTGTACATCGACGGCGCCTGGCAGGTACCGAGCGGGCAGGGCATGGCCGAGGTGATCGACCCGGCCACCGAACAGGCCATCGGCCGCGTGCCGCTGGGCGCCGAGGCCGATGTCGAACGGGCGGTGATGGCTGCGCGGCGGGCCTTCGATGGCTGGTCGCGCACACCGTCCAGCGTACGCGCCGGGTACATAACGGCGCTGGCCGCACAGCTGAAGAGCCGCGCCGCGGAAATGGCCTCGCTCATCACCGATGAGCTGGGCATGCCGGTGCAGTGGTGCCAGGCGGTACAGGTCAAGGGCCCGATTGCCGGGCTGGAGCAGTACGCCGAACTGGCCGGGCTGATGGATGAGGTGCGCGAAGTCGGCAACTCGCTGGTGTACCGCGAAGCCGTTGGCGTGTGCGCGTTCATCAACCCGTGGAACTACCCGCTGCACCAGATGATCGGCAAGCTGGCGCCAGCTCTGGCCGCCGGCTGCACGGTGGTGGTCAAGCCCAGCCAGGAAACACCGCTGCATGCGTTCCTGCTGGCCGAGATGATCGAGGCCATCGGCCTGCCGGCCGGGGTGTTCAACCTGGTCAGCGGGCCGGGGGCCAAGGTTGGCGAGGCCCTGGCCCGGCACCCGCAGGTGGACATGGTGTCGTTCACCGGCTCCACCGGCGCCGGGGTGCGCGTGGCCCAGGCGGCCGCGCCGACGGTGAAGCGGGTGTGCCTGGAGCTGGGTGGCAAGTCGCCGCTGCTGATCACCGCCGACGCCGACCTGCACGCGGCGGTGCGCCATGGCGTGCAGGACGTGATGATCAACTCGGGGCAGACCTGCACGGCCCTGACCCGCATGCTGCTGCCGGCCAGCCGCTACGCCGAGGCGCTGGAGATTGCCGAGGCCGAGACCCGTGCGCTGGTCATGGGCGACCCGCGTGACCCGGCCAGCTTCCTCGGGCCGATGTGTTCGGCAGGCCAGCGGCGCACCGTGCTCGACTACATTCGCCTGGGGCAGGAAGAGGGCGCGCGCCTGCTGTGCGGCGGTGATACGCCGGCCGGCTTCGAGCGCGGCTTCTACGTGGCGCCGACGTTGTTCGCCGATGTCGACAACCGCATGCGCATCGCCCAGGAGGAAATCTTCGGCCCGGTGCTGTGCCTGATCCCCTATGCCGACGAGGCCCAGGCGCTGGCCCTGGCCAACGATTCGCCGTTCGGCCTGTCCAGCGCGGTGTGGGCCGGTAGCCGCGAGCACGGCCTGGCCCTGGCGCGGCAGATACGCGCCGGGCAGTGCTTCATCAACGGTGGCGGGTTCAACTACCAGGCACCGTTTGGTGGCTACAAACAGTCGGGCAACGGGCGCGAGTGGGGCGAGGAGGGCCTGGCGGAGTTCGTCGAGGTGAAAGCGGTGCAGTGTTGAGCCACAGCTGGAAGACAACCTGTTTTGTGTGAGGAGAATGTTTGTGAATGTACTGATCGTCCACGCTCACCCCGAGCCGCAATCGTTCACTGCTGCCCTGCGTGACCAGGCCGTGGAAACCTTCCGCGCCCAGGGCCACCAGGTGCAGGTCAGCGACCTGTACGCCATGGGCTGGAACCCGGTGGCCAGTGCCGATGACTTCAGCCAGCGCGAAAACCCCGAGTACTTGGTGTATGCCCTGGAGCAGCGCCAGGGGGTGAAGCGTGGTGCCATTGCCGCGGATATCCAGCAGGAGCTGGACAAGCTGCTGTGGGCCGACTTGCTGGTGCTGAACTTCCCGATCTTCTGGTTCTCGGCGCCGGCCATGCTCAAGGGCTGGATCGACCGGGTGCTGGTGTCGGGGGTGTGCTATGGCGGCAAGCGCTTCTACGACCAGGGCGGGTTGGCGGGCAAGAAAGCGCTGGTGACCGTGACCCTGGGCGGGCGCGAGCACATGTTTGGCGACGGGGCGATTCATGGGCCGCTGGAAGACATGCTGCGGCCGATCTTGCGCGGCACGCTGGCCTACGTGGGGTTCGAGGTACTGCCGCCGTTCGTGGCCTGGCATGTGCCGTACATCAGTGACGAGGCGCGGCAGGCGTTTTTGCAGCAGTACCGGCAGCGCCTGGAGCAGCTCTCGGACGACCAGCCTTTGGTGTTCCCGCGCCTTGAGCAGTTTGATGAGGCGTTGTATCCGCTGGCGTGAGCTTTTGCTCGAACCACTGGGGCCGCGTTGCGGCCCATCGCGACACAAGGCCGCTCCTACAGGATCCGCGCACCCTGTAGGAGCGGCCTTGTGTCGCGAAAGGGCTGCAAAGCAGCCCCAGAATTCTGTCGGCATACGACATTCTGCCAAAAAACGACCACCCACACATTCGGGGTATGTCCCCCTTCGGCAAATCCCTCGATAGTGCCCCCATCGGCTCGATCCCGAGCACTCACACGATGGAGTTGCCATGCGCAAGGTACTGAAGGTGATTGGCGGTCTGCTGCTGGCGTCTGGCGCCAGCCTGGCCCAGGCGGCAGAGGTGGACAGCGGTAACACGTTGCGGTTGTACAACTGGACCGACTACATCGGCGAAACCACCCTGGCCGACTTCGAGAAGGCCACCGGCATCAAGGTCATCTACGACACCTTCGACGGCTACGAAACGGTACAGACAAAACTGCTCACCGGCCGCTCCGGCTACGACCTGGTCATGCTCAACGCTTCCCTGGTCCCCCCGCTGATCAGCGCCGGGGTGTTCCAGGCACTGGACAAGCAGCAACTGCCCAGCTGGCACAACCTCGACCCGCAGGTGGTGAACAACCTGCAAGGCTACGACCCCGGCCTGAAATACTCGGCGCCCTACACCTGGGGCAGCTCGGGGGTAACCTACAACGTCGACAAGATCACCGCGCGCATGCCCGATGCCCCCATCGGCTCGCTGGCCATGCTGTTCGACCCCAGGATCGTCTCGCGCTTCGCCGATTGTGGCGTCACCCTGATGGACGCGCCGACCGAAGTCATCCCGCTGGCCCTGCAGTACCTGGGCAAGGACCCACGCAGCGCATCGCCGGCCGACCTCAAGGCGGCCGAACAACTGCTGCTGGGCATTCGCCCATACATTCGCAAGTTCGACTCGGTCAATTACCTCACCAGCCTGCCCAACGGCGATGTCTGCCTGGCCCTGACCTGGTCCGGCGACTACGCCACCGCCCAGGCCCGCGCGGTGGAAGCGAAGAAGGACATCAAGCTGTCGTTCTTCATCCCCCAGGAAGGCTCGCTGATCTGGTTCGACAACCTGTACATCCCCAAGGATGCGCCGCACGCGGCCAATGCTCACCGCTTCATCGAGTTCCTGCTGCAGCCGCAGACCATGGCCAAGGTCACCGACTACATCCACTACGCCAACAGCAATGCCGCCGCCACCGCGCTGGTGCGCGACGAGATCCGCCAGGACCCGGCCATCTACCCCGACGCGCAAACCCGCGAGCGCCTGTTCGCGCAGAAAACCCAGAGCCCGAAGGACATGCGCGCCATCACCCGGGTCTGGAGCACGGTCAAGACCGGTTTCTGAACACTGCCCAACGATCACTGCCAAGGAGCTGCCCATGGCCACCCCAAGCAAAGCATTCGCCATTGCCCACGACCCGCTGGTGGAAGCCGACAAGGCCCACTACATGCACGGCTACCACGTGTTCGACGAGCACCGCGAGCAAGGCGCGCTGAACATCGTTGCCGGCGAGGGCGCCTACATCCGCGATACCCACGGCAACCGCTTCCTCGATGCCGTCGGCGGCATGTGGTGCACCAACATTGGCCTGGGACGCGAGGAAATGGCCCTGGCCATCGCCGACCAGGTACGCCAGCTGGCCTATTCCAACCCGTTCTCCGACATGGCCAACGATGTGGCCATCGAGCTGTGCCAGAAGCTTGCGCAGCTGGCGCCGGGTGACCTGAACCATGTGTTCCTCACCACCGGCGGCTCGACCGCGGTCGACACTGCCTACCGGCTGATCCAGTACTACCAGAACTGCCGTGGCAAGCCGCACAAGAAGCACATCATCGCCCGCTACAACGCCTACCACGGCTCCACCACGCTGACCATGTCGATCGGCAACAAGGCCGCTGACCGGGTGGCGGAGTTCGATTATCACCACGACCTGATCCACCACGTGTCCAACCCCAACCCGTACCGCGCCCCGCACGACATGGACGAGGCCGAGTTCCTCGACTTCCTGGTGGCCGAGTTCGAGGACAAGATCCTCTCGCTGGGGGCCGACAACGTGGCGGCGTTCTTCGCCGAGCCGATCATGGGCTCGGGCGGGGTGATCATTCCGCCCAAGGGCTACTTCCAGCGCATGTGGCAGCTGTGCCAGACCTACGACATCCTGTTCGTCGCCGACGAAGTGGTGACCTCGTTCGGGCGCCTGGGCACCTTCTTCGCCAGCGAGGAACTGTTCGGTGTAACCCCCGACATCATCACTACCGCCAAGGGCCTGACCTCGGCCTACCTGCCGCTGGGGGCGTGCATCTTCTCCGAGCGCATCTGGCAGGTGATCGCCGAGCCGGGCAAGGGCCGCTGCTTCACCCACGGCTTCACCTACAGCGGCCACCCGGTGTGCTGCACCGCGGCGCTGAAGAACATCGAGATCATCGAGCGCGAGCATTTGCTGGCGCACGTCAAGGACGTTGGCAGCTACCTGGAACAGCGCCTGCAAAGCCTGCGCGAGCTGCCGCTGGTGGGGGATGTGCGCTGCATGAAGCTGATGGCCTGTGTCGAGTTCGTTGCCGACAAGGCCAGCAAGGCGCTATTCGCCGACGAGGTGAACATCGGCGAACGCATCCACAGCAAGGCCCAGGCCAAAGGCCTGCTGGTGCGGCCGATCATGCACCTGAACGTGATGTCGCCGCCGTTGATCGTCACCCATGCGCAGGTGGACGAGATCGTCGAAACCCTGCGCCAGTGCATCATCGAAACCGCGCGCGAACTCACGGCGCTTGGCCTGTACCAGGGCCGATGAACCTGGCGCAAAGGGCTGTGCGCGGGCGTGCCTGGCAGGCTAGACTGCCGGGCATGACCCAGGCCTCTCCCGACACCCCGCTTACCCTTTCACTGGGCGCGCTGCAGCAATGGCATGCGGCGCTGCAGCGCGCACTGGCCCACAGCGAAACGCCCGAGGCGCTGGCGCATGTGGCGGCCGCCATCGGTCAGCTGGTGCAGGTGGAGTCGATGATGATCAGCCTCGAGTGCCAGGGGCGGGCACCGCAACTGCTGTACCAGCAAGGCATCCCCGACCTGCACCGCGCCGCCGTGCTGGAGCGCTACTTCACTGCCGGCTACCTGCTCGACCCGTTCTGCCTGGCCGTGCAGAGCGGCCTGGCCGAGGGCTTTTACCACCTGCAGGAAATCGCCCCGGACAACTTCTTCGACAGCGACTACTACAAGGCCTATTACCTGGGGACCGGCTGCAGTGAAGACAGCTACTACATCGTCGACCTCAGCGCTGGCCGCAAGTTGTCGCTGAGCCTGTTCCAGGGCTGCAGCGGCACGCGGCTGAGTACAGGGCAGATCGACCTGCTGCGTGCGCTGGAACCGATGGTACGCGAGCTGCTGGGGCGCTACGCCCGGCACCAACTGGAGCCCGGCCCCGCATCGGTGGAGCGTGGCAGCCTGCAGGCGGCGTTCGACAGTTTCGGCTGCCAGGTGCTGACCGACCGTGAGCGGGAGGTGGCGCACATGATTCTGCGTGGGCATTCGGTGAAGTCCACCGCGCTGGAGCTGGGCATCTCGCCGGAAACCGTGCGCATGCACCGCAAGAATCTGTACCTGAAGCTGGAGATCAACTCGCAGTCGGAGTTGTTTGCGCGGTTTATCGACTGGCTGCGCGGCGATCACCTGCCGGCCTAGCAGCAAAGGAGCAACTGCCTTACTCAAATCTGAAAGCTGGCGCGGTCCCTGTGGGAGCGGGTTCACCCGCGAAGCAGGCACCGCGGTGGATGGCACGGGCTTCGCCCGTGTTCGCGGGTGAACCCGCTCCCACACGGATCGCGACAGACTTGGGTTTTCGGGTAAGCCTTGTCACGAAGCAGCCAGGCGGGCCTCGAGTGCGGCAATATGCGCCTGCAGCCGTTCATGCTCCTGGCGCTCGGCGCTGATGTCTTCGAACACGCTGATCAGGTGCTCCGGCTCGCCGTTGTCGCGGCGTTGCAGCGAGGTGCGGGCGCGTACCCAGATGTACTCGCCGTTCTTGTGGCGTACGCGTTTTTCCACCTCGTAACGCTCGGTTTCGCCGGCCAGCATGCGCTGCAGCAATTGCAGGTTCTGCGCCAGGTCATCGGCGTGGGTGATCTGCTGGAAGGTCATGCCGTACAGCTCCTCGGCACGGTAGCCCAGCAGCTCGCACAGGCTGTTATTGACCCGTTGCCAGGTGCCGTCGGGGTCGATGTAGGCGAGGGCGCCCCAGGCCAGCTCGAAGATCGTGCGGAAGCGTTCCTCGCTTTGGCTCAAGGCCTGCTGGGCCATCTGGCGCTCGGTGTTGTCCATGCTGATGCCGACCATCTTCACCGATCGCCCGGCGCTGTCGCGTACCACTGTGGCGCGGGAGGAGATCCAGCGTACTTCACCGTCGGGGCGGGTGATGCGGAAGTCGCACTCGCAGCCGCTGCCCTTGGCCACTGCCTCGGCATACATCGCCTGCATGTGCTGCACGTCTTCGCCCGGCAGGTGTTTCCAGAAGTCTTCGTTGTGGTGCACCGGCCAGCCATACACCTGTTCGACATTGGGCGAGTAGGTGACTTCGTCGCTGATCAGGTTCCATTCCCAGGTGACGATGCGTGCGCCTTCCTGGGCCAGCTTCATGCGCGTTTCGCTTTCCATGATCTCGGCAGTCAGGCGCCGGCGCAGGTCGGTCATCGGCAGCTCGACCACCTGTGGTTGCTGGATGTTCTGCAGCGCCTCGTCGCCATAGCGCAGCCAGATCCAGTTGACCTTGAGAAAGTCGGCCAGCTTGCGCAGGTTGTCGTAGTCGATCTCGCCGCCACGGGTCCACTTGTGCACCGCGGTGCGCGAAATGCCCAAGGCCGTGCCCACGGCTTGCAGGGTCAGCTTGTGATGTTCGAGCAGTTCCTTGAGGCGGAAGGCGAAGCTGTTTTCCAACATCGGCAGGGTGTCCTGATCTGGGCCAAGAGCCTGCCAGTATACCCAAGCTGTCAACTTTTGGTTGACGGTACTGAGAGAGTTGCGAATCCCTGTAGGAGCGGCCTTGTGTCGCGATGGGGCGCGCAGCGGCCCCGGCGATCTGTGCCATGGCAGAGATCCTGGGGCCGCTGCGCGCCCCATCGCGACACAAGGCCGCTCCTACAGAGGGCGCGTCAACTGCGGGTAATTACAAGTCGAGTACCAAGCGGGCAGTACGAGCACGCGAGACGCACAGCATGATGCTCTGCTGGGCAGCCTTTTCTTCGTCGCTCAGGTACTGGTCGTAATGCTCGGCTTCACCCTCGAGGATGGCCGTCTCGCAGGTGCCGCACACGCCTTCGCGGCACAGGCACTCGACCTTGGCGGCTTTGGACTTCTCGATGGCCTGCAGGATGGTCATGCCTTCTTCCACCTGCAACTCCACACCCGACTGCGCCAGCACCACGGTAAAGGCACTGCCGGTGACCGGAGTGGCGGCAAACTGTTCCCAATGCACGCGGTGCTCGGCAATGCCGGCCTCGGCGGCGCAGGCGATGACCGCGTCGATCAGTGGTTTGGGGCCGCACACGTACAGGTGCGCCTGCTCGTCCAGCCCCGCGCACAGGGCGGCCAGGTCGAGCTTGCGGTCGAGGCTGTCGATGTAGAAACGGGTGTTGGCGGCATGCGGGCCGTTGGCCAGCTGGTCCTGGAATGCCCCGTGCTCCGGCGCGCGGAAGGCATAGTGCAGTTCGTAGTCGGCACTGGCGCCTTCCAGTTCATGCAGTTGCGCCAGGAACGGGGTAATGCCGATGCCGCCGGCAATCAGCACATGGCGGCCGGCGGTCGGGTCCAGCGCGAACAGGTTGTTGGGCGAGGAAATGGTCAGGCGGGTGCCCACCTCCACCTGCTGGTGCATGAACGCCGAGCCGCCCTTGGACTGCTCCTCCAGGCGCACGCCAATCTGGTAGCTGCGGGTGTCGCGCGGGTCGCTCATCAACGAGTAGGCGTTGCTGAACTGGCTGCCGTCGGTGCCGTGCATCTGCACGATGACGTGGCTGCCACCGGTGAAGGCGGGCATCGCCGCGCCGTCTTCGCGGGCCAGGGTAAAGCGCTTGATCAGCGGCGTGGCTTGTTCCACTGCGGTAACGTGCACG
Organism: Pseudomonas sp. PsB; assembly: GCF_043658375.1. Taxonomy (NCBI): domain Bacteria; kingdom Pseudomonadati; phylum Pseudomonadota; class Gammaproteobacteria; order Pseudomonadales; family Pseudomonadaceae; genus Pseudomonas; species Pseudomonas sp. PsB. Next base: position 30,939 of record NZ_JBIGLU010000010.1, on the reverse strand, counting down.
CTGAACATTTCATATGTGTTGGCCATGGTTCACCTCGACTGCCTGGGTGCGCGGCAGGCCCTGCCGCGCACCTTTACGTGCAAAAAACGTGGAGCGGTTGCCATCAATCGTCGAGGTGGGCCACGGCGATCAGGTTGTGGAAGTGGGCAATGCCGTGTTCGCTCATGCCGCTGCGCTCGCGGTCGGCCATGATCCGGCCCTGACCACGGTAGCCACGGGACTTCAGGCCCCTCTGCACGCTTTCGACCAGGCGCAGGTCTTCCGGGCGGAACACTTCGCGGTACCAGTCGATCAGCTTCTGCTGCTCCTCGCTGATGTCCTTGTTGAGGAAGTAGATGTCGTAGTGCTGCAGGGTGGTTTCGGCATCGACCGGGAACTCGTAGATCACGGTCATGAAGTTGGCTCCTGGCGGCACGTTGAACATGGTGCAAGGCCAGGCCCAGAAACCGGCGAACGATGGGTCTTTCACATTCTCGTCGAACTTGAACGACTGCTCCGAAGGCTTGGCCAGGCCGTATTGCAGGGTCCAGTTGCCGTGCAGGCTGTGGCTGTACTGGCCAACGTCCACCGAGTCGGAGAAGCCCGGGTGGGCAGGGGCGCAGTGGTAGCACTCCAGGTAGTTGTCGACGATCGACTTCCAGTTGGCCGGGGTGTCGCTGACGAAGCGCGCGGCCAGGTGCAGGTCGTCGATCACCGCGCAGGCTTCACGCATGCGTGCCTGCATGCCTGGCAACTGGTCTTCTACCGAGCCTGCGTCCATGTCCATGTTGATGAAGATGAAGCCGGCGTATTCCTCTACGCGCAGCTGCACCAGGGTGGAGTTTTCCTTGTCGAAGTTGACCACGTTGTCGCAGTTGCGGGCGTGGGCCAGTTCGCCGTCGAGCTTGAAGGTCCAGGCGTGGTACGGGCAGGTGATGACGTTCTTGGCCTTGCCGCTGCCGCTGAGCAGCTGGTGGCCGCGGTGCGGGCAGACGTTGTAGAACGCGCGCAGCACGCTGTCACGGCCACGTACGACGATGATGCTTTCGCCAATCACTTCGCGGGTGATGTAAGCGTTGTTCTCTGCCACTTCACTACGGTGGCCCACGCAGATCCAGCTGCGAGCGAAGATCGCTTCCTTCTCGTGCTCGAACACCGCGGCCTGGGTGTAGAAATTGGCGGGGATGGTGAAGGCCTCGTCGGCGTTCGCGCAGAAATCGGCGGGCAGGCGTTTGAAGTCGTTCATGACAGGTTTCTCACAAGCTCGGTTTGTATTTATTGGTTAACGCGTATCTGTTGGTTAACAGATCAGGCAAAAAAATTTGCAGCTATCCTGGGGCTGCCTGGCAGCCCCATCGCGAGCAAGCTCGCTTCTACAGCATCGGTCAGTGCACCGCAGCGGCGCTGCGCGGGGCATGCTCGGTTGGCTCTTCGCCAGCCATGCGGGCCGCTTCTTCGTCGATCAGGTGGGCCGATACCTGGCCGTAGTCGGCGATCATCCACTTGAAGAAGCCGTAGATCTTCACCAGCAGGATCACCATGAACGGGATGGCGGTCAGCACCACGGCGGTCTTCATGGTCGACAGCGAGGCCTTGGCGAACAGCATGGCCAGTGGCACCAGGGTCAGTACCACGCACCAGAACAGGCGGTGGGTCGGTGTCGGGTCGTCGCCTTCACGCAGGTTGCGGGTGCTGGTGGCGGCTACCGCATAGGCTGCGGCATCCATGTGCGAGGCACAGAAGATGGCCATGATGAACAGGTACACACCGAGGAACACCTGGCCCCATGGCAACGCCAGCAGCAGGTGGGTCACGGCCGATTCGCCGCCTTGTTCGGCGAGCATCTTCGGTACATCCACCGCACCGGTGATGAACTGGTGCATGCTGTAGCTTTCCAGCGCGCCGAAGAAGAACCAGCAACCGAAGCTGCCACCCAGCAGCAGGGCCAGCACCACTTCCTTGATCTGCCGGCCGCGCGAAACGCGGGTCACGAACATGGCCACGCCTGGTGCGTACGACACCCACCACAGCCAGTAGAACACCGTCCAGTTGCGGGTGAAGGCACCGTCGCCGGCCGGGTCGGTGAACAGGCTCATGTGCACGTAGTTCTGGATCATCAGGCCAATCGAGTTGGCGGTGTTGTTGATGGTGAACTGGGTCGGGCCGACCAGCAGGATCACCGCGGCAAACACCAGCGCGCCGATGCACACCATCTTGCTCAGGCGCTGCAGGCCGCCATCGATGCCGATGTAGGAACTGAGCGAGAACATCACTGCCACGCCACCGATCACCAGCAACTGCACGGTGAAGGTGTCCGGGGTGCCGGCCAGGTCGTGCAGGCCGCGGGTGAGGGTGGAGGCGGTGAGGGCCAGCGACACGGTCAGCGCGCCCATCATGGTCAGCAGGAAGATCAGGTCGACGCTACGGCCTACCGGCCCGGTAGCCTTGAAGCCGGTCACCGCTTCGACGATCGAGGCCAGGTTCAGGCCGCTCTTCTTGCGCACATGGAAGTGGTAGGCCATGGCCAGCGAGGCCAGGGCATAGATCGACCAGGCGCTGATGCCCCAGTGGAAGAACGAGTAGCCAACGCTGTACTCGAGCGCCTTGGGGCTGGCCGCGGCGATGTTCAGGCCTGGGGTCTGGTAGTAGTAGGCCCATTCCATCACGCCCCAGTACAGGGTCGACGAGCCCATGCCGGCGCAGATGAACATGAACACCCAGGTAGCGGTGGCGTATTCAGGCTTGCCGCTGCCCAGGCGGATGTTGCCGTACTTGCTGAAGGCCAGGTACAGCACGGCCAGGGTACTGCCGAACACCAGCACCTGCACGCTGGTACCGAAGGTGCGGGTGGACAGTTCGAACAACTGGTTGGCGGCGCTTTCCGCCTGGGCGGGGAAGGCTGCAAGGCCGATCACGGTGAGCAGCACGGCAATCAGGCTCACGGTAATCAGGAACACATCAATCTTTTTATTCTTGTGCGACATCATCGTCTCCTGGGACGTTGGCGTACTTGTTTTACCCGGCAGGCATCCGGGGTGTTGCAGTACCACTCCTTCCTTGGTCGTTAACCTTTGGTTTACGAATATCTAATGGTTAACAGATTTTGCATACAATCCACGCCGCTCGCAAGAGCCAAAGGGCCGATTGTCAGACACTTCTGACAATCGGCCCTGGTGGATCAGGCCTCGACCAGCGCGGTGATGGCCTGGCCCACTTGCTGGGTGGACTGCTGCCCGCCCATGTCGCGGGTCACGTCACCGGCGGCGATGACCTGCTCGATGGCCTTGAGGATGTCGTCGTGGGCGGCGCGATAGCGCGGGTCGGCGCCGTCGTTGCCGAGGAAGTCGAGCATCAGCGCGCCGGACCAGATCATCGCGATCGGGTTGGCAATGTTCTTGCCGTAGATGTCCGGCGCCGAACCGTGCACCGGTTCGAACAGCGACGGGAACTTGCGCTCGGGGTTGAGGTTGGCCGATGGCGCGATGCCGATGGTGCCGGCGCAGGCCGGGCCGAGGTCGGAGAGGATGTCGCCGAACAGGTTCGAGGCCACCACCACGTCGAAGCGGTCCGGTTGCAGCACGAAGCGCGCGCAGAGGATATCGATGTGCTGCTTGTCCCAGCTGATTTCCGGATAATTGGCAGCCATCGCCGCCGTGCGCTCGTCCCAGTACGGCATGCTCACGGCCATGCCGTTGGACTTGGTGGCCGAGGTGACATGCTTGCGCTGGCGGGTCTGGGCCACATCGAAGGCGTACTTGAGGATACGGTCGACGCCGCGGCGGGTGAACACCGACTCCTGCAGCACGAACTCGTTCTCGGTGCCTTCGAACATGCGCCCGCCCAGCGACGAGTACTCGCCCTCGGTGTTCTCGCGAATGACCACGAAGTCGATGTCACCTGGCTCACGGCCAGCCAGTGGGCAAGGTACGCCGGGGAACAGGCGCACCGGGCGGATGTTCACGTACTGGTCGAAGTCGCGGCGGAACTTGAGCAGTGAACCCCACAGGGAGATGTGGTCCGGTACCTTGTCAGGCCAGCCCACTGCGCCGAAGTACAGGGCGTCGAAACCCTTGAGCTGTTCGAACCAGTCGTCCGGCATCATCTTGCCGTGGGCCAGGTAGTAATCGCAGCTGGCCCATTCGAAGAACTCGAAGCTGATGTCCAGGCCGTGCTTGCGCGCAGCGGCCTCGACCACGCGAATGCCTTCAGGCAGTACTTCGTTGCCGATGCCATCGCCGGGGATTGCCGCGATTCTGAAAGTCTTGCTCATGGGGTGCACTCGTTGTCTAGGGAACAGGTGCTGGCCATGCTATAAGGGCTTGATCCGGAGATAATCTAGCCATTCATGGATTCTTGGAACACGCTACGTGAATAATCTGCCCAGCCTCGACGACCTCAACATCTTCCTGCAAGTGGCCAGGCGCGCCAGCTTCGCGGCCGTGGCCGATGAGCTGGGCATGTCGGCGGCGTACATCAGCAAGCGCATTCGCATGCTCGAGCAAACCCTGGAAGTACGCCTGTTGCACCGCACCACCCGGCGGGTGACGGTGAGCGAGGAGGGTGAGCGGGTGTACCAGTGGGCGCTGCAGATTTTCGATGCGGTGCAGCGCATGGGTGATGACATCAGCGCCCAGCACCGCGAGCCGGCCGGGCAACTGCGCATCGCCAGCAGCCTGGGCCTGGGCCGGCGCTTCGTGGCGCCGGCCTTGTCGGAGCTGGCCGAACGCTACCCGCGGCTGGACATTCGCCTGGACGTGCATGACCGCCTGGTGGACCTGATCGCCGAAGGCGTCGACCTGGATATCCGCGTGGGCAACGCTATCGCCCCCAACCTGATTGCCAAGCCGCTGGCGCGCAACCGCCGGGTGCTGTGCGCCGCGCCGGCGTACCTGGCCCGGCGCGGCACGCCCAAGGTGTTGGGCGACCTGGCCAGCCATGACTGCCTGGTGATCAAGGAGCGCGACCACCCGTTTGGCGTGTGGCAGCTGATGGGCCCGGAGGGTGAGGAGGGGGTGCGGGTGACCGGCAGTTTGTCGAGCAACCATGGCGAAGTGGCTCACCAGTGGTGCCTGGACGGGCGCGGGATATTGCTGCGTTCCTGGTGGGATGTGCACGACAGCCTGCAGGACGGGCGCCTGGTGCAGGTGCTGGAGGACTATCACCAGCCGGCGGATATCTGGGCGGTATACACCACGCCGCTGGCCAGCTCGGCCAAGGTGCGGGTGGCGGTGGACTTCTTCCGGCAGTACTTTGCCGAGCGTTATAGCCTGCCGGGGTAGAGCCTACCTGCAACACCCGCTTTGTGTAGGAGCGGCCTTGTGTCGCGAAAGGGCTGCAAAGCAGCCCCGGCGAAATTAGCGGCGAAGCTGAAAATGTGGGGCCGCTGCGCGCCCCATCGCGACACAAGGCCGCTCCTACAGACATCAAAAGCAGAGACGATTCCTCAGCCCCTCCCTTTGGCCAGATAGGCCGTAAACTCTGCCTCCGGCACCATGCTGCCACCGGTCCCCCACACCAGGTGCGTGGCCCGCTCCATGCGCCCAGCCGACAGGCCCATGCGCGCCAGGTATTCAGGCGATTCAAGCACCTTGACCATGCCCGGCATCCCCGCCAGCGCCGAAGGCTCCAGCCGCGCGTTCTCCTGGTCATGGGCCAGCACCAACAGCCGGTACAGCGCCTCGTCGCTGACCGTGTAATAACCATCGAGCAAACGCTGCATCGCCTTGCCGACAAAGCCGGAAGGTCGGCCCACCGCCAGGCCGTCGGCGGCGGTCAGGTTGTCGATGCCGAAATCCTGCACGCTGGTGGCGTCATGCAAACCGCTATACACCCCCAGGAACATGCAGGGCGAGTGGGTGGGCTCGGCGAAGATGCAGTGCACATGGTCGCCCCAGATCAGCTTCAGGCCGAACGCCACGCCACCCGGACCGCCGCCGACCCCGCAGGGCAGGTAAACGAACAATGGGTGCTCGGCATCTACCTTGATGCCTGCGGCCTCGAACTGGACGGCCAGCCGCTCGGCCGCCACGGCATAGCCGAGGAACAGGTGTGGCGAGTTCTCGTCGTCGACGAAGTAGCAGCTCGGGTCCGCCGCCGCCTGCTGGCGCCCTTGCTCCACCGCCACGCTGTAGTCGCTTTCGTACTCGACCACGCTCACGCCATGGGCGCGCAGTTTGTCCTTCTTCCATTGGCGGGCATCGGCCGACATGTGCACGGTCGCCTGAAAGCCCAGCCTGGCGCTCATGATGCCGATCGACAGGCCGAGGTTGCCGGTCGAGCCGACCGCAACCTTGTACTGGCTGAAGAATTGCCGGGCCTGGTCGCTGGCCAGTTCCCGGTAATCGCTGTCGAGGCGGATCAGGCCGGCCTCCAGAGCGAGGTCTTCGGCATGCTTGAGCACTTCATGAATGCCACCGCGGGCCTTGATCGAACCGGAGATCGGCAGCTCGCTGTCGGCCTTGAGCCAGAGTGAGCCGCTGGCTGGCAGGCCCGCTGCCTGCAGCAAGGTGTCGTGCAGGGTGGGCAGCGGGCGCAGTGGTGACTCGATGATGCCGCCGGTGGCAGCGGTTTCCGGGAACACGCTGGCCAGGTAGGGGGCAAAGCGTGCCAGCCGGGCACTGGCGGCACTGACATCGGCGGCGCTGAGGCCGACATCGGCCAGGGCCTGGGCGGCAGGAGCGATGTGCGGGTTGAACCAACGGGTTTCGCGCAGGGCCACCAGGTCTTCGATCAGGGGGTGGGAGCTGCACCATGCTTGCAGTGTCTTGCCGTGAATCATGCTGGTTTTTCCTGTTGGTTGATGATGACCCGGGGGGCGCATTCTTCTGGCCTGCGCAGGCCCTTGTAGGAGCGGCCTTGTGTCGCGAAGGGCTGCAAAGCAGCCCCGGCAATTCGTGCATCTGCGCTGAAACCCTGGGGCTGCTTTGCAGCCCTTTCGCGACACAAGGCCGCTCCTACAACCGACCGCGTGAGGTCAGGGAGCGCCCTCATTCGGCCTGTTGTGCAATCAATGCCAGGCAGCGCTGCACGATCGGGCTCACATCGCCCTTGCGCCGGCTGAGGATGATCGGGCTGACGGCGCCGCTGTCGAGCAGGCTTACATATTCGATATCGGTGCGGTGCTGCTGCTGCACCGACGCCGGCACCAGGGTCACGCCTACGCCGACGGCCACCAGGCCGATGGCGGTCTGCAGTTCGTTGGCCCACTGGCTGACGCGGATGCTCATGCCGTGGTGGGCGAACAGTGCCAGCACATGGTCGGCATAGCTGGGCCGCGGGTTGGCCGGGTAGAGGATGAACGCCTCGCCAGCCAGCTGGGCAAGGGTCAGCGGGCTGCTCGCCAGCGGGTGGCCCTTGGGCAGTACAGCCACCAGCGGGTCCTCGCACAGCACTTGCTGGTGAATGGCCGGGTCATCGATGCGAATGCGCCCGAAGGCGATGTCGATGCGCCCGCTTTTCAGCGCCTCCACCTGCTGCAGCGTGGTCATCTCGTTCAGGCCCAGCTCCAGCTCGCTGTCCTGGCGCAGCTCGCGGATCAGCTCCGGCAGCACCTTGTACAGGGTCGAGGGGGCAAAGCCGATCCCCAGCCACTGGCGCTGGCCCTGGCCGATGCGGCGGGTGTTGTCGCTGATGTTCTCCAGCTGCTGCAGCACGGTGCAGCTCTGCTCGTAGAAGAAGCGGCCCGCCTCGGTCAGCCGCAGCGGGCGCTCGCGCGCCACCAGCAAGGTACCGAGCTGGTCCTCGAGTTGGCTGATCTGCCGGCTCAGCGGTGGCTGGGCAATGTGCAGCAGCTCGGCGGCGCGAGTGAAGTTCAGGGTTTCGGCCAGGACCTTGAAGTAACGCAGGTGGCGCAGCTCCATCAGACCTCCAGGGTATGGTGGGAGATTCATTCGATATTGGACGGCTATCAGGGTCTCGCGCAATCCTTGAACAAGCAAGTAAATGCACCACTCGGGCCTGCGGCTGGCAGCCCGAAACAACGGGACCTGGCAACAATGACAAGCGCGCTGATTGAACGTATAGAGGCAATTATCGTCGACCTGCCGACCATTCGCCCGCACAAGCTGGCGATGCACACCATGCAGCAGCAGACCCTGGTGGTATTGCGTGTTCGCTGCAGTGATGGCGTGGAAGGCATCGGCGAGGCCACCACCATCGGCGGCCTGGCCTATGGCTACGAAAGCCCCGAGGGCATCAAGGCCAACATCGATGCGCACCTGGCGCCGGCGCTGATCGGCCTGCCGGCAGACAACATCAACGCCGCCATGCTCAAGCTGGACAAGCTGGCCAAGGGCAACACCTTTGCCAAGTCGGGTATCGAGAGCGCCTTGCTCGATGCCCAGGGCAAGCGCCTGGGCCTGCCGGTCAGCGAACTGCTGGGTGGCCGCGTGCGCGACAGCCTGGAAGTGGCCTGGACCCTGGCCAGCGGCGACACCGCCCGCGACATCGCCGAAGCCCTGCACATGCTGGAGATTCGCCGGCATCGGGTGTTCAAGCTGAAGATCGGCGCCAACCCGTTGGCCCAGGACCTCAGGCACGTGGTGGCGATCAAGCGCGAGCTGGGCGACAGTGCCAGCGTGCGGGTCGACGTCAACCAGTACTGGGACGAATCCCAGGCCATCCGTGCCTGCCAGGTGCTTGGCGACAACGGCATCGACTTGATCGAGCAACCGATTTCGCGCATCAACCGCAGCGGCCAGGTGCGCCTGAACCAGCGCAGCCCGGCGCCGATCATGGCCGACGAGTCGATCGAAAGCGTCGAGGACGCCTTCAGCCTGGCCGCCGACGGCGCGGCCAGCATCTTCGCCTTGAAAATAGCCAAGAACGGTGGCCCGCGCGCCGTGCTGCGCACCGCGCAAATCGCCGAGGCTGCCGGCATCGCCCTGTATGGCGGGACCATGCTCGAAGGCTCGATCGGCACCCTGGCTTCGGCTCACGCCTTCCTGACCCTGCGCCAGCTCACCTGGGGCACCGAGCTGTTCGGGCCGCTGCTGCTGACCGAAGAAATCGTCAACGAGCCGCCGCAGTACCGCGACTTCCAGCTGCACATTCCACGTACCCCTGGCCTGGGCCTGACCCTGGACGAACAGCGCCTGGCGCGCTTCGCCCGCCGCTGAGTCACGCTGGCTGAAAGAACACACAACCCCTGTGGGAGCGGCTTTAGCCGCGAAGCAGGCGACGCGGTGGATGGCACGGGCTTCGCCCGTGTTCGCGGGCTCGCCCGCTCCCACAGTGTTCGCGCCAAATCAGAGAAAGGAGATACCAGCATGCTGTTCCACGTGAAGATGACCGTGAAACTGCCGGTCGACATGGACCCGGCCAAGGCCGCCCGGCTCAAGGCCGACGAAAAGGAACTGGCCCAGCGCCTGCAGCGCGAAGGCACGTGGCGCCACTTATGGCGCATTGCCGGGCACTACGCCAACTACAGCGTGTTCGACGTGCCCAGTGTCGAGGCGCTGCACGACACCCTGATGCAGCTGCCGCTGTTCCCGTACATGGACATCGAGGTCGACGGCCTGTGCCGGCACCCCTCGTCGATTCACAGCGACGACCGCTGAGTCGCACCTGTCTACCTGACAAGAACAAGATGAGGCAAGCACGATGACCGTGAAAATTTCCCACACTGCCGATGTTCAGGCGTTCTTCAACGAAGTGGCCGGCCTGGGCCATGCCGAAGGCAACCCACGCTTCAAGCAGATCATGCTGCGTGTGCTGCAGGACACTGCACGCCTGGTCGAAGACCTGGAAATCACCGAAGACGAGTTCTGGCATGCCGTCGACTACCTCAACCGCCTGGGTGGTCGTAACGAAGCCGGCCTGCTGGCGGCGGGGCTGGGCATCGAACATTTCCTCGACCTGCTGCAGGATGCCAAGGACGCCGAGGCCGGCCTGACTGGCGGCACCCCGCGCACCATCGAAGGCCCACTGTATGTGGCGGGGGCGCCGCTGGCGCAGGGCGAAGCGCGCATGGACGACGGCAGCGACCCGGGCGTGGTGATGTTCCTCCAGGGCCAGGTGTTCGATGCCGAAGGCAAGCCGTTGGCCGGCGCCACCGTTGACCTGTGGCACGCCAACACCCAGGGCACCTATTCGTACTTCGACTCCACCCAGTCCGAGTACAACCTGCGCCGGCGCATCATCACCGATGCCGAAGGGCGTTACCGCGCGCGCTCCATCGTGCCGTCGGGGTACGGCTGCGACCCGCAAGGGCCAACCCAGGAGTGCCTGGACCTGCTTGGCCGTCACGGCCAGCGCCCGGCGCACGTGCACTTCTTCATCTCGGCGCCGGGGCACCGCCACCTGACCACGCAGATAAACCTGGCCGGCGACAAGTACCTGTGGGATGACTTTGCCTACGCCACCCGTGACGGGCTGGTCGGCGAGCTGCGCTTTGTCGAGGATGCTGCGGCGGCGCGTGATCGCGGCGTAGAGGGCGAACGCTTTGCCGAGCTGGCGTTCGACTTCCACCTGCAGGCGGCCAAGGCGCCGGACGCCGAGGCGCGCAGCCACCGCCCGCGTGCGTTGCAAAACAGTTGAGCCCTGAAGGGATCCCTGTGGGAGCGGGCGTGCCCGCGAAGCAGGCACCGCGGTGTATGGCACCGGCTTTGCCGGTGTTCGCGGGCATGCCCGCTCCCACAGGGGCGCCTAGCAATCGATGACTGGTTTTGGCCTGGGCCTTTCCGTGCGGGGAGGGCCTGGGCTTTTTGCTGCCAGGGGCTGTTGATCTAGAATCCGCCTTTTTAACCCGAGCCCCCGCACCATGCTGCCCATCGAACTGCTGGCAACCACTGCCGACCAGGCCCCGCTGATTCGCAACCTCTATCAGTTCTACGTCTACGAGTCCTCGGACTGGGAGCAGGAAGACGTCGAAGTGGACGGCCGCTTCTATATCCATGACGAGCACCTGCAACGTTACTGGCAGGCCGATGGCTGGGGCGCGTACCTGGTGCTGGCAGATGGTTTCATCGCCGGTTTCGTGCTGGTCGAACGCAGCGAGCTGCCGGGCATCGATGCGTTCGAACTGGCCGACCTGTTCATCCTGAAAAAGTACCGCCGGCAGGGCATCGGCCGGGCGGTGGCATTGCAACTGCTGGGCGGCGAGGGCGACTGGCTGATGCGCTGTTACGCCCAGGACATGCCTGCCGTGGCCTTCTGCAATGCCGTGCTGGCCGAACTGTCGCGCCCGGCGCAGCCCATAGCCCTGGATGACGAACCGGGCTTGCTCAATTTCCTGGTGACGGGCGCCCGCCATTGAGGGGTTGCCTGCCTTCGTTCGCAAATTGAAGGGATCGTGGCTTTTTGTGAGCTACTTCACAAAATCGTCATCAGAGGCATAATGCCACCAATCCTTTTCACGCCTTTCGAAGGCCCAGGTAAAGTTCATGTCGCTAGTCGCAAGCCCCGACATCATGTACCGGCTGTTGATCCAGAGTGTGGTGGACTATGCCTTCTACCTGCTCACCCCCGAAGGTATCGTCGCCAACTGGAACCCCGGCGCCCAGCGCGCCAAGGGCTACCTTGCCGAGGAAATCGTCGGCCAGCACTACTCGTTGTTCTACACCGATGCCGAGCGCGCCGCCGGGCTGCCCGCGCTCAACCTTGAGCAGGCGCGCAGCACCGGGCGCTTCGAAGAGACCGGTTCGCGCCTGCGCAAGGACGGCACGACCTTCCATGCCCATGTGGTGATCGACGCGGTGTACGACGATGCCGGGCAACTGGTGGGCTTCGCCAAGGTCACCCGCGACATTTCCGAGCGCCACCGGCAAGAGCAGGAACTGCTGCAGGCCAAGGAACTGGCCGAGCAGTACAGCCAGGAAATGATCAAGCTGTCGCAGTTCCTTGATTCGGTGATTGCCAACATCCCTGCCAGCGTCATTGTCCAGGACCTGGAAAGCCAGCGCATCCTGCTGGCCAACCAGCAGGCCGAACGCCTGTTCGGCGGGCCGCAGCGCAGCATGACCGGGCAGTTGCCCGGCGAATGCCTGGCACCGGGTGCTGCCGGTTACCTGGAACAGCAACTGGCCCGTGGCGCCCGCAGCACCAAGGGCCATGCCGCCGAAACCCGGGTCGACACGGCCTGCGGCCCACGCACCTTGCGCAGCCGCACCTTGCTCAGCCAGAACCGTGAAGGCCAGGCCGACTACGTGCTGTTCGTTGCCGAAGACGCCACAGAAGAGCTGGCCGCCCACGCGCAGATCCACCACATGGCGCACCACGATGCGCTGACCGGGCTGCCCAACCGCACCCTGTTCAACGAACGCCTGCGCCAGGCGCTGGTGCGTGACAGCGAGCACGCCAAGCTGACCGCCGCCCTGTGCCTGGACCTGGACAACTTCAAGAACATCAACGATTCGCTGGGTCACGCCTTTGGCGACAAGCTGCTGCGCGCGCTGGGCAAGCGCCTGCGCCGCGAGCTGCGCGAACACGACACCCTGGCCCGCCTGGGCGGCGACGAGTTTGCCGTGGTGCTGACCGGCCTGGAGGGCCGGGAGGCCGCATGCAACACTGCGCAGCGCCTGATCAACGCGATCTGCCCACCGTTCCAGATCGAGGGGCACCAGTTCACGGTGGGGGTGAGCATCGGCATTGCCATTGCGCCTGATGACAGCGACCAGGCCGAGCAACTGCTGGGCTACGCCGACATGGCGCTGTACGAGGCCAAGCGTAATGGCCGCAACCGCTACGAGTGCTTCAACGTCGAACTGGACGTCGCCGCCCGCCAGCGCCGCCTGGTGGAAACCGACCTGCGCACCGCGCTGCACCTGGGCCAGTTGCAGCTGCACTACCAGCCGGTGGTCGACCAGCAGACCAGCAGCGTTACCGGCTATGAGGCGTTGCTGCGCTGGGAGCACCCGACCCGCGGCATGGTCATGCCCATGGACTTCATCCCCATCGCCGAGGAAACCGGGCTGATCCACGAACTGGGCAACCGGGCGCTGAACCTGGCCTGCCAGGAGGCGGCCAGCTGGGACAGCGAGCAGACGGTGTCGGTCAACCTGTCGGCGGTGCAGTTCAAGAATGCCAACCTGGTGCACACCGTGGCCCTGGCGCTGGCCGACTCAGGCCTGCCGCCGCAGCGGCTGGAGCTGGAGGTCACCGAGTCGGTGCTGTTGGGCAACAGCGAGGAGAACGTGCGCACCTTGCGTGCACTGAAGGACCTGGGCGTGTCCATTTCGCTGGACGATTTCGGCACCGGGTATTCCTCGCTGGGCTACCTGCGTTCGTTCCCGTTCGACCGGATCAAGATCGACAAGTCGTTCGTGCATGACATGTGCGACAGCCGCGAGGCGATGTCGATCATCCGCGCCATTACCGACCTGTCCAACAGCCTGATGATCAAGACCACGGCCGAGGGGGTTGAGTCGGAGGAGCAGATGCGCCGGTTGGCGGCGGAGGGTTGCTCGCACTTCCAGGGTTACCTGTACGGGCGACCGGCACCGGCGAACGAGCGGTTGAAGCAGGTCATGACGCCAATATAACGGCCTACGCGGCCCATTGTGGGAGCGGCCTTGTGTCGCGATTGGGGCGCGCAGCGCCCCCATCATTTTCAGCTTCGCCGCAAAAATTGCCGGGGCCGCTTTGCGGCCCTTTCGCGACACAAGGCCGCTCCCACAGAGATCGTGCCAGCTTTCAGATATTGAGCAGCAATCAGCTGTTCCAGTCCGGCGCAAACGCCGGGCTCACCACTCGCTGGTCCTTCGGCAACCCGGCAATCGCCGCGCGGTCCTCGTCATCCAGTTGCACGTTCAACGCCGCCAGGTTGGCCAGCTGGTTCTCGCGGCTGCCGGCCTTGGGGATCACCGCCACGCCGTCCTGGTCCAGCAACCACTTCAGCGCCACCTGGCTGGGCAGTACGCCATGCTTGCGGGCGATCGCCTGGATCACCGGCTGCGCCGCCGCCTGCCCACGGGCCAGCGGGGTGTAGGCGGTGAGCAGCAGGTCGTGGCGGCGGGCGTAGTCCAGCAGCGGTTGCTGGCCGAGCAGCACGTGGTATTCCACCTGGATCGCCGACAATGGTGCGCCCAGGGTTTCCACCACCTGGCGCAGCAGCCCCAGCGGGAAGTTGGCCACGCCGATGCTGCGCGCCTTGCCCTCGTCACGCAGGGCCACCAGGGTTTCGATGCTGCGGGCCAGGTCCCAGTCCTGGCCGGGCCAGTGGATGTGGAACAGATCGACCTGCTCGGTACCCAGCGCGCGCAGGCTGTCCTCCAGCGACTGGCGCATGGCCTTGGGCGCCAGGCGATCCCACCATACCTTGGTGGTCAGGTGAATCTGCTCGCGCGGTACATCGCTGTCGCGCAGGGCCTGGCCGACGGCGGCTTCGTTGTCATAGGCAGTGGCGGTGTCGATGTGCCGGTAACCCACTTCAAGCGCCTGGCGCACGGCCTGGGTGCACTCGCTGCCGGTCATTGGCCAGGTGCCCAGGCCGATCGCGGGCAGGTCCAGGCCGTTTCGGGTGGTGAGCCTTTGCATGTAAATTCCTTGTAGGGTGGGCAGGGTTCGCATTCGATGGTCAGCGATCAGCACGCCACGGGCCATGCGCGCGGGGCGGAAAGTGGTCGATCAGCGAACAGAAATTGCAGTCGGCCTTGGCTGGCGGCAATAGAACTTCCTTATTCTTTGGCATCTCTTCTAGAATCCGAGCTGTTGCATCCGCCAGGCAACGCCTGCGCGGCCTTCCCTGGGCGCCGCATCCAGCCGCGCCGTCATCGAGAGTGCCATGAGTTCCAGCACACCGCTGTCCGGAGTCAACCAACCCCTGCGCGGCATCGCCCTGGTGGTGGTGGCGACGTTCCTGTTCGCCAGTCACGATGCCCTGTCCAAGTTCCTCGGCGGCCTGTACCCGATCATCATGGTGGTGTGGGCGCGGTATGTGGTGCACACGCTGCTGATGGCCGGCATCTTCCTGCCCAAGGCCGGCCTCAACGTGCTGCGCACCCGCCGTCCGCTGTTGCAGACGTTACGTGCCCTGAGCCTGTTGAGTACCAGCCTGCTGTTCACCACCGGCCTGCAGTACCTGCCTCTGGCCGAGGCCACGGCGGTCAACTTCCTGGCCCCGGTGCTGGTCACCGCGCTGTCGGCGCCGTTGCTGAAGGAGCGGGTGACGGTGGGGCAGTGGGTGGCGGTGGTGATGGGCTTCATCGGTGTGTTGGTGGTGGTGCACCCGGGCGGGGCGATGTTCACCCCGGCCATCCTGTATCCGTTCGGTTCGGCGCTGGGCTTCTGCTTCTATCAGTTGCTGACGCGCATCCTGGCCGCGCATGACAGCCCGACCACCAGCAACTTCTATGCGGGGTTGTGCAACACCCTGGCGATGAGTGCGCTGGTGCCGTTCTTCTGGGAGATGCCGCGTTGGGACCATGCGCTGCTGATGCTGGCGCTGGGTGGCTTTGGCATGACTGCGCACCTGCTGCTGACCCAGGCCTTCCGCCATGCAGCACCGGCCTTGCTGGCGCCGTTCAGTTATTGCCAGATCGTGTTTGCCGGGTTGCTTGGGTTGGTTGTCTATAGCCAGGTGCCGGATACCTTGAGCCTGGTGGGCATCTCGGTGATCTGCCTCAGTGGGCTGGGGGCGGCGTGGATGCAGCGGGGCAAGTAGCAGCTTTACCGCTGTTATTACAGCTACAGCACACCGACCTGTAGGAGCAGCCTTGTGCTGCGAAAGGGCCGGTGTGGCAAAAGAAATTCTGTGGCAGTACTGGCCTCTTCGCAGCACAAGGCTGCTCCTACAGGCCGGTGCTGTGCCCGAGCATTTGCGCTATACCAGTGAAAGGGCCTTCAAACGCGACCCTTCAACAACGCCTGCAACGAATCGTCAAAGTCGCGCAAGGCAT
Organism: Pseudomonas sp. PsB; assembly: GCF_043658375.1. Taxonomy (NCBI): domain Bacteria; kingdom Pseudomonadati; phylum Pseudomonadota; class Gammaproteobacteria; order Pseudomonadales; family Pseudomonadaceae; genus Pseudomonas; species Pseudomonas sp. PsB. The sequence continues at coordinate 15,127 of NZ_JBIGLU010000010.1, read as the reverse complement.
CCGCCTGCACCGCCCGTTCATCCTCGGCCACCCGCGCCACATCGCCCAGGCGCTTGCTGGCCCGCCCTTCAGCGCGGCCGATATAGGTCAGCTGGTCATCGAAAAAGCGCGCAACCACCCGGCTTTCGATATCCGCGCTGGCCAAACGGCTTTCGGTGTCCAGCAGCACGATCACATTCGGGTGGTCGCCCAGCAGCGTGTCCAGGTCGTCATAGAAGGTCACTTCGGCAAACTGCTGCGCCAGTGACCGCGCCAGCCAGTCATACGCCTGGCTCTCGCTGCCAAGGGTCGCAACAGGGGCACGCTGGCCCTGGGCCGGTGCGGCTGCCTGGGTACGATGGCTGCCGAGGTATTCGAGGGTTGCTTCGGCGTCTCGCCCCAGCAGCACCGCCACCCGTTGGCCGGGGGCCAGGGCGACACTGGAAATGGCCGTGGCCGAATAGAAGTGCCCGTAGGGCTGCGCGTCGGTAGCGGCCGGGCTGGCACAACCGCCAAGGGCGGCCAGCAAGGCGAGCAGGGCAGCGATCATGCCGGTTTTCATGGGAGGCCTCATCAATCAGTGAATGCCGCCATCTTCCGCCCGGGCTTGCCGCAGCGGAACTTGATGGCATTCATGGTGGCTATCGATGAGGTCGATGCATCACTGCGTGGCCATGAACTGCAGGATGCGCTCGCGCAGCCAGCGCTCGGCCGGGTCATTGTCCTGGGCGCCGCTCCAGACCATCGACAGTTCGGCCTCGGTGATGTCGAACGGCGCCGGGTCGGCGCGCAGGCTGCCGTCGTCGGCCAGGGCGCAGGCGGCATAGTCCGGCACCGTGGCGATCAGCTCGGTGTTGCGCAGCAGGGCGCGCAGGCTGCCGAACTGCGGCACCGCCAGCACCACCTTGCGGCAGCGGCCGATGCGCGCCAGGTCGAGGTCGATATTGCCGCTCATGTCGCCGGAGAACGACACCATCACATGCGGGCGGGCGCAGTATTCGTCGAGGGTCAGCGGGCCCGGGCGGTCATCGGCGCGCAGCACCCGCACGCCAATGTTGCGCAGCTTGCGGCGCTTGGCGGTGGCCGGCAGGTCCGTGGTGTAGCTCACGCCCACCGAGATCTCGCCGCTGGCCAGCAGCCCCGGCATCAGCAGGAAGTTGGCCCGGCGCACCACCACGCTGATGTTCGGGGCCTCTTCGCGCAGGGCCTGCAGCAGGGCCGGGAACAGGCCGAACTCGGCATCGTCCGACAGGCCCAGGCGGAACACGTTGCAGCTGTTGACCGGGTCGAACTCGCGGGCGCGGCTGATGGCGGCGGAAATCACATCCATGGCCGGCCCCAGCTCGGCGAAGATCTGCATGGCCCGTGGCGTGGGCTCCATGGCCCGGCCGTTGCGGATCAGCAGCGGGTCGTCGAACAGCTCGCGCAGGCGGGCGAGGGCGGCGCTGACGGTGGGCTGGGTGATGAACAGCTTTTCGCCGACCCGGGTCAGGTTGCGTTCGATCATCAGGGCTTCGAACAGTACCAGCAGGTTCATGTCGACGCGGCGCAGGTCGTTGCGGTTCATGAGGGGGCGGGTTCCGGAGTAGAGGGGGTGGCGGTGTATTGAAGCATGTGGCCAGCCTAATTGCCTTGTATGGATGTGCCGGCTTCTTCGCGGGTAAACCCGCTCCCACAGGATCACCACAGGTCTTGAGGGCTGTACCGTACCTGTGGGAGCGGGTTTACCCGCGAAGAGGCCGGCACAGGAAGGCTGACAGAGCCAACCTATCACCCCTCAATAGCCACTCTATTAGAACTCTGTCCAAGCTCGGCTAGTCTTTCCCCTGGCCCCGCGAATTCCGCGAGCGGGCGGCGTGTCAGCACTTGCGTGCAAGACCGCACCAACCCCGTCGTGACAGCTTCGCAAGCCCCATGTAGACCTGATGAGGGGTAGCACGAGCCCACGCGCTCGGCTGAAAGAACACCTGGCAAAGACCGGAAATCTGGATAACCGACCCAAAGGTACCCGCAGATGTCGAACGAATCGAAATGCCCGTTCCATCAAACCGCAGGTGGCGGCACCACCAACCGTGACTGGTGGCCTGACCAGCTCAACCTGAGAATTCTTCACCAACATTCCTCCAAGTCCGACCCGATGGACCCGGGTTTCGACTATGCCAAGGCGTTCAAGAGCCTCGACTTCCAGGCCCTGAAGAAAGACCTGACCGCCTTGATGACCGACTCCCAGGACTGGTGGCCCGCCGACTTCGGCCACTACGGCCCGCTGTTCATCCGCATGGCCTGGCACAGCGCCGGTACCTACCGCATCGGCGATGGCCGGGGTGGTGCAGGCTCTGGCCAGCAGCGCTTCGCCCCGCTCAACAGTTGGCCGGACAACGTCAGCCTGGACAAGGCCCGGCGCCTGCTGTGGCCGATCAAGCAGAAGTACGGCAACAAGATTTCCTGGGCCGATCTGATCGTGCTCACCGGCAACGTCGCCCTCGAATCCATGGGCTTCAAGACCTTCGGCTTCTCCGGCGGGCGTGCCGACGTGTGGGAGCCGGACGAAGATGTGTACTGGGGTTCGGAAAAGGTCTGGCTGGGCGGAGACACCCGCTATGGCAAGGCCCAGCCGCCTGGCAAGGGCGACCTGGTGGCGGAGCCGGCCAAGCGCCCCGAGGAGCAGGGCCGTACCCTGCAGGGCGAGCGCAACCTGGAAAACCCGCTGGCCGCCGTGCAGATGGGCCTGATCTACGTGAACCCGGAAGGCCCGGAAGGTACCCCCGACCCGGTGGCTTCTGGCAAGGACATCCGTGACACCTTCGGCCGCATGGCCATGAACGATGAAGAAACCGTGGCGCTGATCGCCGGGGGCCACGCCTTCGGCAAGACCCACGGTGCCGGCCCTGCCGACAACGTCGGCCCCGAGCCGGAAGCAGCAGGCCTGGAGTTGCAGGGGTTGGGCTGGGCCAACAAGTTCGGCAGCGGCAAGGGTGGCGATACCATCACCAGCGGCCTGGAAGTGACCTGGACTTCCACCCCCACCCGATGGAGCAACGAATACCTCAACAACCTGTTCAACTTCGACTGGGAACTGACCAAGAGCCCGGCCGGTGCCCACCAGTGGCGGCCGAAGGAGGGCAAGGGGGCAGGCACCGTGCCGGATGCCCACGACCCGGCCAAGCGCCACGCGCCTTCCATGCTCACCTCCGACTTGGCGCTGCGCTTCGACCCGATCTACGAGCCGATCGCCCGCCGCTTCAAGGACAACCCTGAGCAGCTGGCGGACGCCTTCGCCCGTGCCTGGTACAAGCTGATCCACCGCGACATGGGCCCATTGGCGCGCTACCTGGGCCCGGAAATGCCCAACGAAGAGCTGCTGTGGCAGGACCCGCTGCCAAAAGTCGACCACCCACTGGTGGGTGAGCAGGACATTGCCGCGCTCAAGGCCAAGGTGCTCGCGGCGGGCCTGAGCGTTGGCGAGCTGGTGGCCACTGCCTGGGCGGCGGCGTCGACCTTCCGCGGTTCGGACAAGCGTGGCGGGGCCAATGGTGGCCGCCTGCGCCTGGCGCCGCAGAAGGACTGGCCGGCGAACCAGGGCACAGGCAAGGTGCTGGCGGCGCTGGAGAAGATCCAGGCCGAGTTCAATGCCGGTGGCAAGAAGATCTCCCTGGCTGACCTGATCGTTCTGGCTGGCGCCGCCGCAGTGGAAAAGGCTGCCAAGGACGCCGGGCACAACGTCAGCGTGGCGTTCCACCCGGGGCGTACCGATGCCTCCCAGGCGCAGACCGACGTCGAGTCGTTCGCCGTACTGGAGCCGCTGGCCGATGGCTTCCGCAACTTCACCAAGGCCCGCTACAGCGTCAAGGCCGAGAAGCTGCTGCTGGACAAGGCCCAGTTGTTGACCCTGACCGCGCCGGAAATGACCGTGCTGATCGGCGGCCTGCGCGTGCTCGGCGCCAACCATGGCGGCAGCCAGCAGGGCGTGTTCACCGACAAGGTCGGTACCCTGAGCAACGACTTCTTCCGCAACCTGCTGGACATGGGCGTTGAGTGGAAGCCGACCTCGGCGGATAACGAAACCTTCGAAGGGCGCGACCGCAAGACCGGGCAGGTGAAGTGGACCGGTAGCCGGGTTGACCTGGTGTTCGGCTCCCATGCCCAGTTGCGGGCGTTGAGCGAGGTGTATGGCAGCAGTGATGGCCGGGACAAGTTCGTGCGGGACTTTGTCGCGGCCTGGGAGAAAGTGATGGAGCTGGATCGCTTCGACTTGAAATAGCTTCGTCAGAAATGGGGGCGCTTTGCGCCCCTATCGCGACACAAGGCCGCTCCTACAAGCCACCGCCGAATGCGGCGCCGAACCTGTAGGAGCGGCCTTGTGTCGCGACAGGGCTGCAAAGCAGCCCCATGCTCTCCGGGGGCTGGACAGTTTCAATCTTCCTGTGCAAGCTGATGCACGACAGTGGTTGCACACAGAAGGTGATCGTTCGTGAACCCCGAAACCATGCTGGCGGCATTGCCAGGCTACGCCATGTCGGCCGAGTCGATACAGGTGCTGCCCGATGCCAAGGCCTACCGCGCCTGCCTGCTCGAGCGCATCCGCGCCGCAACCAGGCGTATCGTCATCGTTGCGCTGTACCTGCAGGAAGACGAGGCCGGCCAGGAAGTGCTGGATGCCTTGTACCAGGCCAAGGCCGCGCGGCCGGGGCTGGAAATCACCATCGTGGTCGACTGGTTCCGTGCCCGCCGCGGCCTGCTGGGCGCCGGGCGCCAGCCGGGTAACGCCGCCTGGTACCAGGCCCAGCGCCAGCACCATGGGCTGGACATCGTCATCCATGGCGTACCGGTGCAGACCCGCGAGCTGTTTGGCGTGTTGCACCTGAAGGGCAGCATCATCGACGACTGCGTGATCTACACCGGCGCCAGCCTTAACAACGTGTACCTGCACCGTTTCGACCGTTACCGCCTGGACCGCTACCACCTGTTCCAGTCACCAGAGCTGGCCGACGCGATGGTCGGGCTGGTGCGGCGCCTGCTGCACCACACCGCCACGCCGCGCCTCGACCTGCCGGCGCCACCCTCCACCCGCAGCCTGCGCGGCGACATCCGGCGCTTGCGCGCGCGGCTGCGGCGCATGGCCTATGAGGCACCGGCCAGCGCAGCGGGGCAGGGCCTGCGGGTGATCCCGCTGTTGGGTGTGGGCCGTGGCAACCCGCTGAACCGGGCACTGTGCGCCTTGCTGGCGGCGGCGCGCACGCAGGTCATCATCAGCACGCCGTATTTCAACCCGCCCCGGGTGCTGATGCGCGAGCTCGACCATGCCCTGGCGCGTGGCGTGCGGGTGGAGCTGATCGTTGGTGACCGCACGGCCAACGACTTCTATATCGCCCCCGGCGAGCCGTTCAGTGCCAGCGGCGCGTTGCCCTACCTGTACGAAGACAACCTGCGCGCCTTCACCCGACGTCGCCACGCTGCGATTGCCAGCGGCCAGCTGCAGGTGCGGATCTGGAATGACCCCGGGCATACCTTTCATGCCAAGGGCGTGTGGGTAGACCAGCGCTATTCGTTGCTGACCGGTAACAACCTGAACCCGCGCGGCTTCAACCTGGATCTGGAGAACGGCCTGCTGATCGATGACCCGCAAGGGCAATGGCTGGGGCCACGGGAGGCAGAGTTGACCGAGTTGCGCCGGCATGCGCCGAAGATCGGCTCGGCAGAGGAGTTGGGGGTCAAGGCCGAGCACCCCAAGGAAGTGCGCAAGTTCCTGCGGCGGCTGCGCTATAGCCGGCTGGAGCCGCTGATCAAGCGGGTGCTCTGAGGGAATTCAAGCGTTTTTGTGGGAGCGGCCTTGTGTCGCGAAAGGGCCGCAAAGCGGCCCCAGACGTTGGTGTCACTACCAAAATTGCCGGGGCTGCTCTGCAGCCCTCTCGCGACGCAAAGCCGCTCTCATAGGACTGTACATAACTCATTGAATTAGCAGGGATGCTGTGGGAGCGGCTTTAGCCGCGAACACCGGCGCAGCCGGTGCCATGCACCGCGTCGGATTCTTCGCGGCTAAAGCCGCTCCCACAGGGTACGAGGATCGCTTGCGAATTCAGTTATCTGTGCGACAGCGCAGCCCAAAGGGCTGGGCAATCTCCCACAGTGACCGCAGTCAGGCTGCTGCACCTTTGGCCTCAGCCACCTTTGTTTCCTGTTTGCCCCGCGGCTTGAGCCGCGACACCGCAAACAGCACCACCGCCAACCCGACGACCTGATACAGCGAAATCTCCTCGCTCAGGATCGCCCACGATGCCAGCACCGTCAGCGCCGGCAACAGGTTGAGCGGTGCGCTTTACTGCGCCGGGGCCAGGCGAATACCACTCACCTGCACCTGATCACCGGGCTTGAAGCGGGCATTGGGCGAGCGATAGCGCTGGGTACTGCCGTCGTCATGGCGTACCACGTAGGCCGCGTCGCTGTGCCCGCTGCCTTGTTGCACGGCGGCGCCGCCAAATGCACCCAAGGCTGCACCGGCGATGGCGCCGAAAGGGCCACCGAGCGCGGCGCCGACCATCAGGCCGGTGACGCCGCCGGCGCCATAGCCCACCGTGTTGTCGGGGCTTTCCGAGAGCACCTCGTCGGCGCAGGCGGGCAGGGCGATGGACAAGGACATCACCAGAGGGAGGAGGATATTTTTCATGATGGTTATTTCCGCAAGGCAGGTAGTGGCGAAAGAGAATGGTTCAGCTTTCGTGCCAGCTGGGCAGCCCTTGCAGATGGGCGTGTTGCGCTGGTGTGTTGTCATAACGACAGCGGTTTTTGTGGTGCAAATGACAGGCTGATGTCAATATGACATTCACTCGCACGGGTATCGGCCAGGGCTGGGCTATCATTTTCAGGCTGGTGGTGTAAGGCTCCTCTGAAAAGTCATCACGAGCGCATACAATCGGGCCTTTTCCTCGTCAACCAGATAGGCCAAACCGTTCATGGCGCTTGATCCACCCACGATGCTGACTATCTCTATCGCCCTGGCTGCCGCGGCTGCGTTGTACCTGGCGATCGAGTGGCGCAGCGTACGCGAGCCGTCGCTGCTGTTCTGGAGCGCAGGCTTTGCCACCATCACGATTGGTTCCACCCTGGCCTTGCTGCGCGGCATCGGTTTGTTGCTGATCGGTATCTGGTTCGCCAACGGCTTGCTGGTGGTGGCGCACTGGTTCTTCCTGGTGGGGGTGTTGCGCTTCACCCAGGTGCGGCTGTCGCGTATCTGGTTATCGGTCGTGCTGGTGTGGTTTGCCTTGCTGCTGATGCCTGTTGGGCCGCAGTGGTCGAAGGTGATGCTGATGGTCAACTCGTTGCTGGTGGCGCTGTTGACGCTCAAGGCCAGCTGGTTGTTGCGGCCGCATGGCAAGTCGCTGAGTGTCGGCGCGGTGCAGTTGCGCTATGTGTTGCTGGCGCATGGGTTGTTCTATGCGGCCAAGGCGATCATTGCGATCACACCGGGTACGCTGATTGACTTGGCCACCTTCGGCGGGCTGATCATTCAGGTTTCGTTGGTCGAAGGTGCGATGGCGATCATGCTGATTGCCTTGTCGATGACCGGCACCGTGCGCTACCGGCGCGAGGAGCGGATTGCCCGCCTGGCGGCCCGTGACCCGTTGACGGCGCTGTACAACCGGCGTGCACTGGAGGTGCGGGCGGGGCCTTTCTTCAAGGCAGTGGATTCGGCGCAGCCCGGGGCCTTGCTACTGATCGATATCGACAACTTCAAGCTGGTCAACGACCTGCACGGGCATGTTGCAGGGGACCGCTTGCTGATTGCCCTGAGCGAGATGATTCGCACGGTGCTGCCCGAGCGCTCGCTGGCCGCGCGGCTGGGCGGTGATGAGTTCGTCATTCTGCTGTGTGATGCGAGCAGCGAGCGGGTCATGGAGCTGGGTGGACTGCTGCGCGAGCAGTTCCAGCAGTATGCAAGCAAGACGGTACCTACGCCGCAGCCAGTCACCCTTAGCATCGGCGCCAACCTGTTCGACCAACCGCCGACGAGCCTGGCAGCCTTGATCGAGCAAGGGGATGTTGCCTTGTACCAGTCCAAGCGCGGTGGGCGCGACAGCATCCGCTTCGTCGAACGACCGATGGCCGACCTCAGTTAGTAGCAGTTTTGCCTTTGCGTCTGCCTTTGCCTTTGCTTTTGCTTTTGCTTCTAAGCGCGCGATAGTTCAGGCGCCGCCGATTGCGACTTCAGGAGGCCGAGCGAAGGGACTGCGGAGGGAGGTGACGGGCATGGATGCCCGTCAAGCGCTGAGGCCCCATGGATGGGGCCTGCAGCGCGTACTCCCGGGAGCAGGCCCGTAGCGAGGGGACCCCGGAGCGTAGCGTAGGGGCCGGATGATGGGAGCGGACGGTTTTTGGTTCCTTTTTGCCACGACAAAAAGGGACCCGCCGTAAGGGCGGAAAGGTGACTTGGCGCCACCATCGCGAATGAATGCCTACTCGATGCAAATGCCCACATCCAAAAAGCCAAATAGCTGCAGGCCCCATCCATGGGGCCTCAGCAAGAATGGCGAATCAGGTCACCACCTGGTAGCACGGTACATACGCCGCGCCGCCAGGCAACTTCATCCGATGCTGGTCGACGAACGCCTGCAACAGCCGGCCCAGAGGGTCCAGCACGGCGCTGTCGCCACGGATCTGATACGGCCCGTGTTCCTCGATCAGGCGGATGCCCTTGTCCTTCACGTTGCCGGCGACGATGCCGGAAAACGCCCGGCGCAAGTTGGCGGCCAGTTCGTGGGCCGGCAGCTCGCGGCGCAGGTCGAGGTCGGCCATGGCCTGGTGGGTCGGGTCGAACGGCCGCTGGAAGCTCTCCTCGATCTTCAGCAGCCAGTTGAAGTGGAAGGCATCGTTGCGCTCGCGGCGGAACTGCTTCACCGCCTTGAGCCCTTCGACCATGTGCCGGGCAACTTCCGCCGGGTCATCGATGATGATCTCGTACAAGCGATGCGCCGCTTCACCCAGGGTGGCGCCGACGAACGCGTGCAACTGTTGCAGGTACGGCTCGGCACTGCGCGGGCCGGTGAGTACCACCGGGAACGGCAGGTTCTGGTTGTCCGGGTGCATGAGGATGCCCAGCAGGTAGAGGAACTCCTCGGCCGTGCCGGCACCGCCCGGGAAGATGATGATGCCGTGGCCGACACGGACGAAGGCTTCCAGGCGCTTCTCGATGTCCGGCAGGATCACCAGTTCGTTGACGATCGGGTTGGGCGCTTCGGCGGCGATGATGCCCGGCTCGGTCAGGCCCAGGTAGCGGCTGCCGTGCATGCGCTGCTTGGCATGGGCAATGGTGGCGCCCTTCATCGGGCCCTTCATCACACCCGGGCCGCAGCCGGTGCACACATCCAGCTTGCGCAGGCCCAGCTCGTGGCCGACCTTCTTGGTGTACTGGTACTCCTCGCTGCTGATCGAATGGCCACCCCAGCACACCACCATCTTCGGCTCCACGCCCGGGCGCAGGGTGCGAGCGTTGCGCAGCAGGTGGAAGACATAGTCGGTGATGCCCTGGGAGCTTTCCAGGTCGATGCGCTGGCTGGCCAGCTCGCTTTCGGTGTAGACGATGTCGCGCAGGGCGCTGAACAGCATTTCACGGGTGCTGGCGATCATTTCGCCATCGACGAAGGCGTCGGCCGGGGCATTCAGCAGCTCCAGGCGCACGCCGCGGTCCTGTTGATGAATACGCACCTCGAAGTCCTGATAGGCCTCGAGGATGGTCTTGGCATTGTCGACATGGGCGCCGGTGTTGAGGATGGCCAGGGCGCACTGGCGGAACAGGGTGTAAAGGCTACCGGTACCGACTTCACTCAGTTGCTGCACTTCACGTTGTGACAGCGTCTCCAGGCTGCCTTTGGGGCTGACGGATGCATTGATGACATTGCGTTGAGGCATCTAAGTCTTTCCTGTGCGGGTAAAACATCCTTCTTTGACAACACCATACCGAGAAATGTGGACGGCAACGAGGGGGGAGTGGAAAAAGCTTGAGACCAGGCTGGCTTCTTCGCGGGCTTGCCCGCTCCCACAGGGGCCGCGCTGCTTTCAGGCTTGCGCTGGACCTGTGGGAGCGGGCAAGCCCGCGAAGCAGGCGACTCGGTCTCAAGGCGACTCGGTCTCAAGTCATCCCAACAGCTTCTGCACGCCAAGGGTAATCGCCACGCCACCAAACACCAGCCAGAGGTTGAGAAGCGCCCCGGTGGCCAGCGCCCGCGGCCCGGCCTGGCGAATCTGGCTGAGGCGCGTCTCCATCCCCAGCGCGGTCATGGCCATGGTCAGGGCGAAGGTATCCAGGCTGTTGACCGCCTGCGTCACGCTGCCTGGCAACACCTGCAGCGAATTCACCAGCACCAGCGCGAGGAAGCCGAAGGCGAACCAGGGCATGGCGATGCGCCCGTTGCCCTGTGCCTGGCCCGGCTGGCGCGCGCGGCTGATCCAAAGGCCCACCACCAGCAGCACCGGTACCAGCAGCATCACCCGGGTCATCTTGACGATGGTGGCGATATGCGTGGCCTCGGGGCTGACGTTGCTGGCCGCACCGACCACCTGGGCCACCTCGTGAATGGTGCCACCCAGGAACAGCCCGGCGCCCATGGCGTCCAGGTGCAGCCAGCCGGCATTGATCGCCAATGGGTAGAGGAACATCGACAGGGTGCCGAACAGCACCACGCTACCAACCGCCATGGCGCTTTTGTGCGGTGCACTGCGCAGCGCCGACTCGAAGGCCAGAACCGCGGCGGCGCCGCAGATGGCGCTGCCGGCGGCGGTCAGCAAGGCGGTATCGCGGTCCAGCTTGAACAGCTTCATGCCACACCACAGGCCGATCAGCAGGGTGCTGGACACCACCAGCAACGACACGATGAGCCCGGACCAGCCGACTTCGGCAATTTCCTGCAGGCTTACCCGCAGGCCGAAGAAGGCCACGGCAATGCGCAGCAGGCCGCGGGCGGAAAAGTTGATACCCGCCGCCCAGCTTGCCGGTACACCGTCACGCAGTGCATTGCCGTAAAGCGCACCGGCGACGATACCGACGATCAGCGGGCTGATACCCAGGTTGGCGATGGCGGGCAGGGCGGCCAACTGGGTGACCGCAAGCGCGAACAGCGCGACGAACAGGATGCCATTGAGCCGCCCTCGGGTAGAGAGGGTAGGTGCAAAGGCGGGGTTGGACGGAGCCGTGGCCATGTGAGTCCTCCGGAAAGGTATTTCGACATGGCTTACGTTAATCTGGTTATAAGCTTATAAAAAATCGTAATTTAGGATGGCAAATATCCGGTTAGCTGATATTTTTCATTCATGACCCCAGAACAACTGATAACGTTCGCCACCGTCGCCGAGCACGGCAACATCAGCCATGCGGCCCAGGCCCTGCATTTGTCGCAGCCGGCGGTGTCTGGCCAGCTCAAGCTGCTGCAGGAGGCCTTTGGCGAGCCGCTGTATCAGCGCGCCGGCCGTGGTGTGCGGCTGACAGCAGCCGGCGAGCAATTGCTGGCCCATGCCGAGCGCCTGCGCGAAACCTTCCGTCAGGCCCAGGCATTGCGCGAGGCCATGCGCGGGCTGGAGCGCGGTACCTTGCGCATCGGCGCCAGTACCACGCCGGCCAGCTACCTGCTGCCTTACCTGATTGCCGATTTCCATGCCCGCTACCCGGAGGTGCTGGTGAGCACTTCCAACGGCAATACGGCAGAAATCGTCGCTGCGCTGGACAGCGTCGATATCGCCCTGATCGAAGGGCCGCCTGGGCAGGAATTGCCCTTGGGCACGGCGGTGACGGCGTGGCGGGAAGACGAGATCGTGGCCATCGTGCCGCGTGGTCATCCGCTGGCTGGCAGTGACCGACAGACGCTGGCGTCGCTGGGGGCTTACCCGTTGGTATTACGCGAGAGTGGCTCGGGTGTGCGGCAGATCGTCGAGCGGGCATTTGCCCGCAGCGGCGTGGCGATGCGCGTGGCGCTGGAGATTGCCGGGGTGGAAGGGGTGAAGGAGGCAGTGCGGGCCGGGATGGGGATTGGTTTTGTGTCGGCGATGTCGATCCGGCATGAAGATGGGGCGTTGCAGCGGTTGCAGGTTGTGCCGCAGGCGTTGGTGCGGCGGTTTTCCATTCTGGTGCCGCATGCAGCCACCCCGTCGCGGGCTGCAGCGCGGTTTCTGGAGTTGTGTGTTGGTCTGCAAGAGGTGGGGTGACTGTGCTGGCCTCTTCGCGGGCTTGCCCGCTGCCACAGGTTTTTCACGGTTCTTGAATGCGGTGCAGTACCTGTGGGAGCGGGCGAGCCCGCGAAGAGGCCGGCACAGGCAACCTCAATCCACCCGAAACACATGCTTCAGATAGGCCACGAAGTTCTCATCCCGGCACTGTGTCTTGCCCGGGCTGTCGGAAATCTTGGCCACCGGTGCCCCATTGCAGGCCGTCATCTTGATCACGATGTTCATCGGCTCCACCCCCGGGACATCGCAGGTCAGCCTGGTACCAATGCCAAAGCTCACATTGATCCGCTCATGCAGCGCCCGGTACAGCCCCAGCGCCTTGGCAAGGTCCAGCCCGTCGGAAAAGATCAGGGTCTTGCTCTTCGGGTCGATCCCCAGCCGCTCATAGTGGGCAATGGCTTTTTCCGCCCAGGCCAGCGGATCGCCCGAATCATGCCGCAGGCCATCGAACAGCTTGGCGAAGTACAGGTCGAAATCGCCGAGGAACGCGTCCATGGTGATGCAGTCGGTCAGGGCGATGCCCAGCAACCCCCGGTATTCCCGCACCCAGCATTCCAGCGCGGCAGCCTGGCTGTCGACCAGGCGCGGGCCGAGTTGCTGGTGGGCCATGAACCACTCGTGGGCCATGGTGCCGATCGGCTTGAGCTGGTATTCGCGGGCCAGGTGCACGTTGCTGGTACCGACAAAGCGGCCCGGGAAGTCACGCTTCAGAATGTGCACCACCTCTTCCTGCACCCGGTAAGAGAAGCGCCGCCGGGTACCGAAGTCGGCCAGTTGGAAACCGGCCAGTTCTTCGGCGCTGGCCTCGGCCTTCAGCCAGTCGAGGTTCTGATACAGGCGCTCGCGGACTTGCTCGATCACCACCTCGCGATAGCGGTAGCGGTTGCGTACCTCGCTGATGATCGCCAGCAGCGGGATCTCGTAGAGAATCACGTGCAACCACGGCCCGCGCACGCGAATCGCCAGTTGCCCGGCATCATCCAGGCCTACCTGCACATAGCGCAGGTTGAAGCGGAACAGGCTGAGAAAGCGGATGAAGTCCGGCCTGATGAACGGGATCTTCTCCAGGTAGGCGAGCTGGTCATGCGTGACGCTGACATCGGCCAGTTGCTCGACCTGGTAACGGATTTCCGCCAGGTAAGGTGCGAGGTTCTCGCCGTTACGGCAGCGGAATTCCCATTCCACCTCGGCGTTGGGGTAGTTGTGCAGCACCGCCTGCATCATGGTGATCTTGTAGAAGTCGGTGTCCAGCAGGTTCTGGATGATGCGTGGGCCGAAAACGCTGTCGCTCATGGGCGGTCTTCCTTGATCAGAGAGAGCTGGTGGTCGAGCGCGGCTTCGTCGCCGCAGAGGATCACGCCGTCGGCGGCCAGGGCGCCACACGCCTCGATGGCGCCTGCCTGGGTGAGGGCGCGGCAGGCCGGCAGGTACAACAGCACCTGGAAGCCGGCCTGGCGCAATTGGCGGGCGGTGGTCCTGACGCAATAGTCCAGGGCCAGGCCACCGACGATCACCGCGCCCACCTGCTGCACCTTGAGGTACTCGATCACCCCGGTGGAGCGGCGTTCGGCCAGGTCGTGGTAGCAGGCGCCATAGGGGTGCAGGTCGGGCTCGACGCCTTTCCACACGAAATAGTCGTAGTCGATGGGGGCCGGCAGGCCGGGCAGCAACTCGAAGCCGGGTGTGCCGGGGACGCAGTGGCTGACCCAGGTCAGGTCGGCGTTGGCCAGTTGCAGGGGCTGCAGCATGTGCGCGGGGTCGGCGACTACCCAGGCGGCGTTGGCCGGGTGGGCGTCCTTGCTGCCCAGGCGCAGGTCGGCGCGCGAGGCCATGGTATTAAGATCTACCGCGATTTCATCGCCTTCGGGAACCGGCAGCTCTTGCGGCACGTTACTGGTGAAGCCGTTCTGGGCGTCGACATCGAAACTGGCGATCTTCATGGCGGTTCTCCTCGCTGGAATGGATACATAGTTCACTTGGTGAATTAAGTGTGTCAAGCAACTTTTGAAACGGGCTTTCTGCTTGCCTTACTTAGATGCTCTGGTGGATTATGATGAGCTTGAACAAGGAGTCGCCCGGTGAATGCAGTCGAAGTCCTGGCCAGCGTCGATATCGTCGCCCTGCGCATGGCCCCCGAAGCTCAGCATCTGCAGGTGCTGTTGCACCGTCGTGAGCGTGAACCGCATGCCGGCCAGTGGGCCTTGCCCGGGGTGATCGTCAATGGCCGCACCCCCGACACCAGCCTGGAAGCTGCTGCCGAACGCGCGCTGCGCGAGAAAACCCAGGTCGTACCGTGCTACATGGAACAGGTGGGCACCGAGGGCAATGCTTTCCGCGACCCGCGTGGATGGTCACTCAGCACCTATTACCTGGCATTGCTCGAACCCGGGCAGGTCGTCGAGGGCGAGCAACTGGCGTTTTTCGACTTGGACAGCGTATTGGCGCGCAAGGTGCTGTTGCCCTTTGATCACAACCTGTTGGTGGAGCGCGCCCGTGAGCGGCTGGCGGCGAAGACGGTGTACAGCAGCCTGCCGCTGTACCTGCTGGCGGAAAAGTTCACTGTGCTGGATGCGCTAGGTGCGGTGCAGGCGTGCCTGGGGCAGGCGGTGAACAACACCTCGCTGCGCAAACGCCTGGAGCGCTTGCGCGAGCTGGGGTGGGTGAGGGACACCGGGGAGAAGAACCAGCCCAGGCTGGGCCGGCCGCAGCAGTTGTATCAGTACACACCACAGGGGGAGCGGGCGTTCATGTTTGACCGCAGTCTGCTGCCTGAGGGCGCTTAGTCGCCTGTACCCACCTCATCGCCGGCAAGCCACACACACAGGTGCAGCGTTGATCTCGAGGTTGTCGCTGTACCTGTGGGAGCGGCCTTGTGTCGCGAAAGGGCCGCAACGCGGCCCCGGGATTGATGCGCAACAGTTGAAATTGCTGGGGCTGC
>NZ_JBIGLU010000079.1:0-2818 GCF_043658375.1 Pseudomonas sp. PsB | reverse complement strand
CGCAATCCCTGTAGGAGCGGCCTTGTGTCGCGAAAGGGCTGCAAAGCAGCCCCAGCAATTTCAACTGTTGCGCATCATTCCTGGGGCCGCGTTGCGGCCCTTTCGCGACACGAGGCCGCTCCCACAGGTACAGCGACAACCTCGAGAGCAACGCTGTACCTGTGGGAGCTGGCTTGCCGGCGATGGGATGCGTAGCAGTCCCATTAACGCTATCTGACAGGCATTAGGGCTGAGGGGCGTCGGTAATCGTGAAATCTCTTGCAACACACATGACGCGGGTATATACACGTATCCATGTTGACCAGTGAATGCATCTGCACCCATCTGCGTCGTGCCGCCCGTGGGGTGAGCCGGCATTACGACGAGGCCCTTGCCGGCTTCGGGGTCAATGTCGCCCAGTTTTCCCTGTTGCGTCATCTGCAGCGGCTCGATCGCCCCAGTATCACCACCCTGGCGGAGGCCATGGGCCTGGAGCGTAGTACCCTGGGCCGCAACCTGCGGGTGCTGGAGGCTGAAGGGCTGGTGGCCTTGGCTGATGGTGACGATCAGCGCAACCGCGTGGTGCTGCTGACCGAGGCCGGTACCCAACTGCTGCGCGCTGCCCATCCGGCCTGGGAACAGGCACAGGCCGAACTGGTGGAGCGGCTGGGGGCAGGGCAGCGGGATGAACTGGTGCGTTTGCTGAACCAGCTGGCTTGAATTGATACGACTATAAGCGGGTATATACCCGTAAAACCTTGCGATGTGCTGGAGATAACGACAATGACTTCGGTGTGGCGAACCAGCGGGTGGGTATTGGTGGGGGCAGCGCTGATCCTGGCGCTGTCCCTGGGTGTGCGGCACGGCTTCGGCCTGTTCCTGGCGCCTATGAGCGCGGACTTCGGCTGGGGGCGTGAGGTGTTCGCCTTCGCCATTGCCTTGCAGAACCTGATCTGGGGGCTGGCGCAACCGTTCGCCGGAGCCCTGGCCGACCGCATGGGCGCGGCGCGGGTGGTGATCATTGGCGGTATTCTCTACGCTGCCGGGTTGGTGCTGATGGGCATGGCCGACTCGGCCTGGTCGTTGTCGCTGAGTGCCGGCTTGCTGATCGGCATCGGCCTGTCCGGCACCTCGTTCTCGGTCATCCTCGGCGTGGTTGGGCGTGCCGTGCCGGCGGAGAAGCGCAGCATGGCCATGGGCATTGCCAGCGCTGCCGGTTCTTTCGGCCAGTTCGCCATGTTGCCGGGCACCCTCGGCCTGATCCAGTGGCTGGGCTGGTCCGCAGCGTTGCTGGTACTGGGCCTGATGGTGGCGCTGATCGTGCCCTTCGTCGGCCTGCTGCGCGACCGGCCGCTGCCCACTCATGGTACCGAACAGACCCTGGGCCAGGCCCTGCGCGAGGCGTGCTCGCACTCTGGCTTCTGGTTGCTGGCGCTGGGCTTTTTCGTTTGTGGTTTCCAGGTGGTGTTCATTGGTGTGCACCTGCCGGCCTACCTGGTCGACCAGCACCTGGCCGCGACCACCGGCACAACGGTGCTGGCGCTGGTAGGCCTGTTCAATATCGTCGGTACCTTCACCGCGGGCTGGCTGGGCGGGCGCATGTCCAAGCCGCGCCTGCTGACCGGGTTGTACCTGCTGCGTGCGGTAGTGATCGTGCTGTTCCTCTGGGCGCCGGTGACTGAAGTCAGCGCTTACCTGTTCGGCATCGCCATGGGGCTGCTGTGGTTGTCCACGGTGCCACTGACCAACGGCACGGTGGCCACCGTGTTCGGCGTGCGCAACCTGTCCATGCTTGGCGGTATCGTCTTCCTGTTCCACCAGCTGGGCGCCTTCCTGGGCGGCTGGTTGGGCGGGGTGGTGTATGACCGCACTGGCAGCTACGACCTGGTCTGGCAGATTTCCATCCTGCTCAGCCTGCTGGCTGCCGCCCTCAACTGGCCCGTGCGCGAACGCCCGGTCGCCCGCCTGCAGGCCCAGGCCGCATGAACCGCTACCTGGCTCGAGGGCTACTGGCCGTCGCCGCCCTGTTGCTGCTGGCGCTGGTGTGGTGGGGCTGGCACAAGGGCGGGATGGCGCTGATGCAGCTGGGCATGAGTGTTTGTTAGGCGCTACCCTGCAAGTTCAGGGATTGTCTTGCGGGAGAAACGAGTCATGCGTGCACATTGGTTGACGGTGCCGGTGCTGGCCCTGCTTGCCGGCGCATCGAGCTGGGCTGCCGATTGCCCGGCGTTGTTGCAGGGTAGCCTGCCAGAGTTGCGGGGCAAGGGGCAGGTGGACCTGTGCCAGCGCTTTGCCGGCAAGCCGCTGGTGGTGGTCAACACGGCCAGTTACTGCGGTTTTGCGCCGCAGTTCGAGGGGCTTGAGGCGACATACAAGGAATACCACGAGCAAGGCCTGGAAATGCTTGGTGTGCCTTCCAATGACTTCAAGCAGGAGGACGCCGACAGCGAGAAGACTGCCAAGGTTTGTTATGCCAACTATGGCGTCACCTTTACCATGACCAAGACACAGGCGGTTCGGGGCGCGGATGCGATACCGCTGTTCGCGGAGCTGGCCAGCCAGAGCAGTGCGCCGAAGTGGAATTTCTACAAGTACGTGGTAGACCGCAAGGGCAAGGTAATTGGTAACTTTTCCAGCCTGACCAAGCCGGATGATCCAGCGTTCCGGGCAGCCATCGAAAAGGCCATTGCCTCCCAGCCATAACCTGGCTGCTCTTGCTCTTGCTCTTGCTCTTGCTCTTGCTTCGGCTTTTGCTTCTAAGTGCGCGATAGTTCAGGCGCCGCCGATTGCGACTTCAGGAGGCCGAGCGAAGGGACTGCGGAGGGAGGTGACGGGCATG
>NZ_JBIGLU010000092.1:0-898 GCF_043658375.1 Pseudomonas sp. PsB | reverse complement strand
GCCTCCGATTGGCTCATCAGTTTACTGCTTAGATTGACAGCGAGTACTAGCCAATTAGAGGCAGAGTAGCGTGGGTCATGGCTTCACCATCCTAGGACAAAAATGGGCAATTTGGCTCGCAGATACTACTGAAAGGTGCGAATCAGGGGGGATTTAGAAGTGGGTATACGCAATGCTGACTGAAAAATAAGTGGGTATACGCCGTATACCTGCTTATACCCTGGACTACACCACTGGATGAAAGGCAGAAAATATATCTGTTTTACCAGATACCCGGCCACGTCTGTACATGCCCTAAATACATAGACTGTATATAAGAAATGGACGTAACATCCGTGACGTCACCCATTGGTTTGTGGACTGCTGCTCGGAGGCCAATAGTATCGGATCTGAGCAGCGCCATCTTGAAAATTTCAGGTGCATGCTGGGAAAAATAAAAACAGGGATTCTACTTATATGGGCATCAGGAGGAGCATGAGGCGCCCTCCTGAACCTGTGAACCAATCAACCTGTCAATCACCACGTAGCCACGCCCTAATGCATACCCTGCTTTATCGTCACATATAAAATCAGGGAGGCCAAAATGTCCCAAATGAACATCATACTGCATTGAAGAAGGCTTTAAACTAGCGATTGAGACCATAAACACATTTTGAAAACGTTTACTGAGGTTAGAAATCAAGTGAGAAGTTGGTGAATTCTCCATTGACTTGTATAGAGACGGAAGTCCTTTTGACACCAAAACGGTCGCCCCCTGGTGGCCTTTTGATAGAATGCAGTTTTAAGTTACTTCCGCGTTGGCCTCATTTCAGAGGACCGGAACTCCCCGCCTGGTTTTTAGTTTGTTATGAGAACTTAAATTGTTAATTTATTTTACTTTGTCATGTTTAAAAGTCAC